>JADHQG010000052.1 GCA_016778045.1 Luminiphilus sp. | reverse complement strand
TGACTCTCAGGGTCATTTGTTTGAGCAAACTAATTGAGTACCTTACTCCGGCGACACGCTTGCAAGTTAGCAAAATTACCTCGCCTGTTTGGGTGTCTGTACATTCGTAGAGTGAGGGCATCTCTGAGTTGTTTGCGAGCTTGCAGGCCAGTTGAACATCGGGTTCGGCGTTGTTGAAGGTCCAGATTGCGGCGAGTGCGATTGTCCCGCCGACACATACCCAGGCGAACTTTGTAAACGGGTGGGTCATCATTTCGATTCCCCTGATATCTCACACCTGAAAGGATCGTATCAAGGCGGGGGGCTGAATTGAAAAGTAGGAGGCCCTTACCTGACGGAGATGAGACCCAAATCGCGGGCAAAAAAAAGCCCTGCCAAACGGCAGGGCAAAGACACTTGAAAAGCCACTGATGAGTACGTCTCTCAGCCACTGCAAGGTATCGAATGAACATTACTGGGTGATGCCACTTCCGTGACGTTGCAGTGAAGACGCCGTGACGGTTCTGTTGCTGGGATCCAAATTCCGGCAAAAAAAAAGCCCCGCCAAACGGCAGGGCGAGAAGCCTTAGCTAAACAATGAAGCCTCTGAGCTTTCCCGACTCAGAAACCGCAGATTATCAAATGAATGTGTATTTAAAGTGAAGATACCGTGACGGTTCTGTTGCAGGGACCCAAATCTTGGCTGTCGCGCTTCAGATGATGACGAAGCCGAACCACAGATCTCCGATGTAGAAGCAAGTAGCAAGGCTCAATGTCAGGAGCCATCGAAACTTCATTATTCAGCCCTCCATGCCACCACTGTCCAACGAGTCTGCCTAGTCAAGTGCTGACTGTAGGAGCCGGAAACGTCTGTCGTTATCGCGGCAAAGCCCTAAGAGGCCAAAATCGGGATGAATGGCCTGATAAATAAGGATTTCGGGTGGGTGATGTGGTGGAGCTAGACGGGATCGAACCGTCGACCTCAACACTGCCAGTGTTGCGCTCTCCCAGCTGAGCTATAGCCCCACATCAGGTCTCGACGAGCGTCGAGGGGCGCAACAGTACGTATCCCACCGAATCGTGTCAAGCGACCCCTTTGGCCTGTCGTCGTGGCGGATCTGCGCCATCACCAGAGGCATTCAACGTCTCCTGACGCTTGCTTATGCCCGCTTCACTCCCCAGCTATCGGTAGTAAAATGGCGCGCTCCTAAAGAGAGGTATTGAACATGTTAGCCCGAGCCGTCCTTGTCATACCCGGTGCCCTGTTTATCGTTTACGGCGCCATGTGCTGGTACAACCCAGAGCTGCCTGCAGAATATGCCGGCCTGTGGGTCGCGCATCAGGATGGTTTGGCAGAACTCGCTGCGATGTATGGCGGTCTGCAGCTCTGCCTCGGCAGCATCATCCTGCTCTCCGGGATCTTGAAGGGCTACCTCCGCCCCGGGCTATGGCTACTGATGATGATACTCGGCGGTTTAGCTGCCGCCAGAGGGAGCGTGGCTTTTGGCAACTTCGATCTGACCGTACAAGCAGCTCAAGGCGCGGCCGATGTTGCCATGAGCTCCGAGTTCACGAGCTACACTTGGTACGCGCTGTTGTTTGAGGCAACCTTTGCGGTGCTGGCAGGTCTGTGCCTGCTCAACAAAAACAACGCCAACTAGCCGCTATAGCCCCAACCCGGCGTACTCTTTTTCCAGACGCTTGGCGGCTTTTTTCGAGACGCCGCCGCAGGCATCTATTGCATGCCTCAGGCGCGCACGGGTCATATCCGGGCCGAGAATCGCCATAGAGTCGGGTATGGAATACGCCACCCGCTCGCCAGATAACGCGACAAAAAGCGGCGCAAACAACGCTTTTGGCTTGAGCCCCATGGCATCGGCAAGCGCTTTCAGAGCCTCAAACAAGGCATCGCGACGCCAGTCCTGCTGGGCCTCTAACCGCCACAGCACAAACTGCATCTGCATGACCGCTTGGTCGCGCTCATCGCCCTCTGACCCAAATGCATCCGCATTGAGCGCCAGCTCACCCGACAACAGATACGCCGCCTGCGGTATCAGATCAGACAGCAGGTCGATGCGGCCCTGCGCGTGGGGCAAAATTTTATCGAGCATGTCGCGGTTCAGCGCCCAATCTCGTAACCGCCGTACCAACTCATCAGCTGTCAGTGACTCCCGGATCCACAGACCGTTCAACCACTTGAGCTTCTCGATATCAAAGACCGGCCCACCGAGCGAGACCCGGGTGATATCAAACGCGGCCTGCATTTCCTTCAGCGTGAATTTCTCTTCCTCGTTGGGCATCGACCAGCCCATGCGACCCAGATAATTCAGCACCGCTTCGGGCAAAAAGCCCATGCGCTGGTAGTACAAAATGCTGGTTGGGTTTTTGCGCTTACTCAGCTTTGATTTGTCGGGGTTTCTTAACAGCGGCAGGTGACACAGCAGCGGCATATCCCAACCAAAGTACTCATACAGCAGTTGATGTTTAGGCGCGGAATTAATCCACTCCTCGCCGCGAATCACGTGGGTGATCTCCATCAAATGGTCATCGACCACATTGGCGAGATGATAAGTGGGCAGACCGTCTGACTTGAGCAGAATCTGAGCATCTACCATACCCCAGTCCAACTCGATGGTGCCGCGGAGCATATCCTCAACCGCGCATACGCCCTCGTCCTCAGGGACCATCATGCGAATGACGTAGGCATCCCCCGCCGCTTTACGCGCCGCCTGCTCGTCTTCGGGCAAAATTAAGTCGGAGGGTTTTAGCGCGGTGGATTGGCCAGCCTCGCGGCGCGCTTCACGCAACGCATCGAGCTCTTGAGGCGTGCGGTAACAAACAAAGGCGTGACCTTTCTCTATCAGCTCCCAGGCATAGCCGCTGTAAATATCGGCGCGCTCACTTTGTCGGTATGGGCCTGCCGGGCCGCCTACGTCCGGGCCTTCGTCCCAGTCGAGCCCCAACCATCTGAGCGATTCAAAAATCTTGGCCTCTGCCTCGGGGGTACTGCGGGCCTGATCGGTATCCTCAATGCGCAATACGAATTGCCCGTCGTGAGCGTGGGCGAAGCAACGGTTGAACAACGCCATGTAGGCGGTACCCACATGGGGATCACCAGTTGGAGAGGGCGCAACGCGCGTTCGAACCGTCATCAGGAGTCACTTGGGGCTGATAGCTAAGGCGGTAGTTTATCAAAGGCGCGCGGAGCGTTTGGTACCTATCGCCGACAATATCGACCGCAATATTGGGGGTCTCAGCGGCACCAAACTCCGGTAGCATAAGGACACTCTGTGGGTAGGTAATCGGTTTTGACGCAACCATCCTCATGTGCAGCCGTCAGGCATTGCACCCCCGTGGCTTCGGCCGCGCTTCTCGCCATCACACCGCACCGCATCGGTGCCTACGTGACCTTCTGGTTGCTGCTCCTGCTGTTGGCAGGCTGCGGCGGCGGTGAAAGCAACGTCGTCACCGGCAACCGCGATGGTGTGTTGCACTACGGCAACGGAGCGGAGCCTCAAGGCCTCGACCCCCATGTGGTGACCGGCGTACCCGAGAACCATATTATTCGCGCGCTGTTTGAAGGCCTGGCCGTCAAAAACCCGATCACGCTGGAACCTGAACCGGGTGTCGCCGAGCGCTGGGAGTTCAGCGATGAAGGCCGTGTCATCACTTTCCACCTCAACCCCGACGCCAAATGGTCCAACGGCGACCAGGTTACCGCCGGCGACTACGTGTGGAGCTGGAACCGCGCGTTACACCCAATGACGGGTAACGAGTACTCCTACATGCTGTTCCCGGTGGTCAACGCCGAGGCCTACCTCAAGGGGCAGATCACCGACTTTAGCGAGGTGGGCGTAAAAGCCCTCGACGACACGACATTAGAAGTCACGCTGAACGCACCCACCCCCTACTTTATTCAGCTCATGGACCACTACAGCACCTTTGCGGTGCACCCTGAAACGCTGCTTCAGTTCGGCGAGATGACTGACCGCTATACGCCCTGGACCCGGGTCGCCAATATCGTGAGCAACGGCGCGTTTAAATTGACCGAGTGGTCGCTGAACCGCCGAATCATCGTAGAGAAAAGCGACCTGTACTGGGACCGCGACAATGTCTCGCTCAATAAAGTGGTGTTCTACCCTACTGAAAATGTCGTGAGCGAGGAGCGCATGTTCCGCGCCGAGCAATTGCATTACACCCAGGTTGCACCGCTGGACAAGATCCCCGCGTATCGCGAGATGCCTGACAGCCCTTATGTGCAGGCGCCCTATCTTGGCACTTACTACTACTTAATCAACACCCAGCGACCACCGGTCGACGATGTGCGGGTGCGCAAGGCACTGTCTATGGCCGTTGATCGCGACAAGCTTGTGCGTACGGTGCTGCAAGAGACCGCAGTGCCGGCCTACTCCATCACGCCGCCAGATACACTGGGGTACTACCCACCCAAACTGTTTGACTACGACCCCGAACAAGCCCGCGCGCTGTTAGCCGAGGCGGGCTACCCCAATGGTGAGGGTTGGCCCGGTATCGAGATTCTCTACAACACGCAAGAAGCGCATCGCAAAATTGCAGTGGCTATTCAGCAAATGTGGAAGTCTGAGCTGGGTATCGATGTCACCATCTCCAATCAGGAATGGAAGGTGTATCTCGATGCGGTGAGCCAAATAGACTTTCAGGTCGCCCGACGCGGCTGGATTGGCGACTACGTCGACGCCAATAACTTTCTCGATATGTTTATTACCGGCGGCGGTAACAACAACACCCACTTCGCCGACCCTGTCTACGATGACCTGATCCTTTATAAAGCACCCAAGGCTGCCACGCGCGAGGAGCGCTACGCACTGTTTACCGAAGCCGAGACCATGCTGATGGAACAGATGCCGATCATTCCGCTTTATACCTACACCAGTAAGCATCTGATTCATCCGAGCGTAGAGGGCATGTACGCCAATCTTATGGACTCACTGAATCTCAAATATGTGAAGCTGATCCCGGGTCGATCATTGCCCGAGGAGCTGCGCTAATGCTGCGCTTTATACTGATGCGCGTTTTGCAAGCACTGCCTGTGATCTTTGTCGTGATCACCGCCACTTTCTTTTTGGTGCGCTCTGCTCCCGGCGGCCCGTTTGATCAGGAAAAAGTGGTCATTCCAGAGGTCAAAAAAGCACTCGAGGCGCAGTATCGGCTCGACCTGCCGTTACACGAGCAGTACTTCGCCTACCTTGGCGATCTCGCCCAGGGAGACCTCGGCCCCTCGTTCAAGTACCCCGGTCGTAGCGTGAATGAAATCCTGTTCTCGGGGCTACCGGTGACCGCTGAGCTCGGTCTATATGCATTGATGATCGCGCTGATAATAGGTGTGACTGCCGGCGTAGTTGCATCGCTACGACCCAACACCGCACAAGATTACGTCCCCATGAGTCTGGCCATGATCGGCATCTGTATGCCGTCATTTTTATTAGGGCCGCTGTTGGTGCTGGTGTTTGGCATCTGGCTAGACTGGCTACCGATCACGGGCTGGGGCGATATTCCCGGTGACAAGATTTTGCCGGCACTGACCTTGGGCTCAGCCTATGCCGCTTATATTGCACGCTTGAGTCGCGCTGGCATGCTGGAGATTCTGTCTCAGGATTACATTCGCACTGCGCGCGCCAAAGGATTACCAGAGTGGCGCGTGGTCACGCAGCACGCGCTACGCGGTGGGCTAATTCCGGTGATTGCCTTTCTCGGCCCGGCATTTGCGGGCTTATTGGCAGGCTCGTTTGTGGTTGAGACCATCTTCCAAATTCCCGGTCTCGGACGCTTCTATGTGCAGGCCGCTTTTAATCGCGACTACACCATGATTTTGGGTACCACCGTATTCTTATCTTCACTCATTGTGTTCTTCAATTTAGTGAGTGACATTATCGCCGCCTGGCTCAACCCAAGACTCCGGCACCAGCTGAGCGGGGGCGGCTCATGAATACTGCCACGCAGGTATTCGACGACGCCGAGAAAGGCTCCTCGCTCTGGCACGATGCCTGGCTGCGACTGCGCAAGAACAAACTCGCCGTGTTTGGCGGCGGCGTATTGCTCTTTATGGTGGTCGTAGCGCTGCTGACACCGTGGCTCGCACCCTATAGCTATGAGGCACAAAACCTCGACCTCGGCGCAACGCCTCCCTCGGCCGCGCACTGGTTGGGCACTGACATCTTTGGTCGCGACCTATTGACCCAAATCATGTATGGCGGGCGCATCTCGCTCGCAGTTGGCTTTATTGCCACCGCGGTAGCGCTACTGATTGGCGTGACCTGGGGCGCTATTGCGGGCTATGTGGGCGGCCGGGTCGATGCCGTGATGATGCGCTTGGTCGACATTCTCTATGCCCTGCCCTTCATGATTTTCATCGTGTTGTTGATGGTGGTGTTTGGACGCAATATTTTGCTGCTTTTCCTCGCTATTGGGGCGGTGGAGTGGCTGACCATGGCGCGCATCATGCGTTCGCAGGTGCAATCATTGCGGCAACAAGAGTTTGTTGAGGCGGCCGTTTCGGTGGGGCTCTCGCCAGCCGCCATTATTCGCAAACACGTGGTACCCAACGCGTTGGGGCCGATCATCGTTTACACCACGCTAACGATTCCGAGTGTGATGTTGCTGGAGGCGTTTTTGAGCTTCCTCGGCCTGGGCATTCAGCCACCGGCGACCTCTTGGGGGCTCCTCATCAGCTACGGTGCGGAAACCATGGAAGAATATCCGTGGCTCCTGATCTTCCCGGGCTGTGCGCTAACGCTCACCCTTTTCTCACTCAATTTTCTGGGCGACGGCCTGCGCGACGCGCTTGACGTGCGCGGCTCCAAGGACTGAACCGTGGCCTTACTCTCCGTCGATAATCTCTCTGTCAGCTTTGTCACCCGCAACGGCACCAATAAGGCCGTTGATAATGTGAGCTTCTCAGTCGAGCAGCGTCAGATCACCGCCATCATTGGCGAGAGCGGCTCGGGCAAATCGGTCTCCTGTTACGCCATGTTGGGCTTGGTACCCAGCCCACCTGGGCGCATCGATGGTGGTACCGCAAACTTTCAGGGTCAGGATCTGCTCGCGCTCTCAGAAGCGGAACTGCGCGCCATTCGCGGGCGCGACATCACCATGATCTTTCAGGACCCCATGACCTGCCTGAACCCGTTTATGAAAATTGGCGATCAGCTGATTGAGCCGCTCACCCTGCACCAGAATCTGGCCAAAGGTCCGGCGCGCGCGCGAGCAATGGCGCTGCTTGATGAGGTTGGTATCCGCGACCCGCAGGCGGCGATGAGTGCGTTTCCCCATGAGTTCTCAGGCGGCATGCGCCAAAGAGTGATGATCGCGATGGCGCTCATTAACGAGCCCAAGTTATTGATTGCTGATGAGCCCACCACCGCTTTGGACGTGACCATACAGGCACAGATTCTCAGACTCATTGCCGAACTTCAGACCAAGCGCGATATCGGCGTTTTATTTATCAGCCACGACCTTGCGGTGGTCTCTGATATCGCGGATCAAATCGTGGTCATGGAGAAAGGCAAGGTCGTTGAAAGCGGCCAGCCGAAAGCGATTTTTGACAACCCACAGCATCCGTACACACAGAAACTGCTGGCGGCGATCCCCAGCGGGCAAAAGGCAGCCGATACGGTGGCGCCGGACCCGCTGATCCGCATAGAGCATCTTCGTACCTGGTTTACCCCCACCGCAGGTGCCGAACCCGTCAAGGCGGTGGACGATGTCTCGCTGGAAATTCACCGCGGTGAAGTGCTCGGATTGGTCGGTGAGTCTGGGAGCGGTAAGTCAACGCTGGGACGCTCCATTCTCAGGCTCGTACCCATTACGGGCGGCCAGATCACCTTTGAAGACACCGAGCTGTCATCGCTGGAGGGCCGCGCGCTCAAGCAGTTCCGCCACCGAATGCAGATGATCTTTCAAGACCCCTACGCGTCGCTGAACCCGCGGATGACCGTGTATGACACGCTGGCCGAACCCCTGTTACTGCATGGTCTGGTCAATAAGGCAGGGTTGGATCAGGCGATACGCGAGCTGATGGATAACGTGGGTTTGGCCAGAAGCTTCCTTCGCAAATATCCTCACGAGTTCTCGGGCGGGCAGCGCCAGCGTATTGCCATTGGCCGCGCGCTGGCGACGCGGCCTGAGTTTATTGTGGCCGACGAGCCGGTCTCAGCGCTGGATGTGACTATTCAGGCGCAAATTCTCGACCTGCTCGCCGACCTCACCAAAGAGTACGGACTCACCATGCTGTTTATCTCGCATGACCTGGCGGTGATTCGCCAAATCGCCGACCGCATTGCGGTGATGTATCACGGCAAGCTGGTGGAAGAAGGCTCCACCGCACAGGTCTTTGACTCGCCGCGCGAGGACTACACCCGCTCGCTACTCGCAGCCATTCCTGGCGCCAACGCTGCCTGAGTTTCACCGGGCTAAGTCAATAGCCATCTGCAAACCAAAAGGCTTATTGCGCCACGGGTGAACGCTACAAAGTAAAGCCAGAATCCAGCGTGACCAGTTGACCCGTTACATAATCGGAACCCGTGATCAGCGACAGAATGGTGTCTGCGACATCCTCAGGCGTGACCACGTGGCCCAGTGGCGTCTGATCCGCAAACATTTTTTTCAGGCCCTCGTACTGCTCGGCGTCGCCGCCGCCCCAGGTATTGAAGGCCCAGTCGCCATCAATTAAACCCGGCAGCACGGCGTTGACGCGGATCTTCTTCTTGCCCAGCGTCTTGGCCAGCGTGCGGGTCAGGCTGTTCATACCGGCCTTGGAGGCGCAGTAGGCGATCGAGCTACCGTTGGCAGTCGTGCTCGCAATACTTGAGGTCATGACAATCTCGCCACCCCCAGCGGCTTCGATGTGGGGCGCCGCTTCGCGAGACATCATGAAGGCGCCGATCAGATTAACCCGCAGTGTGCGCAGCCAAATGTCTTCGGTGAGGGCGTCGAGTTGGTCGTGGGGGACAAAGGTGGTGGTGCCCGCATTGTTCACCAGCACATCGAGCTGCCCAAAGTGCTCTACCGTGGTCGCGACCAGTCGCTTGCAGTCGGCCTCCTCCGAGACATCTGCCTGTACCGCGAGCGCTTGGCCGCCTGCAGCCGTGATCTCTGTGACGACGGCTTCCGCCGCCTCGGCGGAGCGGCTGTAGTTCACCACCACCCGCGCGCCCATCTCGGCAAGTTTGGTCGCCAATGCGGCGCCCACACCTGAACTGGCGCCGGTAATCACCACTACTCGTTCTGCTACATCCATCCTCACCACTCTCCGACAGGCCCATTTAATCCGAGGCAGTGTATCCGCTGGAGCGCGTTTCGCCACCCGTGCCGCGACCTCTATCGACGATAGCCAGGTCACCAGAACGCAAACGCTCTGGGACGCTGCTCACGCACTAGGGCGAAGCATTGTATGCAAGGCGCTCTTAACCGGAAACCACAGTAAGTATGTGCCCGCAGGCAGGAGCGCCAGCGGCCACTGGCCTGCAAAACCTTCAGATGTGGGACACCGAAGCGTCGGGTGGGCCAAGCCACCCGGTAGTACTGTCAGTACTTAAGCTACCTGCAGCGGCAGTGAGCGCAGGCGCTGACCCGTGGCTTTATACACCGCGTTGGCCACCGCCGGCGCGATGGGTGGGAGCCCCGGTTCACCCACACCCGTGGGCTTGGTACCACTGTCGATGATAATGACCTCGATCTCGGGAGACTCATCCATGCGCAGCATCGGATAGTCGTGGAAGTTACTCTCCTTGATCGCACCGCCCTCTAGGCTCAGTCCGCCATACAACGCAGCCGTCAGGCCGTAAATCACACCGCCTTCCATCTGCGCGCGTACGATGTCGGGGTTCACCGCCTGACCACAGTCGAGCACGCAGGTGACCTTGTGTACCCGGATCTTGCCGTTCTCCACTGACACCTCAGCGATTTCCGCCACATCAGTGCGGAACGAATGGTGCGCCGCAAAGCCCAGGTGATGCCCTGCGGGCGGATTCATTCTGGCCATGTGCTCGCCCGCCACGCGGATGACATTGTTAAGCCGGGGCGAGTTTTGGGTGTTCTGCAATCGAAACGCCACCTCATCCATGCCCGCGGCCTGAGCCAGCTCGTCGATCATGGACTCCTTGGCAAACGCCGTGTAAGAGTGGCCCACCGCGCGCCAGAATGTCATCGGCAGTTCATGGTCCACTGTCATGTGGGTGACGCGCGTGTTGGGGTGATCGTAATCCTCGAACAGGCCCTCGGTACTCGACTCATCGGTCGCAAATTTCTCGAAGTACCACTCACTCAAATTAGCGACGCCTTCGACCATGCCGTCGCCCATCCAGGAGTAGAGAGCCGGCAACAACGAACGGAAGGTATCGGGGGAAATATCGGCACCGGCACGCGCGGCGTCCCAAGCGATCAGGTTGCCGCCACTATCGACGCCCGCCTTGATGCGCATGAGTGAGGCAGGCCGGAAGGGTCCCTGTTGGATGTCGTCCTCACGCGTCCAGACCAACTGGATCGGCTTGCCGGTTGTTTTGGCGATCTCGGTCGCTTCGACAATATGCGACGGTGTGCCGCGCCGGCCGAAGCCGCCACCGAGGTAAGTCTGATGAAAGCGCACGTTCTCAGCGGGGATATCTGCCACGCGTGAGACCAGCCCGGGCACGGCTGACGGGAACTGGATACCGGTCCAGACATCCGCCTCATCGCCCTGAATACTGACCACCGCATTCACGGGTTCCATGGGGGAATGTGATAACAGCGGCGCCCAATATTCGGCTTCATGGGTCGTTGAGGCTGACTGCAGTGCCACCTCAATGTCGCCCTCGTTTGGGCCTTCCACGCCGTCACCCGCATCGAGTGCTGCCGCGTAATCGCGTCGTAATGTCGCGGTATCAATAGCCTCCAACGGCAGTGACTCCCACTGCACATCCACTTTGGCTGCGGCTTGCTTGGCCTGCCAAAAGCTCTCGGCGACCACCGCCACGCCGGTACCGATCTCAAAGATATCGGTGACACCGGGCATGCTTTTGGCGCTCGCGGCATTCACTGACAGTGCTCTGGCCCTGGCTACCGGTGCACGCACGACGACCGCGTAATGCATACCGGGCACGTCAACGTCGATGCCAAACTGAGCCGTGCCAGTCGACTTGGCGATCGCATCAACCCGACGGGTTTCCTGACCGATGTATAGGAACTGCGAGGCGGGCTTTAGCGGTGCGTCGCCCTCAATCGTGAGCGATTGCGCCGTCGCAATAAAATCGGCATAGGGATAGCGCGTCTCACCTGCCACCACATAACCGTTATCAGTAGTGAGTGACGAGGTCGCTACGCCGAGGTCTTTGGCTGCGGCGTCGAGAATCAGCGTCCGGGTATTGGCCCCGACCTGTCGCAGTTGTAAATAGTGTGCATGTATTGACGAGCTACCCCCCGTCCCCTGCATACCAAAGTCGGGGTTCACATAATCCTCGTGCGCCCCGGCAAGGCGGATTTCCATGTCGAGCGGGTTCACGTCGAGCTCTTCACCCACCAGCGTTGCCAAACCCGTCGTCACGCCCTGCCCCATCTCGGAGCGGGCGGTGTAAAAACGAATGGTGTTGTCGGGCAACACCTGCAGGAACGCGTTTGGTGTCCACGCACCTTCGGTGCTGGCCACCGGCAGGGGCGCGGGCGCGCTGGAGCAACCTGTGATGGCAAAACCGACCACCAGACCACCACCTGTGACCGCACTGGTTTGCAGGAAGCGACGACGCGAGACATTGACTGTGTTCATGCTCTGCCCTCCGTCTGCGCCATGGCATCGTAGGCCAGCGCATTCTCGCTCACTGACTGGATCGCGCGCTTGATACGGGGGTAGCACCCGCAGCGGCAGATGTTGCCCGCCATGGCGGCGTCGATCTCGTCGCTGCTGGGATTGGGGTTGGCGTCGAGCAGCGCTGCTGCGGCCATAATCTGACCCGACTGGCAGTAGCCACATTGGGGCACCGCGTGCTCGTGCCAGGCCGCCTGCAACGGGTGCAAATCCTCTGGCGTTCCCAATCCCTCAATCGTCGTAATCGACTTGTTAGCGACGGCCGCGATCGGCGTGACACAGGTTTTCAGGGCCGCGCCATCCACGTGCATGGTGCAGGCACCGCACAAACCGGCACCGCAGCCAAACTTGGAACCTTTCAGCTTGAAATAGTCGCGTACCACCCATAACAGCGGCGTATTGGGGTCGACGTCGGTTTGAACGGTCTCGCCGTTGAGCGTGAAGTGAACCATCCGTGAAGTCTCCATGTGATTACGCAACTATACGGCGCGACACGAGGTCGCGGATCGGCGCAAAACGGTGAAAACGCAGTCTATACCTGGGCAAAACCCTGCTCGAGCCGCTCTAGAGCGGCTCAGATGGGAGCCTATTAACGAGCGTCTGCGGTGATCGCAGGCGCGGGTTTATTCGGGATCGGCGACCTTGAGCAACTGCTTGCCGAGGTTTTTGCCCGTGAACAAGCGCTGCAAGGTGGTGGGGATGTTCTCGAACCCTTCCTGCATGTCGACCTGATACTTGAGCTTACCTTCACCAATCCAGCCCAGCAGGTCCTTGATCGCCTCCCCTGCGCGCGGCAGGTAGTCGAGCACGATAAAGCCCTCCATGCGGCTGCGCATGATGACCAGATTCATGATGTTGGTGGGGCCCGGCTGAGGCGTGGTCGCATTGTAGTTGGCGATACCACCGCACATGACGATCCGTGAACGCATATTCAAATGATTCAGCGCCGCCTCGAGGGTGTCGCCACCCACGTTGTCGAAGAACACGTTCCATTTTTCGGGGCAGGCCTCGGCAATCTGCTGATCGAGATTGCCCTGCTTATAGTCAATGGCGTGATCAAAGCCCGCCTCTTCGGTGAGCCAGGCGCACTTCTCGGGGCCACCCGCAATACCGACGACGCGACAGCCTTTGATCTTGGCGATCTGCCCGGCAACGGAGCCTGTGGCACCCGCTGCTCCAGAGACCAGCACGGTCTCGCCGGGCTGGGGATCGCCGAGATCCAGAAGACCAAAGTACGCCGTCAGGCCCGTGACACCTAATACTGACAGCATCATTTCAGGCGGCGCACCCTCCGGCATCGCTCGCAAGCTCGAGGGCGGGTGCGCGGGGTCCACGACCGCATAGTCCTGCCAACCGTTGGTGGCCTGCACCATTTGACCCACCGTGAAATCCGGGTGATTCGACTTCACCACCTGCGCCACGCAGCCTGCGCGCATGGGCTCACCGATCTGCACCGGCGGCAGATAACTCTCTCGGTCCATGGTCCAACCACGCTGGGTGGGGTCAAAAGAGAACATCAGGTTGCGAATCAGCACCTCGCCCTCGCCGGGTTCGGGGATATCAGTCTCAACGTACTTAAAATGCTCGGGGCCAATCATGCCCACGGGGCGCTCGTGCAACAGCCATTGTCGGTTCATGGTT
>JADHQG010000051.1 GCA_016778045.1 Luminiphilus sp. | reverse complement strand
TTACTTCGTCATGAATTACGAAGACAAGCAGGAGGAATTGCAGCTGCCCTCTGATACCGGCACGGGGCAGAAAACCGTCGTGACCAACGCGTCGGAGGCGACCATTCAGGGATTAGAGCTTGAGCTGCAGGCTTTGATTGGTGAGGGATTGTCCTTGCGCGCCAACCTTGGCTGGCTGGACACCGAGTATGACAATTTCCAGTACACCGACGCTGTGTCGCTGGAGACAGTCGATCTCAGCTACCTTGAATTCCGACGCGCGCCTGATATGACCGCCACCTTGGATGCGACCTACGAGTGGGATACCGCTTATGGCCGGGCTTGGGTGAGAGGTGCTTACCACTATTTGGGTGAGCACTGGGTGAACGTGACCAACTCACCAGAGCTTGAAAACGACGCACAAAGTCTTATCGATGCCTCGGTGAACTTCGAGATGAACAATTGGCGCTTTGCGCTATTTGGTCGAAACCTGTCTGATGAAGACGGTTACACCCACGGGTATGACGTCGCCGGACTGTGGTCCTATGCCGCCGTCAGAGCGCCCCGTACCTTTGGTATCGAGGCGATCTACGAGTTTGGTGACTGAGATCAAATCGGCATCAATTGAAACTAACAGATCGGTTTGGCCCGCTACCGCGGGCCTTTCTTATTAGGAGCAGATAATGAGCAAGCGTTTGGAAGGCAAAGTCGCCGTGATCACCGGCGCCGCCAGCGGCATCGGTGCGGCGACGGCAAAGACCTTCGTCGACCACGGTGCACGAGTGGTGTTGGGTGATATTCAGGACGAGGCGGGCGAGGGGTTGGCAACAGCGCTGGGTGGCGCGAGTCAGGCCATTTTTCGACACTGTAATGTGACTGAAGAGGCGGAAGTGCAGGCGCTTGTGGAGGCGGCAGTTTCAGAATTTGGTCAGATCGACGTCATCTTTAACTGCGCTGGTATCGTGGGTGCAGTCGGCCCCATGTCGACCACGCCGGCCGAGGAGTGGAAGCTGACCATCGATATCATGGTCAACGGGGTCTTTTACGGTATGAAACACGCAAGCCGTTATATGAAGGAGGCGGGTTCGGGTTCCATTATCAGTATGTCGAGCACCGCAGGTGTCATGGGTGGTTTGGGCCCCCACGCCTACGCCGCAGCAAAACATGCCGTGGTGGGTATGACGAAGAATCTTGCAGCTGAAATGGGTGGCTATGGTGTTCGCGTGAACTGTATTGCCCCCTCCGGTATGGCGACGCCCATGGTGGCGGACGTCATGACAGGGGATCACCACAATCTCGAAGAGACGATTGCCACACTCGCCGCGCTGTCTCCCCTGAAGGGCCGGGCTGGTTTGGCGCAGGATGTTGCTAATGCCGCGCTCTGGTTAGCCAGTGACGAGTCTGGCTATACCAGTGGTTTGACCCTGACAGTCGATGCAGGCACGACCACTGGCTCCACCGCCGAGCCGCCCGCATTCGCCGAGTATGCGCCGATGGTGCGAGAGGCTGGCCGCAAGGGCGTCGACTGATGCCCGGACTATTGCGGCAGACTAAAAACGAACAGTCCCTGGCCATCCGGGGGCTGGTAGATATCGGGAAAGATCACCGCAGTTAGCGCACGAAACACACCGATGCCCGCTGGCACCGCCACGAACTGGCGCCCCTCGGCTTCATAACTAACGGGATAGCCATGTGCGGGTGCGGGCAGCCGCGCCGACCAAAGCTGCTCGCCCGTGCGGGTGTCAATTGCCTGAAAGCGTCGATCCAAATCCCCGATAAACAAGACTTCGCCGTCAGTGGACAGTGCGCCGCTTAAAAACAACGCTGCCTGCTCTATCTTCCATTTGACTGTCATCGTGCGGACATCAATGGCCAGCAATGCACCCGCTTTGTTTTCTTTGCCGGGCATGGGGTAGGTTGCAACATCAGCGCCGTATCCGCCCCCACCGGGGCCTAGATCGACCTCTCGCGGCGTCATATCGGAACAGAGCTGGTGGACTGGCAGGAACAGCAGGTGCTTGTCAGCATCATATGATGCTGATTGCCAATTGTGACCGCCGTAGATACCGGGGCACGCTGTGTAGGTATCGCCGATTCCCGCGCCGGCGATATCGGCCCGGTAAGTCAGGGTGCCAGTGGCTCTGTCTACCACGAAGATCTGCTGATCCATGGTGTCGAGCAGATCGATGTATTCACCTGTTGCGCGGTTGAGCTTCCAGAGGATGCCATCTTTACCAACGGTCAGCAGTGCAGGGACTGCCTCGATGTCAGCCAAAATGCGCTCGAAGCCCACTTCCATGTCAATGGTCTCGCCGGGGATGTGTTGAAAATGCCATGCCAGCTCGCCCGTTTTCGGTCGAAGGGCTAAGGTCGAGTTGGTATAGAGCGCGGCATCGTCAACCGACATACCGCGGCTAGGCGCCGCCCAAGGCTTTGGCTGCGAGGTGCCGAAATAGACCAGATCCAGATCGGGGTCATAGGAGCCCGTGATCCATACATCGCCACCGCCGCGCCGATCGGGTGCCACTTCACCCCAGCTTGCATACTCCGGCGTACCAGGCAGCGCGAGCGTGGAGGTGCGCCACAGCTCTTCGCCTGTTTCCGGGTCATGTCCTGTGATGAAGCAGCCGTCCTCAGTAAAGAGCTCGCACCCGTTGATTCCGCTGACCACCACGTCGTTGGCAACGATCGGGCCAGCGCTGTGGGTAAACGCTTCGCGGTAATCTGCTTTCTCGCTTCGCCACAATTGCTTGCCCGTTCTGGCGTCAACCGCTACCAAGGCGGCGTCATAGGTGGCGAGGAACAAACGGTCCTGCCAGATTGCAATGTTGCGGGTGGGTCCGCCCAGCATTTTTGCAGCCGGCGGAAACGCGTATTGATACTCCCAGATCAGGTCGCCGGTAGCCGCGTCGATTGCCTGAATTTTATTGTGCGGGTGGGTCAGGAACATCACGCCATCCCGAACCAGCGGTGTAGGTTGATTGCTGCCTGCGTGCATCGCCATCGACCAGCTCAAGGCCAATGCCGACACGTTGTCGCGTGAAATGCCCCTGAGTGGACTGTGTCCATGCCCGTCTGCTGTTCTGCGCCAGTTCAACCAATCCTTCGCGTCGGGTTGGTTGAGTTCGCTTTGCGCCACGCTTCGGTATCCGCTGACCGCACTGCCAGTAAAGTTGCCCGCGTTGCGCGCCATATCCATGACGCTGCCTGCCTCCGCAAATTCCACTACTTCAGCGTCGTCTTGGGTGTCGCCTTGTGACGGCTCTGTGAGCTCAGTAGCCGATAGCGATAGCACTGAATCGGTGGGCAGTTGAGATTGCGCAATGACATACTGCGTGATCTCAGTATGTTGGCGGGCAGAGAGTGATTGCGCAGTACCGGGTGGCATGGCGCTCATTTGGTAGTCACGAAGTGCCTCAGCTGACAAGGCAGACCACTTTTCGCTGAAGGCCGGTCCCGTCAGTGCTGCCCCGTGAGCAGAGCCACGCAACGAGGCGGCATGGCAGCTGGCGCAGTGTGCCTCGTACAACGCAGCGCCTGATTCGGAGGCTGTTGTCACGGGCACGTATGCCAGTGCTATCAGAGCAAACTGAACGAAAGTGCGCGGTTTCATGCTGTCTCCCCCTGTCAGCCCTCCCAACCCCGTTTGTGTTGTTGTGTGGGGTGGTGGCTGGACTAAGTCTCTAGGAAATGTCCATATTTTTCGAGCGCTTTGGCGCGCTGAGTCGGTGTGTGATAACTCGGGAATAGCGCATCATGCGCGGAGTAGTTTCGCAGCACGGCTTTGGCGACAGCGACCTTGTGAACCTCTGTCGGGCCATCGACCACCCCCAACTCCGGAATATTCGCCCACATATTCGCCAACGGTGTCTCATCAGAACTACCGAGGCTGCCGTGCAAGTGCATTGCGCGGGACACAATCTCTACCAACACCTTCGGCGTCGCAGCCTTGATGGCGGCGATTTCTTTACGCACTTCTCGGTTGTATTCCTTGTGCTTGTCGATCAGCCACGCGGTGTAGAGCACATGCAGTCGGTACTGCATCATCATGGTGTACGCGTCGGCAATTTTTTCTTGCGTCATTTGCTTGTCTGCGAGCAGCTCACCCTTTGTGCGGCGGCTGAGCGCGCGTTCGCACATCATGTCGATAGCGCGGCGAATGACGCCGACAGTTCTCATGGCGTGGTGAACCCTGCCGCCACCCAAGCGCGTTTGCGCGACGTGAAAGCCCTGTCCTTCCTCGCCCAAGAGGTTTTCAGCCGGTACCCGGCAATCTTTGAACGAGATGTACGCGTGCACACCATCACCCTGCTCGATGTAAGGGCCAACAGCCGAGTTGCGAATAATCTCCATGCCGGGGGTGTCTTGCTCCACCAAAAAGATGGATGCGCCTTGATGAATCGGTGCGCCGGGATCAGTGACCACCATGACCAGCAAAAAGGCCGAAAAACGCGCGTGCGAGGCAAACCACTTCTCGCCATTGATGATCCAGTCACTGCCATCTCGCGTCGCAGTGCATAGAAACTCACCCGGGTCGGCGCCCGCCTGCGGCTCGGTCATCGAATAGCAGGAGGCGATTTCTGCGTTAAGCAGGGGCTTCAGGTACTTTTCTTTTTGCTCCGCGGTACCAAATTTAGCCAGGATTTCTGCATTGCCGGAGTCAGGAGCCTGACAGCCAAAGACGCTGGGCCCAAAACGACTGCGGCCCAAAATTTCGTTCATCAGTCCGAGGCTGACCTGCCCGTACCCTTGGCCTCCAAGGTCTGGTTCCAGATGACAGGCCCACAGTTGCTTCTGTTTCACTATCTCTCTGAGTGGCGCCATGGCAGCGAAGGCGGGGGAGGCCGGATCCCAAGGGTCGCCAGGTTCCCGGAATACCAGATCCAGCGGCTCAATTTCCTCTTGGGTGAATTCGTCAATCCAGTCCAGTGATGCCTGAAATTCCGGGTCTGTTTCAAATGACCACACGCCGTGACCTCCTCGGGGTATCTGTCGTCGGCTCTTGTGCCGTGGAACAACCATCAGGGTTGCCAAATCAGGGCGCTAGTTTAGACTTGCTAGACGCAAACAAGCAACGAGACCGATAAGAAATCCAAGGGTTTGCGGCGCGTTGGTGCGCAATTCAGGAGTGAACACTATGGCGGGCGATGGAGTCTGGGTCGTGACCGGCGCCTCGCGGGGTATTGGTGCGGCGATCGCGCGATTGGCAGTCGATGCGGGGCATAACGTGGCATTGATCGCGCGGGGAGAATCCGTAATGGAGTTTGCCCAGTCGCTCGGGGAGTCCGCGGCGGGATTCCAGTGCGATGTGGCTGATGCAGCTTCAGTTAGCGAGACGGTTGAAGCGATTGTGGCGCGATTCGGCGGCGTCAACGTGCTGGTAAACAACGCGGGCGTGCACCGCGGCGGCAAGATACACCGCTTGACCGATGAGGCATGGCAAGAGGTCCTGCAGGTCAACCTCACGGGTGCCATGAATATGACCCGGGCCGCTGTGCCGCACATGAGCGAAGGCTGCTCCGTGGTGAATGTCGGCGCGGTGGTCGGACTCCGCGGTTTCCCCGGCGACTCGGCCTATGCCGCCTCCAAAGCCGGTCTGTCGGGGCTGACCAAGGCGCTGGCAATTGAACTGGCGTCAAAAGCCATCACTGCCAATCTAGTGATTCCGGGTCTGGTGCTCACCGAAATGACATCCGAACTGAGTGAGGCCGCGCTCAATAAAATGACTCAGCAAATTCCGTTGCGACGATTTGCCGAAGATCGCGAAGTCGCTGAGGTGGTGTGTTGGGTGGCACAGAGTCGATACATGACAGGCGCGGTCGTACCAGTGGATGGCGGCCTGCTATCCAGCTTCGGTGTAGTGTGATGACCTCGGAGGCTACCGAGCAAGTTGCTGACTGGCTCCGCGGCTCGCTAGGCTGGGCAAAGGCTGAGTTCGTGTCAGCCCTTGCCGGCGGCAACTCCAATCTGACATGGCAGTTCCGTGACGGCAAAAAAGCCTGTGTCGTGCGAACACCCCCCGCTGATGATATCTCGCCGACGTCTGCGCGAGGCATCCAGCGCGAGGCACAAATCCTGCAGGCGATAGCAGATTATCCGGTCAAGGCGCCGCGTGTACTGGCCTGGTGCGATGATGAGACAGTGATCGGCAGGCCGTTTCTGGTGCAAGAATGGGTCGATGGTGTGGCGCTGACCGATGCCTTGCCGGCTTCGTATGCCGACTCGCCTGGCAGTGTGAACCGTCTCGGTGAGGACTTGATCGATCAGCTGGCTGCGCTCCACGCCGTGCCCATTGATCTGGAAGCATTGCAGAAGCTGGGGCGTCCCGATAACTTTGTTGAGCGACAGATTGAGCGCTGGCTGGGCGTTCGCAGGGAACATGCGGTTAGGGATTTGCCCGAACTGTTCTCTCTCGGAGAATGGTTGCAGCGCAATGTGCCCGCAGCGTCGGCGCCCGCCGTCATTCACGGGGATTACCACCTCGACAACACGTTGGCCTCCAAGGAGCAGCCGGAGATCCTCGCGATCATCGACTGGGAGCTCGCTACGGTGGGCGATTGTTTTATGGACGTGGCACTCATGCTCATGTTTTGGGGCGATTATCGAACGCAGGAACCGCCAGCTTTTAGCGCCTTGCAAGCGGTGTCACGACGCACTGGGGTGGTCAGTCGACGAGAGCTCGCGGGCCGCTGGGCAGAGTCGCTGGGCCGGCCACTCAACCATATGAATTTCTTCATGGCGCTGGCCTTCTGGCGGTTGGCGGCGATCATTGAGGGTGCCTACGGTCTCCATGTCGCGGGTAAACTCGATTCTGAATACGCGCGGGGCCTGGAGTATGACGTGCCGGCGCTGCTGGCCGAGGCGCAAGCCGCGGCGGCGGGGGACTGGTAGGCGGCATGTCGAACGCCATGACAAGCACCATGATGCACACGCCGCTCGGAGTGAAGACGCTCCACCGGTTCGGTGCGCGACATTTCAGCACCAGTCGCGTCGGTGACTACGATGGCGAGCAAATCCACTGGCGCAGTTACGCGGAGATTGATGCAAACAGTGCGCGTCTTGCGAACGCGTTGACGCGTCGGGGTATTATGTCCGGTGACCGCGTCGGCACGTTTATGTGGAACAGTACGCAACACTTGGAAGCGTATTTGGCGGTACCGTCACTGGGTGCGGTGTTGCACACCCTGAATTGTCGGCTTTCTGCGGAGCACATCGCTTACATCATTAATCATGCTGCCGACCGATTCCTGATACTCGATGCGCGATTAATCGACAGTTTTTTGGCGGTTCTGCCGCTCGTTCCCGATGTCGAGCATGTGATTGTGTCGGGGGGTGGTGACGATGCTGCCGCCGCCCTGAATGATCCGCGCGCCGTGTCATATGAATCAATGTTGCGCGATGCTGAACCGGCATTTCCGTGGCCTGAGCCAGAGGAAAACGCGGCCGCGGGTATTTGCTACACCAGTGGCACCACGGGCAACCCCAAGGGCGTGGCCTACAGTCAGAAGACCACCTACCTGCACGCACTGGCCTCGCGGTCCGTCGACAGCTTTGCGGTACAGGAGCGGGACGTGATTTTGATGCTGCCATCAATGTTCCACGCCAACGCCTGGGGGTTCCCCTACAGCGGCTGGATGTCCGGCGCAGACATGGTGATGCCGGGTCCGCACCTGCAGGGCCCGCATCTGCGCGCCATGATCGAGTCTGCTCGGCCGACGCTGACGGCAATGGTGCCGACGCTATTGGGCGATCTGCTGCTGGCGGATGAAACCGCGCCGCTGGATTTGTCCTGTTTCCGGGCCATCGTATCGGGGGGGTCCGCGGTGCCGTCGTCCATGATTGAAGCGGTGCGAGACCGATGGAATGTACCCGTGATTCAGGGTTGGGGGATGACAGAGACCAGCCCGATGTGCGTGCTGTCGCATCCGCCCAAAGACCTCGATGGTGAGACCGAGACTTATTGGCGCCTGAAAAGCGGCCGACCTGTTCCCGGCATCGAAGTGCGGGTCATGGATGATGAGGGCAATCTCCTGGAACAGGATGGCACGACCGTGGGTGAGCTTCAGTTGAGGGGCGCGTGGGTGACGGGTAGTTATATCAATGAGGAGACCGAAGCCTTTACTGAGGACGGCTGGCTGCGTACCGGCGATGTGGGCATGGTGGATGCGCGCGGCTATGTGCAGCTCACGGACCGGACCAAGGATGTGATCAAGTCGGGCGGCGAGTGGATTTCATCGGTAGACCTTGAGGATGTGTTACTAAAACATGAGAGTGTGGCAGAGGTCGCAGTGGTGGCGGTTGACGATGCGCGTTGGCAGGAGCGTCCGCTCGCCATTGTGCGCAGCAAGGAAGGTTGTGATGGTGAGACGTTGCCCGACCAGTTACGCTCATTTTTAGTGAATAAGGTGGCAAAGTTTTGGGTGCCTGAATACTGGGCTGTCGTAGACGACATCCCCAAAACCAGCGTGGGAAAAATGGATAAAAAACTGCTCCGGGAAGAAGTAGCGGCGGGAAGGCTCGCCATACAGAAACACCTGGGCTTTGGAGAGGTCAATGACTGATGCCGTAATCACCGAGTCGTCGGCGGGCAATACTCAGGCCGAGCGAACGGCGTTATCAGATCAGCGAATGTTCGAGGTGGCGATTGAGTTGGTGAATGAGCGCGGCACGGCCAAGACGACGCTCAAAGACATTGGCGAGGGCGCCGGTTACAGCCGGGGTCTCGCAAGCTACCGGTTCGGCTCGAAAGATGGTTTGTGGATGGAATTGTTCGCGCGATTCGACGACATCTGGAAGGCGCACCTTTCCCAGTATCTGACAGGCAAGCAGGGGCTGGCGGCGCTCGAGGCGGCGATTCAAGCGCAGCGCGATATTTTTACTCGGGAGTCAGGCTACCTCCGGGCGATGTATATCCTCTGGTACGAATCATTGGGGCGGGAATCCGATATTCGCGCCAGTCTGGCCAGCCACCATGTGATTTATCGTCGCGATGTCCAGCAGTGGATCGAGCAGGGGCAGGCAGCTGGCGAGATCAGGGCGGATGTTGACCCGGCGCATTTCGCCACGGGCTACTGCTCCACTATGTTCGGCACGATCTATCAGTGGGTGGTGGCCCCGGATGCAATTGACCTCGAGGCATTTTTTGAGCACTTCGCCGCGACGGTAACGGTGGCGATTACCCAACAAAGGGGAGACTAACGATGGCAAGGCTGGAAGTAGACGGTAGCAAGAGTATTTATTACGAGGATTTGGGCGGCGACGGTCGCGCTATGGTGCTGATTCACGGCTGGGGTATGGACAATCGTTGCTGGGATGGCGTCATCTTGCCGCTGCAGGCAGCGGGCCACCGGGTAGTCACCATGGACCACCGCGGCTGTGGCCGATCAGACCACGATTTTGCGGACCTGAGTATTGCGGCCATCGCCGGTGACGTGGCGGCTCTGGTCGCGCACCTGGGTCTCTCTAATGTCGTGGTCAATGGTTGGTCTCTGGGCGGTGCCGTGGCGACGCATGCCGCCAGCCTGCTGGGGGATCGATGCGCCGGGTTGGTGCTGACCGCCGGCGCCAGCCCGATTTACACCCAGAAGCCCGATCTACCGATTGGCGGTATGCCCGAGGATGTGGAGGGCAACGTCGCAGCGATGAATGATGATCGGGTGAACTTCCTTACCATGCTCGCGACGGCGATTTGTGCCAAGCCGCCCTCTGATGCGGTACTCGCCTCGATGGCCGGCGCGTTCCTGAACTCGAGTGCCCGCGCTTCGGCGACATTGGGCGAACTCGCGCACCTTGATCAGCGAGACATGATGATGGCCCTCGACATCCCGGTTTTGTCATTTATTTGTGGACAAGACGGTTTTGTAGCGCCGGACATCTCACGCTGGGTAGCAGAGAACCATCCTCGGGCAACAGGCGTAGAGTTTCCCGAGAGCGGCCATGCGCCCTTTATGGAAGAGCGAGAGGGGTATCTCTCCGCCTTGAATGAATTTATAAGCAGCCTCTAAGAGAGCAACCGCTATGACATCGAGTGTAGATTTTGGCCTTTGGTACGACTTCCGTAACCCGGAGCCCTGGCAGATTGACTTCGAGCAGTTTTATTCCGAGCGTCTGGACCAGATCGCCCGCGCGGAGGCCATGGGCTTTGACTCGGTGTGGTTAACCGAGCACCACTTTTGTGATGACGGCTACACGCCGTCGCCATTGGTCATCCATGCGGCCATTGCGGCGCGAACGGAGCGGATGCGTCTGGGCACCAACCTGATGCTCCTGCCACTGGCAGACCCCGTGAGAATGGCCGAAGACGCCGCAACGCTGTCCTTGATATCGGGCGGACGTTTTGACCTGGGCGTTGGCATTGGCTATCGACAGCTGGAGTTCGATCAATTCGGACGGAAGATCTCTCACCGCCCCAGCCTTGTCGAGGAGGGGATCGAAGTTCTCCGACGGGCCTGGTCGGGTGAGCCGGTCAATTTTGAAGGCAAGCGCTTCGCTGTCGGTGATCTTAGAGTCACACCCAAACCGAATCGAGCGCCCCGCGTATTGTTGGGCGGCATGGCGCCGCCAGCTATCGATCGTGCAGCGCGTATCGCCGACGGCTTTTTGTGTACCGGCGGTATCGGCATGGATACCTATGTTGAGGCACTGGCTGCCAACGGCAAGGCGCCGGAAGAGGGGAACATCATTCTCGGTTGTTGGGCCATCATCGCGGAGGACCCGGAGGCTGAAGCCGAGCGTGTGGGCGATTATGTGTTGTATCAGTCCAACGAATATATTCGTTGGGGTGCCTTTGGTCCGCCAGACCAAACCCCGCTGTTCCCCGATGCACGCACGGCCATTGAAAATGGACTGTACGAGCTGTGGGACGCGGATACGGCGGTTGAAAAACTCAGCGCCATGATTGAGCAGTATCCACAAATATCGGATATCCACTTCTGGGCGCAGTTCCCCGGTGAGAGCGTGGAGTCCGGTGATCGGCGGATGGCTTATATTGCGGAGAAGGTGCTTCCCCGGCTGCGCTAGAGAGGATCCAGGGCGCTAAGCGTCTGCCACCTGACGGCTCAATTTGGCCACAGACTGAGCGGTTGCGACGACTGTGCCCGCCTCGTCTTGGATATCTGCTTCGAGAAACGCGGTTTTGAATGTGGCTCTCTTTACGCGGCCTGTCACCCGCAGCGGCTGCTGTCCGCGGCAGACTCCGATAAATTGCGTGGCAATGTCGAGAGAAGCGACCCCCGAGATCGTGTCGTCGGTGCCAAACAGGGCGTGCGACATTGCGGCGTCGAGCATGGCCGTCACGAATCCACCCTGCACCACGTCTCCGGAGTGGCAGTAGTCCAGGGGAACGGTGAAGGCAAAGATGGCGCGTTGTGAAACCATGTCCAGCTCGATAATGCTGCCGCCCAGTAATTTGATGAAGTCGGGGGCCATCGCATTGAGTTGCTCAATGCGCGTATTGGAGTCAGTCATGGTGCGGTATCCAAGGTTTATCGAGGCGCGCAGTGTAGCGGTAAATCAGCAGCAGGGCTTGGAAAGTGCGGCGAGCCGTGCACTTCGAGACTGCAGATGTCACAAGGTGCCCCCGACACTTTTGGCTGCCGGTGGCCACGATAGAGTGATGAGCTAGTGACTGGCCGCTCAATGCTGATTCATTTATCCGACTGCCAATGCGAAGGGCTGGCTGTGCCGGACTGGTCTATTCAGTCGGGTGAAAGCTGGTGTGTATTTGGACGAAATGGATCGGGCAAGCAACTGATCGATCAGTTGTTGGTCGGTGATATCGTCCCGTATCAGGGCGTTGTTAAAAGAGCGCTTGACCCTGAGCAGATTGCGTTGATTTCCTTTGAGCGTCAGCAGGCGACCTATGAGGAAGAGTGGCGGCTTGCGGCGACGGATATCATCCCGGAAGACGAGTGGGGTACCCGCGTCGCTGAGTTTTTGCCTGCCGACCGGCTGCATGACCCGCTCATCGATCAGCTGAACATGCGTCACCGTCTGCAGGCCTTCTATCGAGAATTGAGTACCGGTGAGAGTCGCAAGCTGATGGTGCTGAAAGCTCTGCTGACTGAAGCCGAGCTGCTCATTTGCGATAACCCTTTTGATAGCTTAGACCAAGGCACAGTAGAAGCGCTGAGTGAGGCCTTTCGGTTGGCTACGGGGTCGGGTGTTGCCGTGATACTGCTGCTGAGCAATCGCTCAGATATTCCCGAATGGGTTGCGCAGTTTGCACATGTTGAGTCCGGGTTACTGACAGTGTTTGCGGGTTCGCGCGATGCGCAGTTGGCCCAGCTGGAGGCGACCATCGGCACTGGCGCCATCGTCCAACCGGGCATCCCTGAGGATGCCATTCGGCTCGAGGCTTACGACGCGCCCTACATCGCGGAGCTGAACCAGTGCACGGTCCGCTATGGAGACCGAAATGTGCTCGACGCGCTCACGGTCAAGGTAGCGCCGCTGCAACATACCTTGGTCACCGGTGAAAACGGTGCGGGTAAATCGACCTTACTGGGCTTGATTACCGGCGACTGCATGCAGTGCTTCAGCAATGATGTCACGGTATTCGGGCATCGGCGGGGCAGCGGCGAGTCAGTCTGGGACATCAAGCGCCAGCTCGGACTGGTTAGTAACGATCTCCACCGGCGCTATACGGTGCGCTGCGACGTGCTGTCGGTCGTCTGCTCTGGATTTTTTGACTCGATCGGGCTCTACGATTCCCCGACAGAACCGCAGATTCGCTTGGGACGGGAATGGCTGAGGGCGGTGGACATGGCGAATCAGGCCGAGACGCCGTTCCAGGCATTGAGCTATGGCGAGCAGCGACTGGTGCTGATTGCGAGAGCCATGGTGAAGTCGCCGCTCCTGCTGGTGCTCGACGAGCCCACTCAGGGGCTCGATGAACTCAATAGGGAGCGGATATTAGGCTTTATGTCCGCGATTGAGGCACGCGAGCACAGCACGCTTTTATTTGTCAGTCACCGGCAAGATGAGTTTCTGCCGTTATTCAAGCAGCACATTCACCTGACGCTAAATATCTAAAACGCAGAGAGACCTGTTTGACTGCGCCCCAGAATGAGCGCGTGCACATCGTGCGTGCCTTCATAGGTGTTGACCACTTCTAGATTCGCCATGTGACGCATGATCGGGTAGTCATCCGAGATGCCATTACCCCCGAGCATGTCCCGAGCGCTTCGGGCAATATCCAGCGCCTTGCCGCAGGAATTGCGTTTGATGAGACTGATGAGATCGGGCGAGATCTCGCCGGCCGACAGCATTTTGCCCGCCTGGAGGCAGCCCTGCAGGGCCAGAGCAATCTCGGTCTGCATGTCCGCTAATTTTAGTTGAATCAACTGCTTAGACGCTAAAGGTACGCCAAATTGAGAGCGATCAAGCGTGTACTGCCGCGCGGTATGCCAGCATTCTTCTGCCGCACCCATGACGCCCCAGGCGATGCCGTAACGGGCGTTGTTCAAGCA
>JADHQG010000050.1 GCA_016778045.1 Luminiphilus sp. | reverse complement strand
ATCTCTGATCGCTCGGTCACAAAGGGGGGGGCCATGATCATGGCGTCACCGGTCTGCCGCACCATCAGACCCTGAGTAATTGCCGTATCACGGCAGTAAACCGCCGCGGCGGAATCGGCCGCTAACCGTTCGCGGCTCGCCTTGTCCTTCACTAACTCAACCGCCGCAAAAAGCCCTTTGACCCGCACCTGGCCGACAATAGGGTGATCCGCAAGCTCAATCAATCGGCTGGCAAAGTACGGCGCAAGGTCCAGCACGCCTTTCTCAATAATTTGGGTCTCTTCCAGAATATCGAGCGTCGCCAGACCCGCCGCGCAGGACGCCGGATGTCCCGAGTAAGTCAGGCCATGGGCAAATTCGCCGCCACCCGACATCAATACATCGGCAATTTTCTGGCTGATCAAACTTCCGCCTAGTGGCATGTAGCCATTCGTTACGGCCTTGGCAAAGGTGATCAAATCGGGCTCGGTACCGTACGTCTCGAAACCAAACCAGTTGCCGGTTCGCCCAAAGCCGCAGATCACCTCATCGGAGATCAGCAAAATATCCCGCTCGTCCAGAATACGTTTGACCTCGGGCCAATAAGATTCCGGTGGGACGATCACGCCACCCGCGCCCTGCACTGGCTCGGCGATAAAAGCGGCGACACGATCCTCGCCCAGCTCATCAATTTTTTTCTCGAGTTCCCGCGCCGCGGCAATGCCAAACGCTTCAGGGTCAAGATCTGCTCCCTCTTCGAACCAATGGGGCTGCTGAATATGGTGCACATAATCAAGACCCATGGTTTGCTTGTGCATGGCAGACATACCGCCCAGGGTCGAGGCCGCGATGGTGCTGCCGTGGTAGGCATTTTGGCGGCTGATGATCAGCTTCTTTTCAGGTTTGCCCAGCAGATCAAAGTAGCGATGCACAAACTTGATTTGCGTGTCGTTGGCTTCCGAGCCCGAATTGGTAAAGAACACGTGCTGGAAGCGGTCTGGTGTGACCTGCGAAAGCCGCGCCGCCAATTCAGCAGCCGGCTGATTGGAGCACTTGAAGAAGTTATTGTAGAAAGGCAACTCCGCCAACTGATCAGCGACCGCCTGCTTGATGCGATCTTGGCTATATCCAAGGTTGCAGCACCACAGACCCGACATGCCATCCTGAATTTTGTTGCCATCCGAATCGTAGATGTATATGTGTTCAGCGCGGCTGACAATACGTCCACCATGCTTGGCGTAATCGCCGAAGTCTGTGAAAGGATGCAGATGATGCGCCTGATCCAGCTTCTTTAGCGCTTGCGTATCCAGCGTCGCAGTCATGTGGTCTCTCCTGGCATTTTTTGCTTGGCGCAATCACGGGTCAGGTTCAGCTGCGCACCGGCACAGTATAGGCAGTATCACACTGGCCAACAGGGCTGTCAGTAACCCCAAAGGGAGAGCTGAGTGGACAGTATGCGTACTGACGCGCACACTGCCGCCTCGAAGAGTGAGGATGTATGACACTACAACGTGTTGACGAGCAATATCGCGGATTGACGTATCCGTGGGGCAGATTGGAGCACCCTGGCGATGACCCTTTCGAGGTCGCGCCCGGCGTCTGGTGGGTGCGCTTCACCATGCCCGGCCCCCTCAACCACATCAATTTATGGCTGCTGGAAGATGGCGACGGCTGGACCATTGTCGATACCTGCCTCAACCTCGATTCTGCCAAGGCGCGCTGGGAAGCCCTGTTCGAGGGCTTCATGGAAGGCAAGCCGGTCAAGCGCGTCATCTGCACTCATATGCACCCCGACCATATTGGCCTCGCCGGGTGGCTCTGTGAGCGCTTCGACTGCGATCTGTATATGACGCAAGCCGAATTTCTGACCGGCAGCCTGATCATGGGTTACACCGGCGAGGAAGCACCCCCTCCAGCGATATCCTTTTATCACCGCACAGGATTTTCCGACGAACAATTGGCGAACTACCGCGAGCGTTTTGGCAGCTTCGGTCAGTTTGCAACACCGCTACCCCACAACTATCAGCGACTCAGCGATCGTCAAACACTGTCTATCGGGGGTCGCTACTGGCAGGTGGTAACGGGACAAGGTCATTCTCCAGAACACGCCTGCCTGTACTGTCCGGCGCTACGTTTGGTGATTGCCGGAGATCAAATTTTGCCGCGTATCACACCAAATGTATCGGTGTTCCCTACTGAGCCAGACGGCAATCCGCTGGAAGCGTGGCTGGCGTCTAGCACTCGCTTACTGGGCATGCTGCCCGACGACCTGCTGGTATTACCCGCACACCAGTCACCCTTCACCGGAGTTCGTGTCCGACTCAACCAGATCATCGACAGCCATCGGCTGGCACTCGCAAATCTGTATGACCTGCTGATGGAGCCCAGGCTGCTGCCGGAGTGCTTCAAGTGCCTCTTTGGTCGCGAAATCGGCGATGGAGAGATACAGATGGCGACAGGTGAGACGGTGGCGCACCTGAATTATCTGTGGCATCGCGGTAATATCGAGCGGCGAATCAACGCCGACGATCGATATGAATATCAATCAGATCCTGAGGCGCGGTACATCGACGCCGAGTAAAGCGCCTTGATCAGCATCCAAACTCGACTCAAGACATTCGCTTATCGCTGGTACTACCGGCGCATGAACCGGTTAGCTTGGGAAGGCACACCGCTTCCGGAAATCGGCACCAGCTCTTTACAGCTACCCCTACCAGAGCTGACCTTGGCAGCCCGGATGTATCATGGCTCTCGCGCTCGCCCTCTGATCATTTATTTCCACGGCGGTGGCTGGACCATCGGCGATCTCGATACCCACCATCCGTTCTGCCTACACCTTGCCCATCAAACTCAGTGCACGGTTATGTCAATTGACTACCGCTTAGCACCTGAGCACCCGTTTCCCACTGCGCATGAAGACGCGATGGCTGCATCGCGATGGATCATCGATAACCTGAATGCATTGGCACCCAATAACGGAGAGGTGGTGATCGCCGGAGACAGCGCCGGCGGCAACCTAACGCTGGCCACCGCTGCGCGGCTGCCCGATGAACCTCGACTTCGCGGATGCTTAATGATTTATCCCGCGGTGCAGCACTATCACGCGGCAATGCGCTCCTATACCGAGCACGCCAAGAGCGGCCCATTAACGACATCCATCATGCGCTGGTTCACGGACACTTATCTGAATGGACTCGCGCCTGCTGACCCGGCCATTGAGCTAATGTTTCCAGACCGGCGCGTCCCGCTCACAGGTTTTCCCCGATCACTGCTGGTGACCGCAGAAAAAGATCCGCTGCGTGACGACGGCCGGCGGCTGGCAAACGCGCTTCAGCGCGCCGGCGTCAATATTCAGCACGAGCACTTCGCTCATGAGGCGCATGGCTTTCCCTGCTCTGAGGGTCCGACACCGGGGCACGAGCGATTTATGGCGCTGGCGAAAACCTGGATCGAAGCGATCAGTGCGCGGTGATGCGCTCGAGGGTCTCCATCATCTCGGCTTTGGTCAGCAGACGCGGCGACACATAGCCATCGCTCTCATCCATCGCCGCATGGGCCACTGCGGTCCAGTCTGCGGGTTGGATACGGGCATCGGTATCACTAATGCCCACTCTGGCAATTAATGCTGTCACGGCGTCGACAAATGCCTGTGCTCTCGCTGCAGGCGAGGCCGCATCGGAGACGTTTGTCACAACCGCAAGCTCCGCCAAGGCCGTTTCAGCCTCTGCAATACACGCTCTCAATACGTGAGGCAGTGCCAATGCGTTGGCTTGTCCGTGAGGAATGCCATATCGCGCACCCAGCTGATGCGCTATCGCGTGAACGTTGCCGACGCCGACCTGATTAATAGCAATACCCGCGTGATAGGCCGCTACCGCCATCCCCTGCCGTGCCTCAATATCCTCGGGGCTTTGGATCGCCTGCTCCAACCAACGAAAAACGCCCTGCACTGCAAGCCGCCCGTTCTCTTTGCGGGTGCCCCGGTCCCAGATACAGATATAGGCCTCGATCCCATGGGTCAGGGCGTCAATGCCGGTAGCCGCCGTCACCGCCGCAGGCAAGCCGAGTAATAAGTCGGGGTCCAGTGCGACCGCTTGCGGGAGGAGCCCTTCGGCGACGATGATGTGCTTCAGCTGCTCGGCAGGGTCTTTGATCACGGCGCCCATTGTTGCTTCACTACCGGTCCCCGACGTAGTGGGAATGGCGTAGATCGGCAGGATATCGTCTGGCACCTTATTGAGCCCGACCCATTGATCGGGCGACTCGTCAGAGGAGCGTGTACAAGCAATGATTTTGGCGGCATCCATCGAAGAACCGCCGCCGACGGCGACAATCGCAGTGCACCCGGCGGCTCGGAGCACCTGAGCGCCCTCAGTGACGTGAGCGAAGGTGGGGTCGGGATCGACACCTGCATACCAATGCAGGTTAACGCCGGCATCCACCAAACCCACGAGGGCTTTTTCAGCGAGCCCCAACTCCTTTAAAGCCTTATCGGTCACCACCAGCACGTCGGTGTGACCAATATCCACGATACGTCGACATAAATCCGCGCTGGCACCTGGTCCAACGTAAGACAGGTGCACACCGGCTGCTTTGTTGCCAATCAATAACTTGATGAGCCCCAATTTAAAACCGCGCTTTAATCGCCTCACCGGCATGGACCGCAACATGGCTTAATCTCCCCCAGAGCGTCTTGTCAGAGTAGTCTATCTGCACCAAGGATGCGGCAACAGCCCACAAGCGTTGTGAGGACGACAACATGACCAGACAGTTCATCGAATTTGCGAGCCCAGAGTCATCAGCGCTAATCAGCGACGAGGCCCCGCGCCCCAGTCCGGATGAAGTGCTCATCGAAGTACATCACGCTGGTATCAATCGGGCAGATCTGTTGCAGCGAATGGGTCTATACCCCCCACCAGAGGATGCCTCACCGATACCGGGGCTTGAGGTGTCCGGGGTAGTCGTGGCTGCAGGGCCACAATGCACGGGCCTGCAGCTGGGTGATCGTGTTTGTGCACTCACACATGGCGGTGGCTATGCCTCCCACGCCATTGCTCGCGCAGATCATTGTTTAAAGCTCCCCGATGACATGACAACTGAGCAAGCCGCCGCGCTGCCCGAGGCCCTGCTGACGGTGTGGTACAACGTATTTGAACGAGGCCGGCTGGCAGCGGGCGAGACGGTGTTGATTCACGGCGGTAGTAGCGGGATCGGCACTGTCGGGGTACAGATGGCAGAAGCCATGGATACGACCGTCATCTCATCAGCGGGCTCTGCCGAGCGCTGTGACAGAGTTGAGCAACTGGGCGCTGCTTTTGTCGCCAATTACCGCGGCGGTGACCTGCTTGATCAGCTCAGCGCAGCTGGCTACGCGGGTAAGATCGACGTGATACTCGATATTGCGGGTGGCGACTTGATGCAAGCCAATCTCGACGTGGCGGCACCCGACGGGCGCATTGTGTGCATTGGTGTCATGCGCGGCATGCAAAGCGAGATCAATCTGGCGACGCTGTTCATGAAACGCCTGACGCTAACCGGTAGCACCCTGCGTCGACTGGAAACCGCTGAACGCGCTCGCTGTTTTGACGCGATCCGAGAACAGATCTGGCCGCACGTGCTCTCAGGGCGCATCCAACCGGTTGTGGATTCGGTCTATCCCTTGCAAAACGTGCTCGAGGCACATGAACATATGCGCCTCGGAACACATTTTGGTAAGTTGTTGCTGGACTGTCGGGTGGCGTGACAACGCCGTCGAGCGGACTCCGGTATTCAGGGTGAAGATGGCATCTTTCAGCGTAATCAGGATCTCCTCGGTCATGAACCAACTCCTTTTTCAACCCACCTCCATGACATCTTCGGCTGGCGTCATGTTGCTCGCCTGCCTGATCGCAGGCTGCGGTGATGACAGCGTCGCCGCCGACCCGTTGTCTGGAGAAACCCTACCCGCCGTGGCCATCGCGCAGGCTGACGTGGGCGACGATGCCGCAAGCGATGTCGCAGATAGCCGCGACGTGGCAGTGGCCAGCCCTGTTTCCGCCTCGGCGCTGAAGCGTTTCGGCGTGATGCCACACTTTGGTGACCTCGACACCATGGTGGACCGGCGCGTCATACGGGTGTTAACGGTCTACGGGCCCGGTCGCTATTTTCTGGAAGATGGCCCGCGGGGTACTGTTCAGGAATATGCGGAGAAGCTGCAGAAGGTGGTCAATAAGGCCTATGAAACCGGGCTATTGACGGTACAGGTAGCCGTCATTCCCGTGGCACGTGATCAACTGTTCCCCGCCTTGCAGGCAGGTTATGGCGACATCGTGATGGCAGGCACCACGATCACGGAGAGTAGACGCGCTGAAGTGGACTTTACTGACCCCGTCAGCAAGCCACTGAAGGAGATATTGATCACAGGGCCGAGCGCATCTACTCTGCGCTCACTCGATGATTTATCGGGTAAAACTGTCTACGTGCGCTTGTCCAGCAGCTATGCGGAAAGCGTTCGCGAATTGAGTGATCGACTGGTGGCAGCGGGCAGGGCGGCGATCCGCATCGAGGCAGTGGATGAGTCGCTCGAGGATGAAGATCTTATCGAGATGGTCGACGCTGGCTTGCTACCTTGGGCCGTGGTCGACAGCTACAAGCCCCAGATGTGGCGCGAAGTCTTTACCCAGGTCACGGTTCGCGAGGATCTGGTGCTCAGAGAGGGCGCGCGCCTCGCCTGGGCGATTCGCTCTGACAGCCCCAAACTCAAAAGCTTTCTGAATACGTTCGTCAAGGACAATCGCGAGGGCACGCTGTTTGGGAACATCATTCGCAACCGGTATATCCGCGATTTTGACTGGGCAGAAAACGCCGTGGGGGCGGAAGAGCTGGGGCGCTACCGGGCACTGTCATCTCTGTTTCGCAAGTATGGAACCGACTACGGGATGGATCCAACTTTGCTGGCCGCACAGGGCTTTCAGGAGTCTCGACTCGATCAAAGCGTTCGTAGCCATGTCGGTGCCGTTGGCGTCATGCAACTACTTCCCAGCACAGCGAAAGATAAGAACGTGGCGATCCCTAATATTGATGAACTGGAACCCAACATCGAGGCGGGCGCCAAGTACATGGCTTTTCTCAAAGAACGCTATTTCAGCGGTCCCGAGCTTGACGAGATCAACGGCTCCCTCATGGCGCTGGCGTCCTATAACGCAGGGCCAGGACGCATCAGACGGTTACGGCGCGAGGCGGGGGAGCGGGGTTACGACCCGAATCGCTGGTTTGATAACGTCGAGGTGATTGTTGCGGAGCAAGTCGGTCGCGAGACGGTTCAATACGTAGGCAATATTTTTAAGTACTACCTGACCTATCGATGGATCAATACAGCTGATGCGGAACGCGCCGCCGCACGGCGGGCGACGGGCATCGAGGACACGCCCTGATCCTCACACCTTGATCAGTCGCTCCGTTTCCTCACACCATGCCAGCCTCCCTACCTCAGCGAAGCGGCGCCGAACGCCGGGAGTCGGGCTGAGGTAAAAGAGATCCCCATTGCGCCCCGTCAGGGTGACCTCCACGCCCGCCTCGCGTGCCACGTTGGCATTCGCCGCCATATGCTCCGCTTCACCGTGGACAGGGATGGCAAGCGTCGGCTTCAGCAGTTGGTAGAGGTCCGTCAGCTCGCCCTGACAAGGATGTCCTGAGGCGTGTAGCGGTAACGCGCTGTCATCTGCTGCAATCACATGGATGCCTCTATCTCGCAAACCGTCCACCAGGCGCGCCACCGGCTCTTCATTACCGGGAATGGTTTTGGACGACAGGATCACCGTATCTCCGGCCTCGAGCGCAAAATCAGGATGTGTTTGCATCAGCAGGCGATGCAGTGCTGCACCCCACTCCCCCTGACTCCCCGTCGCCACTGCCAGCACTTCTTGTGGCGGCAAGTACCCCAAGTGCTCAGAATGAATCGGCTGAAACTGAGGTGACAGCAATCCCACCTGTTGCGCACATCGGGCCATACCCTCGGCCGATCGGCCCAGCACACCCAGATAGCGGCCAGTCTTGGCTGCGATGCTGGACAACGTTTGCATACGGGCGACATTGCTCGAGAAGCACCCGACGACCACGCGGCCTGTACATACCTGAATTGCGCGGCTCAGCCCCGCCGCCACCGCACCCTCTGAGGGAGAGTACCCAGCGCGTAAGGCATTGGTCGAATCACAGATCACGGCATCGACCCCTGCCTTACCCAGTTCCCCAAAACGAGTGGAGGACCAGGCCGCACCGACAACAGGGTCGGCATCAATCTTCCAGTCTGCCGTATGCAGTATGCGGGACTGCGGCGTTGTGATGCTCAGTGCACAGGTCTCAGGAGTGGAGTGCGTAATGGGAATCCACTCGATGTCAAAGGGGCCGACCTTGATCTCCTCGCCCGGTTCGATTTCGATCAGGGAACTCGGCAACACGCCTCGGCGGCTCCGCGTTTTGTGTCGCAGCACTGCGGCTGCAAAGGGGGTCGCATAAACCGGGCAGCGTAATTGCTCCCAGAGATAAGGCAGCGCACCAAGGTGATCCTCATGGGCGTGCGTCACAATTAGCCCAGCGAGTTGCTCCCGCCGGGCCGAAATAAAGCTGAGATCGGGCATTTGCACCGAGGGTCTCAGCGCCCCCGGGACTTGCTCCAGCGTAATGCCGCAGTCCACAGCAACCCACTGATCTGAATGACCAAAGAGATTAAAGTTCATCCCGATCTCCCCACACCCCCCGAGGGGCAAGAAGACGACATCGCTACTGTGCGACTTGCTCATTCGAAATCGATTTACCAGGTATAGCCGATCCGGAACTTTAGTGTCTGGTCGAGCTTCTGCTTACCCTCTGCCGCGCCGCCATCATAATCGGCGGTCGCCTCTGCCGCCGCTTCCAATCCCAAAAGCAACGGGAACCTCAGACCCGCTTTGGTACGGTAGATAGATTTTTGGGCCGAGGAAAGATTGATGATATTCGCCTGACGGAAGTACAGGGTTACATTGCTGTCAAAAAGCAGTGCTTCTGCACTAAAGTTGACGTTGAGGCCCGTGTAGGACTCGTCTTCGGATTCCGTATCGTTTTCGGATTCCGTAAAGTCAGTGTCTACATAGGAGAAGCCCACTTCGGCGTCGAAAGTGAGCGTCTCGCGCGTTAAAATTTTTCGGCCAAAATAAGCGCTGATGTAGGAGCGCCGGTCGATATCAGCAAACTCGTTGGAACGAAAGCCCAAGGTCGAGCCAAGATAATTGCGCGGCTCCGACAGAAAATAATCGTATTTACCTTCTACTCGCCAGTTATCTGCTGTGGGCTCGCTTTTTTTGATCACATTGCCCACATCGTCTAGGGCTGGGTCGCCGTTATCGTCTTTTTCGACAACAAACGCACTGCTCTCCTCATAATCAGCGCGTAAGGTAATACGATCCCGGCGGCTCTCGAAAATCGATTCCGCATCCAGATTGAGCTTGTCGGTTTCGGTATTACCCCGGTTATATTCGATCGCGCTCGTGACACGGCCCGTAATGCGATAGCCATGCCCCTGCTCCCATTCTTCTGGGTTTGCCACATCCAGCTGATCAACAGTCAAATTATCGGCGTCTTCCAGCACCACCTCGCCATCCGAGATCATGAATGAGGACAGCGCCAATTTCTCCTGCTCAGTCGTAAGCAGTTCAATGTCCTGATTCGATACGAGCTGAAGGACTGATGATAAGGCGATGGTGACCTCTCCCATCCACTCAGTCATCACGTACAGCTCGCCGTCGTGGATGTCGGTGATTTCACCGTAAATCACCGACTGATCGATCAACTCGATTCTGGCGGGAGGTTGGGACTCACTTGCCTCCGGAAGATCGGAGTCCGCCCAGCCCGCGCTACTCATCGGCAGTATGAACAGTGCGAATAAGGTGATTGCGTGTATCCTTTGCGAGTTGCTGTTGCTCAGCATGGTCGACATCTCATCCATTGGTAGATCGCGAATCGCCCGACTGTAAGCGAAGCTCCATCACATTGAAATTGCGGAACATGACAAGTTCCACCATGTTTTTGGTGAATCAATGACTGAACATTTTGATTATGACCTGATGGTCATTGGCGCCGGCTCCGGCGGCGTCCGTGCCGCGCGAAAGAGCGCCGAATTTGGCGCACGTGTGGCAGTGGTAGAAGAAGCCGCCCTGGGCGGCACCTGCGTCAACGTGGGCTGTATCCCGAAAAAGCTTTACGTCTACGCGAGCGAATATGCCGCAGCATGGAGAGAGGCACAGGGATTTGGCTGGGGTGCAGAGCGCATCACCTTTGATTGGGCCACACTCCGCGACAACAAGACCAACGAGATTGCGCGACTAAACGCGATTTATCAGCGCCTGCTTGAGGCCCCTGGGGTCGACATCATTGAGGGCCATGGCGTGCTGGCAGGACCTCAGGAAGTTGTGGTGGGAGACTCCCGCTACCGCGCCAAGAAAATTCTGCTTGCTACCGGTACCTGGCCCGCCATGCCCGACATTCCTGGCGCTGAGCTGGCCATTACCTCCAACGAAATCTTCGACTTACCTGAGCTGCCCAAGCGACTGCTAATTATCGGGGGTGGCTATATCGCAACTGAGTTCGCCAGTATCTTTGCCGGTCTGGGTACCGAAGTCGTGCAGAGCTATCGGGGGGAACTGTTTCTGCGGGGCTTCGATCGCGATATTCGCCTTTTCCTGGCAGAGGAGATGCGCAAAGCCGGCGTTGATTTGCGCTTTGATCATCACGTGACCTCGATCACGTCGAGCGCCACTGGCGCAGTGGCGGCAACGCTCTCTGACGGTGAAGAAGTCTTTGACGCAGTGCTGTGCGCGACTGGCCGCAAGCCCAATATCGCCAACCTGGGTCTTGACCACACAGCCGTGACACTCAATGAATCTGGCTATTTAGTCGTCGATGAGCAGTTTCAAACCGCAGAGCCCAGCATCTACGCTCTGGGCGATATGACCGGTGGTTGGGAGCTGACACCCGTGGCGATTGGTGAAGCCATGGCGTTCGCGCAAACCCAGTTTGGCGACACACCCAGCACCATGAATTATGACAACATCCCTACCGCGGTTTTCAGTCAGCCACCGATTGGCACCGTGGGTCTGACGGAAGAGGAAGCCGAGCAGAGGGGTCACGCAGTCGTTGTCTTCGAGTCATCATTTCGCCCTCTCAAGCATACCGTCAGTGGCAGTGAAGAACGGACGCTAATGAAACTGGTTGTCGATGCGGAAACTGACCGGGTATTGGGGGCACATATGGTGGGCTCCGATGCTGGCGAAATCTGCCAAGGACTCGGGATTGCGCTGAAGATGGGCGCCACCAAGGCGGATTTTGATCAAACGGTAGGGATTCACCCCACCGCAGCGGAGGAGTTTGTCACCATGCGTGTTCCCCGCGGCTAGCGATGGAGCTCGGCGCCTTTGAGCTGGTGGTACTGATTCTTGCTGGTTTGGCGGGCGGCTTTATCAATGTGATGGCTGGCGGGGGGTCAGTCATTACCGTACCGGTGATGATATTGCTGGGCGTCCCGGGCCCAGTCGCCAACGGCACCAATCGCCTCCCTATTCTCGTTCAGAATATCAGCGCATCTTTGACCTACCTCCGCCACGGTGTTCCCCATGCCAGACTCATGGTGTCGCTGTCCTTGTGCGCGATTCCGGGCGCCATCGTCGGGGCGCTGGTGGGCGTTCAGGTACCTACCGAGGCCTTTAACCTCATCCTAGCGGGGATAATGGGTGGCGTTTTGCTACTCATGCTGACCGGCACCGGCACGCGCCTTCCTGCCGACAATCAGGTGTCACGAACCCGCCAGCTTTGGGGACACGCCCTGATGTTCGCTGCAGGCTTTTGGGGCGGTTTCATTCAAATTGGCATGGGGTTCATCCTGCTGCCCATCCTCAACCGAGTGCTGGGTCTTGATTTGGTCGCCGCCAACATCCACAAAGTGTTCATTATTCTGACTTACACGCTGTCGGCGCTGTGGGTATTTGGCAGCCAGCTGGAATTGCTCTGGTGGGTCGGCGCTGTGATGGCGATCGGAAATGGCTTGGGCGGTTGGCTTGGCGCTAGACTCACGCTGGCTGGGGGCGAGCGCGTCGTGCGCTGGGCCGTGATTGTTGCCATCACCGGTATGATCGTGAAGCTGATATGGTTCCCTTAAGACTTTCGAAGGAGTGGCAACATCATGATCTTTTCGCGCACATTGGGCCGCCTGATGGCGGCGATCCTACTCTCTGTCGCTGTGATGGGTTGCACCTCGATGCAGGTCGAGACGGATTCGTCAGATCGTTTTGCCGATAAGCGCTATGCATCCTTCAGTTGGCGAACAGAAATACCTACTGGGGTTCCCGCGTCAATGGAGTCTCTATATCTGCTCTCAACCACGGTACGCGAAGTCGTGGCAGAAGAACTCGAGAAAAAAGGCTATCGGTATCAGGCATCCGGCGGTGACTTTCTTGTGAGCTACGCCTTCGGAGCCAGACTGGAGGGGGGCGTGGAGCCCGAGCCGAATTTTGGTCCTGCCAGCTCGGTCATCAATCGCAGTCCTGACCCGGCCGCGATGGACAATGCTTATGCGCTGAGCGGGCCGCGCGAAGTGGCCAGCCTAATGCTCAGCTTTGAAGATGGCGGTAACTTGGCGCCAGTCTGGTCTGCCCGCATCAGTCAGGTTGTCGAGAATCAAAATCAACCCGACCTCGACAAGGTGCGGCGTAAGCTGGAGCCCGGTGTGGCAAGAGCGCTGCGCGTGCTGCCCAACGCGGTCAGCCGCTAGCGGCGTAAACCTCGGGATTGGCACAGTAGTTCAGTCTGTCACCCGCCATCCCGGCATGAAGGTTCTCCAGCGCCCGATTCACCATAGCCCAGCGCGTCGAATCGGTCGCACTGCCCACATGAGGTAACAGCACGACGTTGTCCATCGCCAAAAAAGCGTGCTGGGGTGGCAAAGGCTCCTGCTCAAATACATCGAGCGCCGCGTTGAGGCGACCACTTTGCAGCTCATCGATGAGCGCCGCTTCTTCCACTAATAAGCCTCGCCCGGTATTGATCAGCGCCGCACCCGAGCGCATGCTGGCCAGCCGGCGCCGGTCGGCAATGTGCTTCGTTTCAGCGGTTAAAGCGGTGTGCAGGGAGACGATATGGCTGCACGCAAATACCTCGTCGAGGGAGGCCATCTCAACGCCCTCAATGTGCTTGGGCGTCCTGTTCCAACCCAGAATCTTGCAGCCAAAGCCCCTCAGACGCCGCGCCACCGCCGCACCGATAGGACCCAATCCCACCAAACCCACCACTGACTGACTCAGGTCCGTCCCCAGCAGCAGGTCCGACTGCCAGCCCTGACTCCAATGGCCGCCACGCATCCAGCGGTCGGCTTCAGCGATACGTCGCGTGGCAGCCAACATAAGCCCAACCGCCAGATCTGCCGTACTGTCCACCAGCACGCCAGGAGTATGACCGACCGGGATGCCGGCGCGGGTCGCCGCCGCCACGTCTATATGATCGACACCAACCGAGATAGTGGAAATCACTTTCAGGTCATTGGCACACTGAATAAGAGACT
>JADHQG010000003.1 GCA_016778045.1 Luminiphilus sp. | reverse complement strand
GCCGTGCACCACAGCCCGGCCATCCCCTCGAGGTAGCGCTTGCCCTGCTTGTCATAAATGTAGGGGCCCTCGGCTCGGGCGACCACCATGGTCTCGGACATCGCCGGGTTGGTGGTGGGGTAAATCATTGACGTCATGGGGATCCCTCCTATTGCCTTTCTCTGGGGCAATCTTCAGTGCTCAAAGTGTATCGACTCCGACTAGTGCCCACTACTCCCCACTGGTGGTAATACTCGGATCACGGGCAACTGCTGAAGCGAGGCTTGGGGGAGCCGCCGCGAAAGCAAAGTCGCCATGTCATCATCGCCCTGTGTCAGGCGCACTAGCCGGTATAACTCTTTGTCAGGTGGCTTTGGTTTTTTCCTTGCCGCAGCGCTCGCACCGAAACCGGGTAATCAATTCGCCGCGATGCACAGCGAAGGGGTCGCTTTTTACTGGGCGCCATTTATGGTGCCCGTTCCGACAGAGTGTTTGATTCGGTTTTTGCGGCTTCTCAAAACGCAGGATATCTGCCATGAGGCTTTAGCTTGCTGTTTTGGCACGACTGACGGCTTGCTGCCAGGATTCCAACCTACGGCGCCGCGGGCCCGTTCCCATGCGGGAGGGAAAGCGCTGGTCTGCTCGCCACACCTTGGCCAGCGCCTCGGTGTCCTTCCATATGCCGACGCCGAGCCCCGCCAGGAAACAAGCGCCCGCAACCGTGGTTTCAATCACTTTGGGACGGATGATTGCCCTGCCCAGATAATCTGCCTGTAATTGCATCAACAAATTATTGGCGGCGGCTCCGCCGTCGACTTTCAGATCTCCCATCCTGCGACCCAGGTCGCGCTCCATGGCCCGGAGGATATCGACGTTCTGTAGCGCCATGGCTTCAAGCGTGGCGCGAGCGATATGCGCTGCACCCGCCCCTCTGGTCAGCCCTGAAATGACGCCCCTCGCGTCAGGATCCCAATGCGGCGCACCTAAACCCGTCAAAGCGGGCACAAACTCAACGCCGCCGGCGTCGGGTACCTGTGAGGCGAGCTTCTCGATGTCCGGGGCGCGCTTGATGATGCCCAGCTCGTCGCGAAGCCACTGCACCGCCGCACCACAGATGAAGGCGCCGCCCTCGAGCGCATAGACCGGCGTCTTCTGACCGGGCAGTTGCCACGCCACAGTGCTTAGCAAACCAGCGTCGCTGTGCATGCGGTCCTGACCGGTATTCATCAAAATGAAGGAGCCGGTGCCAAAGGTGCATTTGGCAGCGCCCCGGTCAAAGCCCGCCTGCCCAAACAGCGCAGATTGTTGATCGCCGGCAATGCCCGCAATGGGCACGCCATCCGGCAGCCCCGGCACACCCTGTGTGCGACCCAGGTCACCACTCGAAGGGATAATCTCGGGCAACACGGTTTTCGGAACGTTAAACAGTTTCAGCAGCTCTGAATCCCAATCCAGTGTCTGCAGATTCATCAGTGAGGTACGTGAGGCGTTAGAGACGTCGGTGGCATGCACCGCGCCCCCTGTCAGCCGATACAGTAAGTAAGAATCGATCGTGCCGGCAGCGATGTCACCGCGTTTGGCCCGACCTCTGGCACCCTCAATGTCGTTGAGCAACCAGCGGAACTTGCTGGCCGAAAAATACGGGTCGAGCACCAGCCCCGTGCGATCGCGCACCATGGGCTCCAGCCCTTTTTTGCGCAATCCCTCACAGAAACTCGCCGTGCGTCGGCATTGCCAGACAATGGCATTGCCCAATGGCTTGCCGCTGCGGCGCTCCCACAGCAGCGACGTCTCTCGCTGATTGGTAATGCCAATACACGCAACCTCGGTGGGCTTGCAGAGCCCCCTGCGAAAGACAGCGCGGATGCCCTTGAGGGCTGATGCCCAGATCGCCTCCGGGTCATGCTCTACCCAGCCCGGCTTGGGATAGATCTGGGGGAACTCATAGTTGACGCTCCCCAGCAGAGCCCCCCGGGTATTCATCACCGCAACCGTGGTGCCCGTTGTACCCTGATCGATCGCCAGAATCGCTTTCACAGGCAGCCCCGGTTACGAATCGGTGAGTCAGGCAGCCTCAAACCCGGAGATCGCCTTGATCTCGAGGTAATCAGTGAAGCCGTGTGCGCCCCATTCGCGGCCATTACCCGACTGCTTGTAACCGCCGAAGGGTACATCCATGCCGGGCGAAGCGCCGTTAATGTGCACATTACCGGCGCGAATGCGCGATGCCACTTTTCTCGCGTGGTCTAAATCGCCGCTCTGCACATAGCCTGCCAAACCGTATGGCGTGTCGTTGGCGATCTGGATCGCCTCTTCCTCGCTGTCATAAGGAATCATAACCAACACGGGGCCAAAGATTTCCTGCGCAGCGATGCTCATGTCATTCGTGACATCGGAGAACACCGTGGGTCGCACGTAATAGCCCCGGTCAATGCCATCAGGCAGGCCCGGTCCGCCGCAGACCACTTTCGCGCCCTCGGCGATGCCGCCTTCGATGAGCGCCTGAATCTTGTCCCACTGCACCTTGGAAACAACAGGACCCATCGTTGTGGAGTCTTCAGCGGTCGGGCCAATCACCACGCTCTCGGTGACCTTGGCGGCAATCGCTTCCGCCTCAGACAGCAGGTCGCGGGGCACCAGCATGCGCGATGGTGCGTTACAGGATTGCCCGGTGTTGTTGTACATATGCATCACGCCGCGGGTGACCGCTGCCTCCAAATCGGCATCCGCGAGGATGATATTCGGTGACTTACCGCCCAGCTCCTGCGTGACGCGCTTAACGGTGGGCGCGGCATTTTGTGCGACCAGCGAGCCCGCGCGCGTTGAGCCGGTAAAGGACATCATGTCGACATCGGGATGGCGCGACAGGGCCTCACCGACAGTGGGTCCGTCGCCGTTGACCAGATTGAATACGCCGGCGGGAATGCCCGCCTCATCCATAATCTCTGCATAGAGATAAGCCGACAGCGGCGCGATTTCGCTGGGCTTAAGCACCATGGTGCAGCCCACCGCCAGCGCCGGCGCGACCTTGCAGCTGACCTGATTCAGGGGCCAATTCCAAGGGGTGATGAGGCCGCAGACGCCGATGGGCTCTTTCACCACCCGGTGTGGGCCCAGATCTTCGGTGAAGGTGTAGTCCTTCAAAATCTTCGCGGCTTCGGTGATGTGGCCCAGCCCGGCATACGCCTGCGCGGTACTGGCCAGCTTGATGGGCGCACCCATTTCGAGACGAATGGCCTCGGCGATCTCGCCAATGCGGCGCTGGAAAATCTCCGCCATCCGCTCGAGCATTCCGACCCGCTCCTCCACAGAGGTCTGGCTGAAGGTTTCAAACGCGGCTTTGGCTGCGGCCACCGCCAAATCGACGTCGGCTTCTGAACCGAGTGAAATGGTCGCACAGGCCTCTTCGGTAGAGGGGTCCAGTACCTCGAGCGTTTTGGGTGTGACGGGGTCAACCCACTTACCGTTGATATAGAACTGTGTGTAGTCGCGCATGATGACCTCGGAATGTTCGATTATCGTTAATGAGTCAGCGAAGCATTGCTCATGACAACACCCGCTGCGGATGCATGCCGTCAGAATAACCCATAAACGGGGGATGAATGGAGTACCCGAGCAATTCCCGGACACGCTTTGGCAGGGCGGCGGCAGGCTCGGGCGGCACCGACAACAGCATGCTTTCCAGCGGCCGCAACCAACCCGCACAGTATTGCGGGGTAATGAGACAACGAGTGGTATCCGACCGGTTCGCCCCACCGCGGTGCCACAGGTCACCCCGGGCGATCATCAAAGACCCCGCTGGCATGGTGACCTTCACGGCGCCTGGGTGCGCCCCCGGGTCGCCGGCTACGTCTTCTCCCGTTGCAAAATCCTGATCCCGTAGCACCCCCGGGAACTCGGTCTCAGACCAGCGATGACTGCCGGGCAGCACCTCGGTGGCGCCGTTCTCCACCGTCGTATCATCGAGCGCCCAAAAGGTCGACACGCCGAGTAAGTCATGCGGTGGCGTCAGGGAGGTATGGCCGTCATCCGTGTGCCAGGGTTGAGCTGACTCACCCGGCTGCAGATGAATAGCCAGACAGGCGGACAACAGACAACTCTGCCCGAGATAGTGCTCAGCCCACGCCAATGAGACGGGATGGGCCACCAAGTCGGCAAACGCCGGATCTTTGGCCAGCATCGCGTAGATGCGGTGCGTACGGGTCCCCTCGAAAACGTTCCGCCCCTTCGGCCCACCATCAATCCACGGAGCGAGGGCCTCACGCTGTTGCTGTAGCTGAGACGCGTCGAGCAGCTCAGGAATGACACAGTAGCCCTCAGTATCAAATTGTTCGACTAGGCTCGTCACTTCATGGTCGGGCAACAATGGCGACAGCTGAAGCAACAAACGCTCCCGGGTCTCGGGCCCATCCTGACTGGATTGAATCTTGGATGCCTGCACAGTGCTGTCTCCGGGCCTGCTTTGTGCTGCGGCGAGATCTTCTTCATACTCCTGCTTTCAAAAAGCCGTTCAGGGCAGGAACATGAATCAAGCCGTTGATTTGGACGAACTCACGCTGTTTCGAGATATGGCGCGGCGCGCTTTCGAGCAGGAGATTACACCCCACTACGAGGAGTGGGAAGAGCAGCGGATGGTGCCGCGCACGCTCTGGAACCGCTTGGGTGAAGCGGGCTTGCTCTGCCCCGATATGGAAGAGCAATACGGGGGCGCCGGCACCACGCCTCACGTCACGTTGGCGATGATTGAAGAGCTGTCGGAGATGGGATTCGGCGGTTTCGCCTCCAGCTATGGCATCCACAACAACATCATCGCGCCCTACCTCAGCCGGCACGGCACTGAGGAGCAAAAGATGCACTGGTTGCCGCGCATGGCCAAGGGCGAAGTTGTCGGCGCACTCGCGATGACCGAGCCGGGCGCCGGCTCGGACGTTCAGGGCATTCGCACCAACGCGGTGCGCGACGGAGACGAATGGGTTCTCAATGGATCCAAGATCTTTATCACTAACGGCATCCATGCCGACCTAGTGATTGTGGCCGCCATTACTGATCCAGGCAAAGGCGCCAAAGGCACCTCGCTGTTCCTCGTCGATGCACACAGCCCCGGCTTCGAAAAGTCCAAAAAGATCGACAAGATTGGTCAACACACCTCCGATACGGCGCTGCTGTTCTTTAACGATGTCCGCTTGCCGGCGGAGGCGCTACTTGGCAAGGAAAACCGCGGCTTTGTAATCATGATGGAAGAGCTTCCGCGGGAGCGACTCGGTATCGCTGCGCAAGCGGTGGCCGCCTCAGAGGGCGCACTCAACATCACCCTGCAGTATGTGCAGGAGCGCGAGGCTTTTGGCCAAAAAATCGGGCAGTTCCAGAATACCCGATTCAAACTGGCTGACGTCAAAACCGACATCGCCATTAATCGAGCGTTTTACGAGCAGTGCGCGCGCGAGTACGCCGAGGGCACTTTAACTGCCGACGCCGCGGCGATGCTGAAGCTAGCCAGCTGCGAGATGCAATGCCGCGTGGCCGATCAGTGCCTGCAGATGTTTGGCGGCTACGGGTATACCTCGGAATACCCCATTTCACGGTTCTATGTCGATGCCCGCATTCAGACGATTTATGGCGGCTCGTCAGAGATCATGCGCGAGTTGGTTGCGCGCTCGATACTGGGTCGCTAACCCGCACATATCCCGTGTACCACCGCCGGACCTGCGCCGGCACGACCGGGTAGCACCCCAGATCTATTGAGAAATCGCCAGCAGTCCGTCTACTGGCGCCCGGAGTGAACACGTCATGACTGAACACAACGCATCGTCTCATCTATGGCCGCTGGTGCGCGGACTCTTGGCCGGCTGCCTCTTCGTGGCGCCGCTTTCGGCCTCAGCGTCAGAATCGGCGCTCTCGGCCATTATCGACGAGCACTGGCAGTGGGTGCTCGAACAATATCCGGAGCGACGGCTCGAGTACGGAGATCGCTCTGGCAACAACCAGTGGACCGACATGAGCCCTGAGGCCTTTCAGCGACGCTACGATGACGAAGGTCAGTTTGTACAACGCCTCGAACAGTTGGAACCCGCCACGCTGACCAGCGATGAGCAAATAAACCGGGCCATGCTCCTCAGGCAGCTGAGAGACAACCGCACAGAGTTCGAGGATGGCCTGCATCTGATCGCGCTGAATATGCGCTCTGGCCCCCAACATCGACACAGCATGATCGATTACCTGCCCATGGAGAATAAGCGGGATTACGAGGACTGGCTGGCGCGCCTGGACGCCTTGCCAGCGCAGTTGGGAGACTATCGTGCCCTCCTGCAAGAGGGGATCGCACGGGAGCGCACTCAGGCGCAGATCGTCATGTCGCGCGTGCCCGCCCAGATTCAAAACCTGATCACCAATGACGCTGAGGAAAGTCCGTTCTACCGCGCCTTTGCAGAGATGCCAGAGAGTTTCGATGATGAGACGCGCGAGACACTTACCGCATCCGCCGCCGCCATCATTGATAAGGAGATCAATCCGGCATTGCAGGAACTCCTCAGCTTTCTTGAACAGGATTATCTGCCCGCCGCGAGGGCGCCGGGCATTGGCGCACTGCCCGGTGGAAAGCAGGTCTACAGCCGCCTAGCACGGCACTTTACTACCACCGACTTAACACCGGACGAAATCCACGAAATCGGGCTACAAGAAGTGGCGCGCATCCGAAGCGAAATGCTGGCGGTCATTGAAGAGGTTAAATTTGAAGGCGACATCGCGGCCTTCAACACCTTCCTGCGCACTGACCCGCAGTTCTACTACGACACCCCAGAAGCGTTGCTCGAGGGCTATCAGGCAGTGTCGAAACGCCTCGACCCAGGACTGGTGAAGCTTTTTGGCAAACTCCCCAGAGCACCCTATGGTGTGCGCCCTATTCCAGACGAAGAAGCGCCGGATACCACTACCGCCTATTACATGCGTCCTGCGATCGATGGTTCCCGGCCGGGCTGGTACTACGTCAACCTCCATCAGCCGGCCGTGCGACCCAAGTTTGAAATGGAGGTGCTGAGCGTGCACGAGAGCGTGCCCGGCCATCATCTGCAGATAGCACTGGCCCAAGAACTCACCGGACTACCGGAGTTCCGCCGCAACGGAGGCTTTACTGCCTTCATCGAGGGCTGGGGCCTGTACTCAGAGCGCCTCGGTTATGACATGGGTTTGTATACCGACCCCTACTCCCGCTACGGACAACTGGTGTATGACATGTGGCGAGCGGTGCGCCTGGTGGTCGACACCGGCATCCACTATTTCGGCTGGAGCCGACAAAGGGCGATCGATTACTTTCTCGATAACGCCGCCAAGTCCGAGGCCGACATCATCAATGAGATCGACCGCTACATTGGCTGGCCCGGGCAGGCACTGGCTTACAAGATCGGACAACTGAAAATGCTGGAGCTCAGAGGCAAGGCCGAAACAGCTCTTGGCGACAACTTTGATATCCGCAGCTTCCACGATCACATGCTGGGCGCGGGTGCGCTCCCACTCGATATTCTAGAAGCCCGCATGGACGCTTGGCTGGCAGCGCAACTCGCTAACCAAGACGTGGCGATGAGCCCCTAGCGCGGAATACTGCGACCTCACCGCGTCGCATCGCGCTGCTTTCTCAAGGCACCAACGCTGCGAGGATGTGGCTTACCGACAACCAGACTCCGAGCGCCCTCAGATCGGGGCGGTGATGTGCCCTGTGGCGAAGGTGACAGCCTGCCCCGTCAAGATGACCCGCGAATCCTCCAAGGCACAGTGCAACCTGCCGCCACGCGATGAACACTGCTCAGCGGTGAGCGAGGATTTGCCATAAGAGGCTGCCCAGAAGGGTGTCAAAAGACAGTGTGCAGAACCCGTTACCGGGTCTTCGTCAACGCCATACTGCGGTGCAAACATCCGCGAGACAAAATCCACCTGAAGCCCCTCCGCAGTGACAATGACGCAATGGGGCACCGCGCGCGCGAGCCGGCCGATGTCCGGTGTCAGCGTCCTGACATCCTGCTCATGCGCCAACCGATAAACGACCTGCCATGGCGTCTCGACCGGTCTGACCGCTTCCAGCACCGCCACACCGAGGGCAGCGACAATCTCAGACTCCGTTGCGTGCGGCTCAAAGGTTATCGCTGGCAGGTCGATCGCGATGCCCACTTCCTGCGCGCTGGCAGTCAGCCGCCCGCTATGCAGTGTCTCAAACTGCAACCGTGGCACGTCGACGCCCAACTCGTGTCGCAGCACGTGAGCGGCGGCTAACGTCGCATGACCACATAGCGGCACCTCGGCCGCGGGTGTAAACCACCGAAGACCGTAAACACCTGGGTCGCGCTCGACCAGAAACGCGGTCTCAGAAAGGTTGTGTTGCGCTGCTAGCGCCAGCAGCTGATCGTCGTTCAACCAATCATCTAGGACCATGACAGCGGCAGGATTGCCACCGAATGTCCGCTCTGTGAAGGCGTTGACGATGTAATACGGCGTCCACGAGGTCATCACTGCTCCTCCAGCTTATCCGCTGCAGAGGGCACACGCTGCGGGTGCGGTCTCTTGCATTTCGCGGGCGTCATGGCACTCGTCGGTAAAAAAAAGAAACAGGAGTACCCAGACGGCGCTGCGCGACGAGGGTTCTGCGGCGACTCAGGCTAACTCATCCAAAGATTCGGCCAGCGCCTCCACGAGCGAGGTCATCTGCTCGCGCGCCATCACAAAGTGCGGCGCGAGCTGAATCGTATCGCCGCCATAGCGCACCAGAAAGCCCTTCTCCCACATCCGCATGGCAACCTCAAAGGGTCTGCGGAGCGGCTCTCCCGGGTAGGGATCCAACGTCATCGCTCCAGCGAAGCCATAATTGCGCACGTCTGCGACATGAGGCTTGTCTGCTACCGCGTCGTGGAGCAGGGACTCCCAAAATGGCGCCTCTGCGGCCACCCTCGCAGGCAACTCGTCTCGCACCAAGACCTCAAGCGCAGCCAGCCCGGCTGCGCAGGCGACCGGGTGTCCCGAATAAGTATACCCATGGGCAAATTCCAACGCATAATCCGGTCCACCATGCGCCATGAAGGTGTCGTAAATCTCGGGGGTCGCCATCACCGCGCCCATTGGCACCGCACCATTGGTGATTTGCTTGGCCAGGTTGAGTATATCGGGGGTCACACCAAACGCTTCAGCTCCGGTGTAAGCCCCGCATCGGCCCAGCCCGGTGATGACCTCGTCGAAGATCAGCAGAATATCGTTTGCATCACAAAGCTCACGCAATCGTTGCAGGTAACCCGTGGGCGGCGGGATGACACCCGCCGAACCTGCCATAGGCTCGACAATAACGGCGGCGATGGTCGAGGCGTCATGCAGCGTAATCAGATCCGCAAGCTCATCGGCAAGTTGGGCACCATGAACGGGCATGCCTCGACAAAAGGCATTCTCGGGCAGCATGGTGTGCCGCAGGTGATCAACCTCCAATGACTGTCCGAAGGGCTTACGATTGGCGCCAATACCACCGACCGCGGTACCGCCGTAATTGACCCCGTGATACCCCTTCTGGCGGCCGATAAACCGCGTCTTGGCCGGCTGCCCCTTGAGACGCCAGTAGGCGCGCGCCATCTTCAACGACGTGTCAGCGGACTCGGATCCCGAGTTGGTGAAAAAGGCATAGTTAAGATCACCGGGCATCAAATGCCTGAGTCGATCCGCCAACTGGAAAGCCGCCGGGTGACCGAACTGAAAGGGCGGTGCGAAATCCAGCGTCTCAATCTGTTCCGCCACCGCCTTGGATACCTCGGGATGGCCGTGTCCCAACCCAGATGTCCACAGACCGGAGTGTCCGTCAAGAATCCGCCTGCCCTGATCATCCGTAAACCACACATCCTGAGCCGCAACAATGATGCGCGGGTCTCGTTTGAACTGGCGGTTACCGGTATACGGCATCCAGTAGGCATCTAGCGGTAACTGATTCGACATGGCGTCTCCTTAGGAGGCAAAGTGTAAACCCACCAAGGGGGGCAACTCACTCCCCTTATTGGGATAGCCTGCTCGGAGAAATGCCCGCTCCGAGCGCCAAATCCAATAGTTGATAGACCGGGAAGATTTGATATGAAACGACAGACACTGGTAAGCACCGTGCTTGCCGCCACCTTGCTCTCTGGCCCATCCCTCGCTCACATCGAGCAGTCAGAGCCATTGCAGTCCCTGCGTCAGTCTTATTTCGCTTTGCTGGGTATGACCTTCGGGCCAATGGGCGATATGGTGAAGGGCAAGATCGAGTGGGATAACGCCCGCTTTGCCGGTTGGGCAGCTGACTTGAATCACGCCGCACAATTTGGCGTTGAGCGTGGTTTTGCGCCCGGCTCGGAAAAAGGCATGACGCGAGCACGCCCAAACATCTGGTCAAACATGGATGATTTCCAGAGCAAACTGGACGACTTCCGCGCGGCCGCCGCTCAATTGGCCGAAACGGCCAGCGAGGGAGATCAGGGTGCCAGCCGCGATCAGTTCATTGCCACAGGCGGCACCTGCAAAGCCTGCCACGATGAGTACAAGTCAAAAGACTATCTTTACTGACTCTACTGACCCGTCACTCAGTCTCCTCAGGCTATCCTGAGGCACTTTGATCATCGAGTTCGCATCCTAAGGATGCGCTCGATGCGGTGTTCCAGCGTCAGTAGTAGCTGGGCGCCTCAGGCGCCACGCTCACCAACCCCCAGAGCACCGCCGCCGCCGCCAACAGGATCGCGATCGCCCCTAGCAGCGGCTTGGGTGCGGAGCGGGCGTGCTTATGCCCTGCCTTGCCTCGCCACATTGCCTGCAGCAAAGGCTGGCGCTTGCGCCATTGGTACCAGCCGACAGAGACAAGGTGCAGGGCAACGAATCCCTGCAGCAGTTGCCAGTTGATCTCGTGCCACTCGGTCATCGTGCCAGACAGATCACCCGCCCAGTAAGAGAACGGTCCCTCAAACAGCAGGTCGTCGCGACTCATGGTGCCCGACAGGGATTGCGTCAGCACGAGCCCCAGTAATACCAGCGCGGACAGCGCCCCCAGAGGATTATGCCCCGCATACTCCCCGCCCTCTTTGAGGTAGCGCAGCAACCCGGAGGGGCTCGGCACAAAATGAGTAAAACGCGTCGGCTCGCTACCCACAAATCCCCACGCCACGCGTGTCATAACGAGACATAAGAGGCTATACCCTACCCATTGGTGGACATCCATACGCCCCTGTTCGCCACTCCACCACATGAGCCCAAGACCGATTGGAAAGGACCAATGGATCAGACGAACTGCGCGGTCCCAAACAGGAAAACGCGGCTCACGCCACGCGTCGTCAGTGACATTCACGAACCGAGCAAATCCAACAATGCCGTCACTGACGCTTCTACGCCCATCGTGACCGACGCGTCGGGTTCGATCTTAAACAGCGGCGAGTGATGCGACGGTACAGGATCTCCTCCGGATTGCTCGATCGCAAAATCTTCGGGCGGCGTACCGCCCACCGCGAAGTAAAGGCTGGGTATATAAGGGTCGACGGTAAAAAACGGAAAGTCTTCTGCACCCATACCAAGACGCTCACCCGAGAAGAGAACGCCCGCGCCAAAGTGCCCGTTCCACAACGCCATGATGCGCTCGGTCAACGCTTTGTCATTCAAGGTGGGTGGCACACTCTCCTCAGACACCACCACCTTTGGCAGCAGCTCGTCGGGCAAGCCGGCTACCCGACCCATGTTTTCTGCCACTCTACGAATGCCATCGAGCAACAGCGTTCGATCCTCAGCAGACTCGCTGCGCACCGTTAACTGCAGGTGGGCGGCATCCGAAATAATGTTGTGCTTGGTGCCGCTGTGGAAAGCACCCACGGTGATCACACCGGGCCGCCGCGGCGGTAACGTTCGGCTGACCACGGTCTGCAATCCCATCACGATTTGCGAGCCCAGTACGATGGGATCCACGCCGCGATGAGGGGAGGCGCCGTGAGCACCCACGCCGGTAATATAAATATCGACGGTGTCAGCACCCGAATAGGGAGAATCCACGGAGGCGCCCAGCAATCCAGTTGGCATGGCCGAGGTGACGTGAAACGCCATCGCGTAATCCGGCTGGCCAAATCGCTGCCACAGATTGTCAGCGCGCATCGCCGCCGCACCGAGCACACGTTCTTCCGCCGGCTGGCCAATCAGCATCAGCGTGCCCTGCCACTCGTCCCGCTTCTCGGCCATGAGCTGGGCAGTCCCCACCAGACTCGTGATGTGCACGTCATGGCCGCAGGCGTGCATGACAAACACCTCGTTGCCATTCGGGTCGATCTGCTTGGCCCGCGACGCGTAGGCAAGTCCGGATTTTTCCTCAACCGGCAGACCATCCATATCGGCCCTGAACATGACCAATGGCCCATCGCCATTCTCCAACAGAGCGACGATTCCGGTACCACCCACGTTTCGATGCACGACGTAGCCCAATGACTCCAACTCGTCGGCAAGCCGAGCGGACGTTTTGTGCTCCATCGTCGACAACTCGGGATTTTGATGAAAGTACAGAAACAGATCCTTTAGCTTGTCGCTGTAGACAGCACTGACTTCATCCCGCAGAGAATCGGCCGCCGCCAAAGAGGTCTGAACTGCTAGCAGCAAGGTCAACGTCATTACAGCATGGCGAAACAGGTTCATGGCGAGATCTCCTGACAGTGGGTGATGCGGCATTTGACCGATAGCCATCCGCCGGCCCGTTGATGGGTCGAGCGGATCATACCCCACAAATTGTGCCATCGAGCGGCTCACTGATTGCAGATTCATGGCAGTCGCGTTAGTGTCCGCCCGCGCCGTGCCGCCTTTGCCAGATTTCACGAGGCTAAGCGCCGACGCAGCGAAAGGAACAGCTCTGAGTGAACAGCGAACAAATCCTACAGCGCTTCGGTAGCTACCGCGTCAAAGTGCTTCATCAAGATGAGGTGAGCCGCGTTGCCAATCTGTGTAGCCGGCATAACGGGCGGGATATTTGCCGCACGCTGGCGGTCACACGGTTCGCCGCGCCAACACCCCAAGCGCTGGCCAGCGCCGATCAGGCAATACGCAGTGGCATGAGCATTGGCAGCACCCTGGCCGAGGCATCCTGCGCCATTTCCCGGGAAGTTCTCGCCGAAGCCAGTGCACCCTGTGGTTACGGATTTGCGCAACACGCGGAAGGCACGGTGGCCGAAGGGGATCTCTTGTATATCCGGCTTTATAGACTGGATGCAGGTTTGACCACCGACTCACTCGCACCCTATGCGACGATTGCCGAGGCCCATCATCCCGAACACCTACCACCGGCTTCTGAGTTATTGCCATTAACCGGCATGGACTCCGCCCAATGGGGGGTAGACGCGGAACTCGCGATGAGTGCGTTGCTCGAAGCCTTAAACTGAAAACCGCCTAATCGTGTGTAACAAGCGGTCAGAGCGCGATTTAACGCGGTGTCACCATGCTGAGATCGAAGCCAATTTCCCGCGCCACCTGAATAGCGGCCTGGCGTTCTTCCTCACTACGGGTCGCCACCCACAAGTTGGCGCAGCGGGTTCCGGTGCGGCAGTAGGCTAAAACTCGCTGACCGGCATCATCAAACAGCTCTCCCAAACCCTCGAGATCGGGACCCGGGAAGTTCAGGGCATCAACGGGATAGCGCACAAAGAGCACGTTCGCATCATTACAGGCCGCCTCGATGGCATCCATTGAGGCTTGATCAGGCACCTCGCCGTCGGGGCGATTGCAAACCACCGTTGAGAAACCTTGCGCAGCAATATTAGGAATATCCTGCGGTGTGACCTGCGCGGCCACTGACAGGGTCTCTGTTAGTTGAAAAATTGGCATCGATTTCCCCCGTCCGACGCGCTAGCGCACCAGATCAAACTCGTCCCCAAGCACCGCCATCATACTCTCCAGAGGCCTCTCTGGCACAGACAGCGGCTGGCCTATGATCCGCTCTGCTACCGATGAGTAGGTATTGGACAAGGTATGTAGCATGACGGCGGGCAACGCGTGCTCCGCCGCAAAGCGTTTTCGCTCCTCAAAGCGTTGATGGTCGAGCAGCAGTTCAGCGTCATTAACGTGCCGCAGGAGCGCCTGCCGGAACTCCTCTTTGCTGTTCTCGATCACGCTGCCGCCCCGGTAAGCAACAGCATCCCAAATACGCGACGAGTCTGGTGTGCCCACCTCATCCATATAAATCAGATTTTCTCGGCCCTCGGCATCGCGGGCATAACCAAACTCGAATTTTGTATCGACCAACATCAAATCAAGCGGGGTCAAATGTTGGGCAATTAACTCGACACCCTCTCTGAGCAGGATCTCATAGTGCTCAACATCGTTAACCGAGTGAAAACCAAATGCCTGCCAGTGCGTCACCAGCTGCTCCTTGGACACGTTGGTGTCGTCCGCCTCTGGAATACCCGGCAAACCGCGCATGACCCCCTTGGTAGAGGGCGTCACCAGCGTCTCGCTCAATCGTTGATCTCTGTGCAGATGATCGGGTAGCGCGATGCCGCAAAACTCCCTCACGCCCCGCTCGTAAGCGCGCCACATTGAACCGGTGATAAAACGCCGAGCAATGGCCTCCACCATAATGGGCTTCGCCCTTTGCACAACCCATACCAGTGGATGTGGAACCTCGAGAATGTGACTGCGCGCCAAGCCCGCATCACGAAAGGTTTGAAACCAGAAATGCGAGATCGCATTTAATGCCGCACCTTTACCCGGCACGCCGGCGAGCCCGCCCTCTCCGTGCCAAATGCAGTCAAAAGCCGAAATACGGTCACTGATGACCATGACGGCCAACTGTGCATCAGGCGCTACGTCGTAGCTCCGTTCACGAATCAATCGGGCACTGTCGGCCTCGCTCAACCAATAGACAGAGCGCACCTTGCCCGAATGAACCGGCTCACTGGTTCGGATCGGGAGCGTGTCATTCACGGCCAATACCTCGGCACTCAAGGTCTGCGGTCCTCTCTACTTGGCATGGGGTGGAGTTTTGCCCAAAATGCGCGCTGTTGTCACGAACTGTGGCAGGTCACCTGATTATCAGGACAGTCACTATGCTGTATCCACAATCGCCGGTCCGCCTCCGGAGTGTGTCTTTGTTGTTCGCCATGGCGCTCGCCCTTCCTCCTGTTGGAGCGCTCGCGCAGCAGGGCGACCCGGGTGACGAGCTCGAGACCGTCATTGTGACAGCCTCCCGCACACCGGCCTCTGCGATGGCCCTGCCCGCCGCCTGGTCGTCACTGGATAACGAGACGCTGGAGCGCATTTCGCCCCAACACAGCAATCAGGTATTTAACCGAATCGCCGGCAGTTGGGTCAGTCGCGGCAACGGGCAAGAGTCACTGATCTCGCTGCGCTCGCCGGTGCTGACAGGGGCAGGCAGCTGCGGCGCTTTTATGACCGCTCAGGATGGCATCAGCATGCGCTCGCCCGGCTTTTGCAATGTGAACCAGCTGTTTGACGCGAATTTGCTACAAGCCGGCAAAGTGGAAGTGCTCAAAGGCCCTGCCACGGTCGTATTTGGCTCTAACGCGCTCCACGGGATTATCAACGTGCTCACCCGGAGTGTGGAGGCGACGCCAAACCAGCTACGAGTCGAGGCGGGTTCGCGGGATTACTATCGCGTGTCGGCCAGCGGCGCCTGGGACAGCGTGGCGTTGTCGGCTCAGACCGCACGATACGGCGGCTATCAGGACCAATCGGGCTACGATCAGCAAAAGGCCACACTCAGACTCGATGACAACTGGGGAGCCTGGCGGGTTGCCGGTGTCCTGGAAGGCAGTCAGCTGGATCAAGAAACCGCGGGCTATATTGTCGGCTATGAAGCCTACAAAGATGACGATGTGCGCGAACAGAATCCGAACCCAGAGGCTTATCGCAACGCCTGGTCGGCCAGAGGCTATTTAAGCGTCAGTCGGGACTGGGGCGGCGAGGGAGAGCTGTCGCTGCGTCCCTACTGGCGCAGTAACAGCATGACATTCCTGCAGCATTATCTGCCGTGGCAAGCGACGGAAAATAACCGGCATCGAAGCATCGGCCTGCAAGCACTTGCCAGCAATACAACGGGGAGACTGGACTGGTATGCGGGCGTCGACGTCGACCGCACCGACGGCTCACTGCTGGAGACACAGGCAGAATTTTTTAGCCCCAATCAACCCGATGGCATTCATTACGATTACGATGTCGATGCCAACACCCTCGCCGGCTTCACTCACATGCAGTGGGCGCTATCGGACCGTTGGCAGCTCGACGGCGGGCTGCGTCTCGAAGAGACCCGTTACGACTACCGCAATGGCACCGACCCGGGGCCCGCGTGCGCGCCCACCGCCAGCGCCTGCCGGTTCTATCGACCGGCGAGCCGCAAAGACCATTTCAGCGACTGGACAGGCAATATCGCGCTCAGCCATCACACAGCGCGGCGCACGCTCTATGGCCGGATCGCAACGGGTTTCCGCGCACCCCAAACGGCAGAACTTTACCGGCTGCAATCAGGCCAAATGGTCGCGGATATCGACTCTGAGACCGTCGACAGTGCGGAACTGGGTGTACGAGGTGATCTCAATGGCTTTGCCTATGACATCACTGCCTATTGGATGACGAAAGACAACGTCATTTTTCAAGATCGCGACCGCTACAACGTCTCTGGTGCAGAAACCACGCACCGGGGCATTGAGCTGGCGGCCAGTTGGCGGCTGTCGGAGATCTGGTCTCTGCGCGGCAATGGCAGCTATGCTCGCCACCGCTACGACAGCGATATGGAGCTACTGGGTTCACGGAGCAACATCGAAGGCAACGACATCGATACCGCACCCAAGCACTTTGGCTCTGTTCAATTACTCGCTGATTTTTCCGCCAACGGCCCCGCACTGACCGCGGAGCTCGAATGGCTGTGGGTTGCTAAATATTGGCTGGACCCTGCCAATCAGCACGAATACCAAGGGCATGAGTTGTTGAATCTGCGCGCGGCGTGGGCAGTGAGTCCAACCGTGACCGTCACGCTCGTGGCAACCAATCTACTCGATGAAGGGTACGCGGAGCGCGCGGATTTTGGCTTCGGCAGCTACCGGTACTTTGTTGGCGAACCCCGCAGTGCTGTCGTCGGGTTGACCTTGGCCCTGTAAGAAAGCCCGCCCAGACTGCCTCGCCAATCGATGACAGGATTGCGCCGAGTTAAGGGCCGCTAGTGATAGGCCCGCAGACCCACGGCATGGCGGACTTGCTCCAGTAACGCCTCGCTTTTGGGCTTTAATTTCTGAGCGCCCTGTTGCAACACCGCCTCGACCTCACCGGGGTTGGCCATTAACGCCTCATACTGCCCCCGGGCAGGTGCCAGCTCGTCATTGACGCGCTCGAACAACTGCTTCTTTGCTTCGCCCCAAGCGATGCCGTCAGCAAATGCTTGGCGCATGCTCTCCCGCTCGGCGTCGTTGGCGAACGCACACCACACCTGAAAGACCGTGGAGTCGTCGGCGTCCTTCGGCTCACCGGGCTCAAGCAGGTTGGTTTTGATTTTGTTAATGGATTTTTGGAGCTGTTTCGGCGTACCAAAAAGGGGAATGGTATTGCCGTAGCTTTTACTCATTTTGCGACCATCCAGACCCTGCAGTACAGCGACATCGTCATCGACCACCGCCTCGGGTAGCGTGAAGATCTCTCCATAATGATGGTTGAAACGCTGGGCAATATCGCGCGCCATCTCGACATGCTGGATCTGATCACGACCCACAGGCACCTGATGCGCGTTAAAAATGAGAATGTCAGCCGCCATGAGTATGGGGTAAGAAAACAGCCCCATCGTGACGCCAAAATCGGGATCCTCGCCCGAGGCTTCATTCGCCTGTACCACCGCTTTGTAAGCATGGGCTCGATTCATTAATCCCTTTGCCGCGGAGCAGGTCAGCACCCAGCTAAGCTCCGTGATTTCCGGAATATCCGATTGCCGGTAGAAGAACGTGCTCTCAGGATCGAGCCCCAGCGCCAGCCAGGTGGCGGCGATTTCGCGACTCGATTGGGCCACCTCCTCCGGGTTTTGGTTCTTAATCAGCGCGTGGTAGTCGGCCAAAAATAAATAGGCCTCTACCGAGGCATCACGGGAAGCCGCAATGGCAGGCCGAATCGCGCCCACGTAATTGCCCAAGTGCGGCGAACCCGTGGTGGTAATACCGGTCAGAACCCGGGTTGCGCTCATGCACACATCTCCTCAAGCAACACGGCGGTAAAACGCCTGCAACAGTGACAATAACTGCGGAATATCGGCCGTGCATGCCAGCTCGCGGATCGAGTGCATTGCCAGAGTCGGGAGACCGAGATCGGTTGTCGGAATGCCGGTTTCAGTGGCAGTGATGGGCCCTATGGTGCTGCCGCAGGCCAGGTCTGCTCGCATCACAAATGCCTGCACCGACACGTCAGACCGCTCGGCCAGCAGCCGCAGACGTGCCGCACCCTCAGCATCAGTGGCATATCGCTGGTTGCGATTGATTTTGATCACCGGTCCGCCACCCAGTCGGGGGCTGTGCTGGTCATCATGCTTGTCGGCAAAATTGGGATGGACTGCGTGCGCGTTATCGACCGACAGCATCCACGATTGCGCCCTTAAAGATTGGTTCTGCACCGCGTCGGGCACCAGTGCGGTTAATGCATCCATCAGCATCGGTCCCTGTGCACCAATCGTCGACGCACTGCCTACCTCTTCATGGTCTGTTGCCACCAACATGGACCATTCTGCATTGTCACTGGCGATGAGTGCCGCGAGACCGGCATAGCAGCTCAGCAAGTTGTCCAGCCGCGCTGACGTCAGTAACTGTTGATCTATTCCAACTAGCGCCGGCGGTTGGTTGTCATATAGCGACAGCTCGTAATCCAATACCCGTGCGCCTTTGAACTCGGCGTCGTCACGAGCCAAGCAGTCGGCCAGCCAGGTTTTCAGGTCAAATGCTTCGGGCTCGCCGAGCATCACCACCGGCACCACGTCTGTTTGAGGGTTCACGCTGCGCTGTTTGTTCGCCTCGCGGTCGAGGTGAATGGCCAAGCTTGGAATCACGGCCACCGCTCGGCCTGAATCAAATAACGTCGAGCGAAGCTCGCCCCCGTCAGTCAACAGCGTTACGCGGCCCGCCATGGCGAGGTCGCGATCGAACCAGGGGTTAAGTAACGCGCCCCCGTAAACGTCCACCCCCAGCTGCACACAGCCGCCGCGGCCCTTCACCGGATTCGGCTTGATCGACAGGTTAGGGCTGTCAGTATGAGCACCCACCAATCTCAGTCCGGCCTGCGGCGGTGTCGCGCCGGCTCGCAGCGCGATCAACGAACTACCCTGCCGGGTCATGAAATAGCCTTTGCCAGGCGACATCGCACCGGGATCGAACTGCGCCACCGCCTCAAACCCTGCCGCGAGCAAACGGGATGACATGGCCGCGACCGCATGGAAAGGCGTTTTCGCCTCGCCCAAAAAATCAGTCAGCTCAGTAAGTTGTGTCATTTTTTCCCTATCCCCCGGCAACCCAAACCCATAACAGCACGCCCAGTAACAAACGATAGATTACGAAGGGCATGAGCCCGATCCTGCTCACCAGATGCATGAAACCCTTGATCGTGGCGTAGGCAAAACCAGCCGATAACATAAAAGCAGCTAGCAACTGTAGCAGGGTCAAAGACGCGCTTCCGCTTTCAGGTGAGACCAGCATCACCAACAGCGCGGCCGCAATGACAGGAATGCTGAGCAGAAATGAAAACCGGGCCGCGACGCTGGGATGGTACCCCAGAAATAATGCGGCGGTGATCGTCACGCCCGAGCGCGATGTACCGGGAATCAAAGCAAAAACCTGCGCCAAGCCAATCCACAGGGCATCGCGGTAAGACACCGTCGCCGTCTGACTTTCACCCCGCTTGGCGAGTCGATCCGCCGCCCCCAGCAGCACGCCAAATATCAATGTGGTGGCAACAATGACGCCGACAGCACGCGCCTCACTGGCAATCACATCTTTCAGGCCCGCACCCACCACCACAACCGGGACAGTCGCAATGCAGAGGCTCCACAGCTCCGTCCGATCAAGCGATGCGCTGGGCAACACCGAGCGAAGCAAGTCAAAGCAAGCCTCTCTGAAATACCACAGCACGGCACACAGCGTACCGGCGTGCACAGCGACGTCGAACAGTAAGCCTTGGTCCGTCCAACCCAACAATTGAGCGGGCAAAATCAGATGCGCTGAGCTAGACACCGGTAAAAATTCGGTGATGCCCTGAATCAGCGCTAGGACCAGCACTTGTGCCCAGTCAGTCACGCCGGCCCTGCTCTGATAATTTTTTCCAGCCGATTTCTTTCTGGACATATTGGGGTGACAGCGCATGAGCTGGCTGCAGATTCGCCTGCAACACAGCGGTACCCAGTAGCCGTGCCATGACAGCGGCATCCGGCGTCACGGCCGGGTGTATCTGCGCGTGTTCTGTGATCGCTGCCGGTAAACGATCTCGATAGACTGCCCCCGACCCCAGCATCTGTTGCAGTCCACCCTGCGCGGACTCGGACATCGCCTCAGGTGGGCAAATAAAGGGTTCGCCATCCGGCGTAAAAACCCCGTCGCGCCACTCACCCCAGAGACCGTAAAGTTGATCAATCCGTGCGTCGATGGTGGTCAAAATGCGCTCGCCATCGTTGAGGAAACCCTGCTCTGCTGCGCTGTAGACCTGAGCACTCAAAGAGCAGAAGCCGTGTACCGGCAATTGCCGAGACCAGGCCAGACCTTGTGCAACGCTGACCGCGACCCGTAACCCTGTGAATGACCCCGGGCCGATGCCACAGGCAACCATATCGACTGCTTCAGCCAGAGATTGACCATCCAATACCTCCGAGAGCATGCGCAGAATGTGACGATTGTGAGCACGCGCCTGCTGCTCATGACGCGCACGCACTGCCCCCCCGCTCCACAGCGCGAGAGTGCAGGTTTCCGTTGACGTATCGAGCGCTAAAACACGCGACATAGGTGGCATGAGCTATAGTCAATCAGCAAGTGGAAATGATCCCACAGGGGACGAGAACTTTGAATGCGGGACAGGGGTACAGCTTGGGTATTTTGGCCGGTGGCGCAGGACGCCGGTGGGGCCACCGTGACAAAGGCCTCATTGTGCACGGCGGCCAACCGCTGGTTGCGACTCTCTGCTCACCGCGTCCCTCGGCAGCTCGCGAGATCCTCATCTGCTGTCGCGACAATGCTCATCTGTATCAACACTATGGCGACCGAGTGCTGTGCGAGACACGCAGTCACGCGGGGCCCTGTGCTGGCATCGTTGCACTGGCCGCCGCGGCGCAAAGTGCGACCCTCGTCGTGTTGCCCGTGGATCTGATCGGGGCGCCAGAGGACGTCATTGCCACACTGGAGACAGCATGGCGCGAGGACGATACTGCCCTGGTATTGTCCGATGAAGCAGGTCGGCATTCGCCGTGTATTCGACTGTGTACCAGCCTGCTGCCTCGATGCGAGGCGTATGTCGATCAGGGAGGACAGAAACTATCGGGGTTGCTCAACGCCATCGGGGCGCGCGCACTGGCAGTAGATAGTCGCTGGCTACAAGATGCCAACAATCCTCAAGCTTTGCGCCCTTATGGTGACAATTGAACCGATTGCAGCGCAAAAAACAGGGCATGGGCCAATACCACCCCCAGAGTGAGATTCCGTCTCATCACACCGTACCAGGCGGGCAGGTGCTCACCGGCGCGCTCATACCACAGCAAAGCCAGATACCCCGCCATCAGTGCCACCGCGGCCAGCCAGGCTTGCGCGGTCAGGACAGCTGCCACGGCGAATAACACCAGGCCATTGCTGACCAGCAGCCTCGCCGCGAAAGGTTCTTCCAAAGACTGAACGCGGCCCCAGAGAGTGCCACCCAGAAAACAGAGAATACCCAGCGAATAGATCACGAAACCCTGCACGGAAACGGCAGCGGGCCAATCTTTCAGCCACCAGGCACCCGCTAAAAATCCATAGAATGGCAGCAACCCGGCGTACCCCAGACAGAGCATGATGGTGCGATTCTGCATACCGGACCTCCAAAAAAAACCCCGGCCAGAGGCCGGGGTAAGAATTCGCCACCTGGGGGAAGATGGCTTAACCGGAGAGTCGATGGTCCGGTCGAAAAGATTTACGCCCCGTTAATCGGGCCGGATCACACCCAGCAGATAAAAAATATCCTCGCCAGAGCCCGTGAACACTGGCTTATAGCCAAGCCGACTGAGGGGGGGGTCCTCTGATGAGAAAAGGTTTTTCGACAACCCCCGAGTAAAGCGCTAACGTGCGTTGAGAGCCATTTCCCGGCGACATTTTTGCCACCGCCCGCTGAAGACGCGGCAAGCGCACAGCGAAAGGCAATACTATCGTGTCCTGCGAAGGTCACTAACAGATGTCCCCGCGCCGTTTCCCGTAACCTCGCTGAGCGAGACAGCGTGGCATGCGTTCCGGCTTCATCAGCGAGCCGTCGCAATGCCCTACCGATAAGGGTGCGGTGCCGACACAGCATCGCCCTTGGGCAGACGCCCCAACAAGGGAGAGATGATGAAACGATTCAAACGCAACCGAGTCCAACGCGCCTTTGAAAAAGGCTATCAACTGGGTCTCGCAGGCCGCTCCAAAGAAAATTGTCCCTTTTTGACCGGCCTCGTGCGGATTAAGTGGCTTGAAGGCTGGCGTGAGGGCAGAGAAGACTGGCGGGAGGGGCTCACAGATGCCCTGACATGCTATAAATTGTCGGGTTTCTGACTGGCCAGCAAGAGATTCCCCGACAAGCGGGAAATTTCTGAACGTCTCGGCCTTGTAATGGTCAGAAATGACGCTATTTCTGACACTGCGGTAACAAAGGTCTGACTCGTGAATTACCAACTCCTCGCAAACCTAGAAAACTGGCTGGGGCAACAGATTGTTGGCCAGCAAGATCTGATTCATAAACTCATTCTGGCCCTCCTCGCTGACGGCCACCTCTTGGTCGAGGGGGCTCCTGGTCTGGCCAAGACGCGCGCTATCAAAGAGATGGCAGAAGGCATCGAAGGCAGCTTCCACCGTATTCAGTTCACCCCCGACCTCCTGCCTGGCGATATCACAGGCACCGATATTTTCCGCCCACAAACCGGCGCGTTTGAGTTTCAGCACGGACCAATTTTCAACAATCTGGTTCTGGCGGATGAGATCAATCGGGCACCAGCCAAAGTGCAGTCGGCTCTGCTGGAAGCCATGGCGGAGCGACAAGTCAGCATTGGCAGTCAGACCTACACCCTGCCCAATTTGTTTTTGGTAATGGCAACCCAAAACCCGATCGAGCAAGAAGGTACTTACCCTCTCCCCGAAGCGCAGCTGGATCGCTTTCTGATGCACGTGCGAGTCTCGTATCCCGATGCCAGCGCAGAACAAGCGATCCTGCGGCTAGCAAGGAATGAAGCGGGCGGCAGCCATAGCCGTCCGGAGGGCACCGTGTCACAGGAAGACATTTTCGCGGCCCGCAAAGCTGTGCTTGATATCCACATGGCCCCCGCGGTGGAGGAGTACATCATTCAGCTCATTATGGGCACCCGATCGCCCCAGCAATACGATGTCGAGTTGGCGGAGTGGTTGGAATACGGTGCCAGCCCACGTGCCACTATCGCGCTAGATCGCTGTGCTCGCGCAAATGCGTGGATCGCGGGACGCGACTACGTCAGCCCCGATGATGTCCAAGCAGTGGCAATGGAGTGCCTGCGACACCGACTCATCGTCTCGTTTGAGGCCGAAGCTGCGGGGGTGACCAGCGATCAGATCATTGCGCGGCTACTTGAGACCATCCCCGTTGCCTGAACACACTGCGCAGTTAGCAACCACAGGCCCGCGCGGCGCCCAGGTGACAGCTGAGGCGCTCATTGCCGCACGTTTTGCTGCGAGATTTGTCGACGTAACCGGTCAAACCCGTGCACTTGCCAATCTAGCGGGCATGCGCCGTGCGCGTCAGCGGGGCCGCGGCGTCGAATTTGATGAAGTGCGCGCCTATGCCGCAGGCGATGATGTTCGCGCGATCGACTGGCGGGTGACGGCGAGGTCGGGCACACCCCATACCAAGTTATTTCATGAGGATCGAGAGCAGCCCGTTCTGGTCGCGGTAGACCAGCGGGCACCCATGAAATTTGGCTCTACGCGGTGCTTTAAATCCGTCTTGGCAGCGCACGTTGGCGCGCTGACCCTTTGGTCTGGGCTCCAGGCTGGGGAGCGAATTGGCGGTGCTGTGCTCGGCGACCTCCGCCTGCATGACACCCGGCCTAAACGTAGCCAGCATGCCGTACTGAATATGATTGGCGACATGGTTGCGGAAGGCACACCCAATGTCAGTCAGTCGGCACCTGAGCTAACCCTCGGCGATTTAGCGCAACAATTGGAGCGGATCGCTCGCCCGGGCAGCCGTATTTTCCTGATCAGCGATTTTCACGACCTGTTCGAGGGTGATCACCTCGCTCCCCTTCGGCGGCTGGCGCGCAAAACGCAGGTGGTCGCCGTAGGCATTGGCGATACGCTGGAGGCTGAACTACCGCGGGCAGGCTACTACGCAGTGACCGATGGCAACTCGCATTCACAGCTCGATACCAGTCTGTCCGGCGCCCGGGAGCAATACGCAAGGGACTTCCTTGAGCACCGAGACCACACAGCACGCCGGCTGAGGGAGCTCCGCATTCCCCTGCTGGGCATCAGCACTCATGAAGATCCGCTCAAACAGCTTTTGACGGTGTTGCCGCCCCGATGAATCCAGAGATGATGCTGGGCCAACTCGCCCCACTGCGCGAACCCGCCGCGATTGGCTGGTGGCCACTGGCGCCCGGCTGGTGGATCCTGCTCGTCACAATATTACTCGCGCTCATTGGCATGTTTTTGTGGTTGCAAAAAAGGCGCCGACGCAACCGCTACCGAAGATTAGCATTGGCGGAGCTTACGCTGATGCGTGCAAGACAGGCAGGCGGGGATGAAATCAATTGGCTGCTGAAGGCTGCAGCGCTCAGAGCCTTTCCCAGCGAACACGTCGCAAACCTTCATGGCGCAGCGTGGCACAGCTTTTTGGTATCCACTTGTACAGGCCTGACGCCCGAAGTTTTCACTGAGCTCGACCGCATTTATCAACCCTCTAAAGATCCGGTCAGCGACAGTCTGTATGACTCAGTGGAGCGGTGGATTAAACACCATGAGGTCAGCCATGCTTGAGTGGCTATGGCCGTGGGTCTTTGCTGTCTCACCCTTACCGTTCATCGTGCACCGGTTGAGTCGCGGAGAATCGCTACAGCCGTCAGCCCTGCGCGCACCGTTCGCTGCGCGCTGGCGGGGCCTGTCTGCCTCGGGCTCACCAGCACGATCCGGTCGCGGCTATTGGTGGCTGCTGTGGCTGGCCTGGATGATGCTCGTCACCGCCATCGCCCGCCCTCAATGGATTGGCGAGCCTATCGAGCTCCCTAACACCGGGCGGGATTTGATGCTCGGGCTGGACCTGTCGGGCAGCATGCAGATCGAAGACATGCAAATCGGTAGCCGCCTGGTTCCGCGAATCACTGCGGTGAAAGCGATTGCCGCTGACTTCACCCAGCGCCGACAAGGCGATCGAGTGGGACTGATCCTGTTTGGCACCCGCGCCTATCTGCAGGCGCCGCTGACTTTTGATCTGAGCACAGTGACCCGATTTATCGACGAGGCACAGTTGGGATTCGCTGGTGAGGACACCGCGATCGGCGATGCCCTCGGTCTGGCCATCAAACGCCTTAGAGAGCGGCCCGCGTCGTCCCGAATTTTTATTTTGCTGACTGACGGCCAGGACACCGCCAGCACCGTTGACCCGATGGAAGCGGCTGCTCTGGCGGCTCAGCTTAACGTCAAAATTTATACCATTGGTATTAGCCGGAATCTGGGTCGGTCGGCGGCAGGCCGCAGCGAGGTCGACGAAGCCATGCTGAACGCGGTTGCGGCGGCCACCGGCGGTCAGTATTTCCGCGCCAGATCGCCGGCCGAACTGGAAGCGGTTTACGCGCTGCTGGACGAACTCGAGCCGGTTGAGCAAGAAGCGAGCACCTTCCGTCCCAAGCGCGCATTAAGCTGGATTCCACTGCTGGCGGCGCTGGTGCTGGCGAGCCTTCTCGCCCTGCTGCGAAGCAACTGGCTGCCGAGGCTGATGATGAATCCCCGCTACGGTCGCGCGACATGATCGACGGCGTTCACATACTGAGGCCGGAATTGCTGTGGATGCTTGCCGCATGCCCACTGGTCGCTGCGGCACTGTGGTATCGCAGATCGTATCAGGGCGACTGGTCCAAGGTCATCGACGCCGAGCTGCTCTCTTACTTGCTGCCAGATCAGCGTCAGCAGAAGCAGCGGTCAATGGTTTGGTTACCTACTCTGCTGCTGGCCCTCATTGCCGTCGCAGCAGCGGGGCCAAGCTTGAATCGAGTAGAGTTGCCGGTGATCAAGCGCGCCGATGCGCTGGTCATCGTCCTGGATTTGAGTGCGTCAATGTTGGCGGCAGATGTGCAGCCCAGCCGCATTCAGCGGTCTCGGCAAAAAATTCTCGATCTGCTGGAGACGCGTGACGAGGGGGTCACCGGCCTGGTGGTGTTTGCTGGCGATGCACATGTGGTGACCCCGCTGACTGATGATACCCGCACCATCGCCAATCTCATGCCCGCCCTGTCCCCTGCCATCATGCCGTTGCCTGGGGCGAATGCCACCAGCGGCATCAGCATGGCGTCGGAGCTACTGCGAACAGCGGGGGCTCAAGGCGGGCAAATTTTATTGATCACAGACGGGCTGCCTCGCTTCGACGTCACAGCAGCGCAGCGCGCATTGGAGGACAGCGGTGCCACGCTGTCCATTCTGGCGGTCGGTACCGCCACTGGCGCACCGATTCCATTACCGAGCGGCGGCTTCCTGAAGGACAACGACGGAGAAATTGTGATTCCGGCGCTGGATGCCGATCAGATTCAATCCATTGCGGCGGAACTGGATGCCCTTTATGAAGTCGTCCGTCTCGATGAGCAGGACATCGCCGCACTAACGAGTCGCGATCTACAGGCCAGCGAGGGCGAACTGGATTTGGATCGCCAGACTGACGCTTGGCAAGATCAGGGCTATTGGCTTGCTGCCCTAGTTGCATTGCTACTGTTACCGGCATTTCGCAAAGGCGTGGTTGCGGGTGTGGCGCTGGTGCTGATAACCCATTCTCCACCGCCGCAAGCGGCAGGCTGGGACGATCTCTGGCAGACGCCGGACCAGCAGGGTGCCCGCTATCTTGCTGAAGGAGAACCCGACGCCGCGGCAAAGGTATTCGAAGACTCGACGTGGCGAGGTGTTGCCGAATTTGAGGCGGGCGGCTACGAGCAGGCAGCAAAGAGCTTCGCCAACACGCCCTCTGCCGACAATTTCTACAATCTGGGCAACGCGCTGGCGCTGCAGGGCGATCTTCGGGGTGCTCTCCGCGCCTATGAGGAGAGCCTTGGCCTCGCGCCCGATGCCGAGGATGCGATCGCCAATCGTGATTTCATTCAGTCACTGCTGGATCAAGAAGAACAACAGCAACAAGATCAGCAAGGTGACGAGCAGAGTCAGGAGAACGACGACGCGCAGGACAGTAATGAGAGCGAGTCCGAGGGCGACGACTCATCAGAGTCATCTGACCAGGGGGATTCACAGCAAGATCCAGGCGATAGCAACGAAGACAGTGGTGGTGGCGATAGCGAAGACGGCGACTCGGAAGAGCAGCAGGGTGAGCAGGATTCAGCCATGGCCGATGCGCAGGACATGAATCAGGATGCGCTGGAGGCCGCAACGCAGGAGCAGATGGCTAAATTCGACGAGGCACTCGAAGAGCAACAGGCCCTGGAGCAGTGGCTGCGTCGCGTACCAGATGACCCGGGCGGGCTGCTGCGGCGCAAATTTCGTTACCAAACCATGCAACGACTGAGAGAAGGCGAGGAACCTGATGAATCGATCCGCTGGTAATCGCAACATCAGCCTCTGGTTGCTGCTGTGTGCATTGCTATGGACCCAGTGTGCACTGGCCGAGCTCTCGGCGACCGTAGATCGACGGGAAATTGCCATGGGCGAGACGCTTCGGCTCACCCTGTTAGGGGACGCGGGTGAACAGCCTGCGGAGATCGACCTGACGCCGCTCAGCCGAGATTGGGAGATTTTGTCGCGATCAAGCGCCACCAACGCGCGCTTCATTAACGGCCAGAACCAGGTGACGCGCACGCTGGAAATGGAACTGGCACCGCTCAGAGAGGGGACGTTGAGCATTCCTTCGCTGACCGCTGGCGGCCGTAATACGACGCCGCTGTCAATTCGCGTCAATCCCGAGCCGGTGGTCGCTCCGGGCGATGCCCTTGTGCTGTTCGAAGCCAGTATTGAAAGCGACAGCGTCTATGTTCAGGCCGAGACCATTCTGACGGTCACCCTCCAGCAAGCCATTAACCTCGATGGCGGCGAAATCTCTGCCTTTGATATACCGGACGCCGTCGTGGAGAACCTCGAGCGGCGATCGTTCCAGCGCTGGGTAGGCAACCGTACCTGGCTGGTGACCGAATTACGGTATGCCGTGTACCCGGAGAAAAGCGGCAGGCTGACGATTCCTGCCATCGGTTTCAGCGCGAGAGAAGTACAGCCGGGCCGCTCTCTACTGGGAGCGCGACTGGGTAGGCGCTTGCGTCTAACCTCTGAGCCGATCGAAATGAACGTGAAGAGCGTTCCGACCACCTTCCCCGGCGAAGTGTGGCTCCCCGCAAGAGACCTGACATTGGAAGAGAATTGGTCCATTGATCCCGAAGCCTTGAGCGTCGGTGACTCAACCACACGCACGCTCACGCTCGTAGGACGCGGGCTTCAGGGCAGCCAGCTCCCTCCCCTGAGCAGCGTGCAGGGCGCGCTCAATATTCCGGAGCTCCGTTTTTATCCGGATCAAGAGGCCATCGATCAGAGCGAGCTGGCGGATGGCCTGCAAGGTCGACGCGTGCAGAGCGAAGCGCTGGTCGCGCGATCAGGAGGCGCCTGGGTACTGCCCGAGATTCGCATTCCATGGTGGAACACTGATACTGACCAACTTGAATTCGCTGTCGTACCAGCGCGCCGCGTAGCCGTTGCGGCGTCACAACCACTGGACTCGAGCCTATCGCCCACTGCCACTAACGGTGCCATCGCTATGTCGACACAGAACGCACCCCAGTGGCTCTGGATACTCAGCGCCTCGGGGTGGTTGATCTCGCTGGTAATGGCGGTCCTGCTCTGGCTCAATCGCCAACCGCGGCAAACTACAGACCCGGGGGCTACCTCAGGCTCAGCATCTCCCGAAACCATCCGACAATCTTTGGTTGCCGCAAGACGCGCGGTTGAAGCACAGGACCCCGCAGCGTTGCGTAGCGCCATCCTCGATTGGGGCGCGCTGTACTCAGGATCAGCTGTCGCATCGTTACAAAAACTGGCCAGCATGACCTCGCCTTCACTCGCCGCGAAGCTATTGAGGCTGGACGAGGCCCTCTATGGCACAGGTCATCTGGCAGACGCCGAGTCCGGCTTAATTGACGCGCTGCGAGAAGAGCCGGCGCTCGCCCAACATCGCGAGGCAAGCGCGAAACTAGCGCTATACCCCAGCTGAAAAGGCACCCCACCGCCGGATGGCGTGACTCAATCGGCCGGCGCTAAGGCCCGGCTGAGCACCTCGAGGACGTCCTTGGGTAAAGGCTCGATAGCAGCCAACCGCTCCAACTCGGTGCGCATGGCTTCCTGCCCTGTTGCGTAGCGACGCCAGCGCGTCAAAGGCGCCAACATGCGCGCCGCAATCTGCGGATTGCTCGCCTGTACGCGCTCGATCACCTCGCCCATTAGCCGATATCCGGCACCATCGGGACGATGGAAGGCAATTGGATTAGCGCCTGCAAAGGCACCCACAAGAGCGCGCAGTTTGTTGGGGTTTCGCCAGTCGAACGCCTCGTGATCCAGCAATGCACGAATATCGTCGACGCAACTCGGGTCAGGACGGGTGGCCTGCACAGTCAGCCACTGATTCACCACCAATGCCTCGTGTTGCCACCGCTCATAAAAATCGCCCAGCCGTTGCGCACGCCCATCCGGCGAGTCGTAATAGACAATCCAGCGCAGCGCCGTCAGGCGATCCGTCAAATTGTCGGCAGTATCCAGTAGTCGGTGTGCATCCGTCAGATCGACCGGGTTAGCGGCCAGCAAGTAATCCCCGGCGAGATGCCGCAACGAGCGAATACCAATATCACTGGCGTGAGGTGTATACCCGGTCGCAGCGGGATGATCTTTCAACACGTCGCGCCAAGCGTTGGTCAGTGATTCGCCCAGCGCCGCTTTGACCTGACAACGATACTGATGAATCTCGGCGACATTCACGAGGCCACGCTGCGCTGCCCGATCAGCCAACAGCTCTTCACTCGGCAAAGCCAGAGTGAGCGCCTTCATCGCCGGATCCATAGATCCCTTCAGCACCTGCTCACAGGCCTGCAAAAAAGCATCAGGGATCGCGACAGGCGCTGTTTCAGAACCGGCCTCTATCAATCGTGCCAGCAGGTTCTGCGCCGCATCCCAGGCAACAAACGGGTCATCATCGTTGCCCATCAGCACAAGCAAATCCGCTTCGCTCTGTGCTGTCACCATTCGCACGGGTGCTGAGAAGCCGCGCAGCAACGACAACACGGGTTTTGATGCCACGTTATCGAAAGTAAAGGTCTGCTCTCGGTCAGTCAGTTCAAGGATCCGCGTCGTACCCGAGCCCAGCGGTATCGGCGTACCGTCTACCAGCAGTCCAGTGGCGACGGGAATCACCAGCGGCGACTTATCTTTTTGGCCTGGCGTTGCCCGACTGTGTTGCCGCAAGGTCAAGCTGTAATGCTGTGTCGCCGCATCGTACGTCTCTTCGAAGGCCAGCTCAGGCGTACCTGCCTGTTCGTACCAGCGGCGAAATTGGCTGAGGTCACGACCTGAGGCCTCGGCCAGGCAGTCCACAAAATCGTCGCAGGTCACTGCCTGTCCATCAAAGCGCTCGAAATACAAGCGCGTGCCGGCATAGAACGCGTCCTCGCCCAAAAGGGTATGCAGCATGCGCACCACCTCTGCGCCCTTCTCATAAACCGTCAAAGTGTAGAAATTCGAGATGTCGACAAACGCGTCCGGGCGCACCGGATGGGCCAATGGGCCGGCATCCTCTGCGAATTGGTGCGTTCTGAGAAACAGCGCATCCTCAACACGCTTCACGCCCCGGGAATTCATATCCGCTGAAAATTCCGAGTCGCGAAACACTGTAAAACCCTCTTTGAGACTGAGTTGGAACCAGTCCCGGCAGGTGACTCTGTTGCCTGAGTAATTGTGAAAATATTCATGGGCCACCACTGCCTCGACGCGCTGAAAGCCCATATCGGTTGTGATGTCGGGATGTGCGAGTACGCAAGAAGTGTTGAACACGTTGAGGCTCTTGTTTTCCATCGCACCCATGTTGAAATCGTCGACGGCAACAATGTTGTAGAGATCAAGGTCATACTCGAGTCCATAAACTGCCTCATCCCAACGCATGGCCTCCTTGAGCGAAGTCATTGCGTAATCGCAGTAACCCAGATCTTTTTCTTCAACCCAAATGTGCAGGTCGACCGATTTACCCGAAGCCGTCGTGAACACGTCACTGGTACGCTTCAAATCGCCAGCGACCATGGCGAATAAATAGCTGGGCTTGGGAAAGGGGTCATGCCACACGGCGCGATGCCTGCCATCGTTGAGGGCCACCTCCTCGACCAAGTTGCCGTTACTGAGTAACACCGGGCAGGCCTCAGCATCTGCTTCCAGCATCACCGTATAGATGGCCAATACATCGGGGCGATCAGTGAAGTAAGTGATCTTTCGAAAACCTTCTGCCTCGCACTGGGTGCAGTAAGCGCTCTGAGAGCGGTAAAAGCCCTCCAAAGAGGTATTTTCCTCAGGGCAAATCGCCACACAGGTGCGCAAAGAAAAGCTGTCCGGCACCGATGGAATCAGCAGCTCGGTGTCACTGATCTCATAATCATGAGGCGACAGCCTTTGACCGTCGAGCTCGACCCACAGCAAATCCAGCTGTTCACCATCGAGCTTCAGTGCGCTGTCCTGCCCGGCCTGCCGACTGATTTCCAGCGTCGCGGTCACCTCTGTCCGGCCCTGTTTGATCTGAACAAGAAGATCAACCTTTTGGACCGTAAAGTCGGGTGCTGCATAGTCCTTGCGGTAAATCGTTCCGGGTAAACCCTCTCGTAACGCCATCATGCTGCCACCTTAATCTCCACCTCGTAGCCACCAAATTTGCGGATATTGAGCACGCCTGTATCGAGCATCAAATACTGCCCTTTGATGCCCATCAGCGTGCCCTCAACACTCGCCTGCTTATCAAAATTGTGCGCCTTGACCTTCTCGGGCCAGCTCAATACAGGGTAATCAATCCAGGTCTCATCGGCGTCCTCTAGAAACTCAAACGACGCAGCGCCATAGTTGAGCGTGAGGTCAGCAATGCCGTGCTCACAGCTCGACATCAACTGCTGGCGAATCTGCTCGAGGTCCTGTGGCGCACCGTTACCTTTGAGCATGGTTTGCCACGCGGTGCGGTCCCCAACCTCTTTGGCACAGAGCACTTCCAGTAACCCTGAGTAATGCCGGGTAGCGACCCGCGCAATCGGTTTTGCCTGCGTCGCCCCCTGATCAATCCAGCGCGTCGGTAGCTGCGTCTCACGGGTAATGCCGACTTTCACACTCGACGTGTTGGACAAATAGACAATATGTGGCACCTGACAATGCGTCTCGGCCCAATCGGGCTCGCGGCACGTGCCCTCAGCCAGGTGACATTTTTCGGGGCTGACGATGCAACTGTCACAGGCTGCAAGCTTGCGAAGACAGGGAAAACAATAGCCCTGATTGAAACTCTTTTTAGTCAGACGATCGCAGGCAACACAGTGAATCGCCCCGGCAAACTTCAGCTGCAGCGACTGACCCAACCAGTCGTTTACGCAGTGTTCTTCGCCCCCCGCGGTCAGTGTGTAACGCACCGTATCGGAGAGTTCGGTTTGCATTTTGCGCAAGCAACCATGCCAATCTGTCATGTAATCAATCCTTCCAGGCCAGAGGTTCTGGGTCGTCGCAGACATCGCCAGCCTTTGCGCCTTTATCAATGAAGCCAACACGCTCTTCCGGCGACAGATAAATTTCGCCCCAGGTAATCACCGCGCGCATGGCGTGCTGGCGCTGGGTCTCAGTCAGGGTGCGACCGTCGGGCCAACGCCCCGTGGAGAGTGACTCCAACAGCTGCTCATAGACCTGCCGGTCCATCTGCTGCACTGACTCACGATACTGATCAGACAACACAAGACACTCCTAAGACTCCTAAGACTCCTAAGACTCCTAAGACTCCTGACACTGCTGACATTCCTGACACTACCGACACTCCCCACATTACCGGCGGCTAAATAATCGGGGGATAGCACCGATGACAAGGCCCAAGCACCAGCCTGTCACCAGGCCACCCAGGTGAGCGCCGTTCGCCACCGCCCCTGCACCGATAAACTCCATGCTACCCGCCATGCCAATCACCAACCAGATAAGCATAAAAGCAAACACCGCCATGGGCGGCGGCGCAATCCATCCGGGCCTGCGCCATTGGGACGCCATAATGAGCCCCATCAAAGCGTACACAACGCCCGACATCCCGCCGAATATCGACGGCCCTTCCCACCAATATTGGCAATAGTTGCTCACCATAGCGCTCACAACGTAGAGACCCAGCAGGTTCGCACCGCCCAAACGATGCTCAATCCGTTGCCCAAACTCCCACAGCCACAGACAGTTAAACACCACGTGCAACCACCCGAAGTGAATCAAGGTCGGGGTGACCAAGCGCCACCAATCCCCCCACTCTCCGAAGGCGACATAGCCCCCCGCAGCGCGAAAGGGTACAAAATTGAATAGCGACAGCATGCTGACCCATTGCAGGGGGTAAAACAGCAGAAAACACACGCTGGTGACCACCACCAGCGCGAACGTCGCAGGCGCCCTGCGAATGGGAAGCGGCAGATTATTTAACGAGGGCATCTGACCAGCGAAGCTTGTCTCTGCAGCTGGCGTAAAAACTATATCCCGGAGGATGCAACAGAGTCAGCTCTCTGGCCTTTTTACGGATCCGGACGGAGTCGCCTGGTAAAGCAGTGATCGAAATCTGGCCATCGCAAGTGATGGGCGGATGAATGTCGTTGCGCGACACCACGTCAATGCGGATCTCACTCTGTCCGCTAACGACAATGGGTCGACTGGTGAGAGAGTGCGGGAACATCGGCACAAGTACCAACGCGTCGAGCCCGGGATACATGATCGGGCCACCTGCCGATAAGCAGTAGGCGGTGGAGCCAGTCGGTGTCGCCACCAACAGACCGTCGGCATTCAACCGGTAGACGAATTCACCGTCGATACTGAGCTCAAATTCAATCATTTGTGCCGAGGCGCCCGAGTTCACAACAATATCGTTTAGGGCATCGCCCCGACCGATAACCTGGTCACCGCGCCAGACTTCGGCGTCCAATAGAAAGCGATTCTCGCTAATGAAGTGCCCATCGAGCACCGCACTGACCTGATCAATCAGCTCGTCGGGACTGACGTCTGTCAGGAATCCCAGGCGGCCGCGGTTCACGCCGATGACCGGCGTGTCGTGCTTGACCAGGGTCCTGGCCGCGCTCAGCAAGCTACCGTCGCCTCCAATGACAATAGCCAGGTCCACCATGGCACCTATTTGATCACGCGACTCCATCTCCCGCTTTTCAAAGTGGGACAGCGTGGCGAGTCGATCTTCAATGGTCACCTGAATTCCGCGGTCATCCAGCAAATTCAGCAGACCGGAGACAATTTCCTCAACGCCGGGGTGCTCCCGACGTCCCAGTAAACCTATGTGGCTGAATGTGGCGGTCATCTCTCAAGCGTCGCAATCGTGTGCATCAGCTAACGCCCTCCTCCTGTCCCTTCAATATGGCGCGACGCAAATCATGCGCCACCTCAAAATCAGCCAATTGTAGCGCCGCGGTATGCCGCGCCGCGTTGGCGTGCAGCTGCCAGAGCTCGCGGTCGGTCATCAACTGATGCACCAACACCGACATCTGTTCGGGGCCACCAGCGGCCAACACACCCTCACCGATGTCCGCATGGGCGCGCAACATGCCCGTTTGCGTACTGACCACGGGCAAACCGTGCGACATGGCGTTGACCAGCTTGGTATCCACATGTTGCTCAAATAACAGTGGCTCGATCACGGCCCGACAACCCATCAGCTCCAGTTGCTGCCTGTCGCCACTGTGAAGATAAACATTATTGTTGGCAGCGGCCAGCTCTCTAAGCGGAGACGGCGGTGCCGCGCCCACTAAATGCAACTCGATATCTGCGAGCGTGCGCTGAGCGGGGGACCACACCTCGCGCAACAGCCACTCAAGGCTCGCTAGGTTGCGGTCATCGCCCAGATATCCGACATATCCCACTCGGCGTTGGGTGTCACCCCAGTCCACCGCAGCCCCCAGCGCAATTTCCGGCCGGAAACGACCGAAGGAGGGATTCAATTGCCGAAGAGACAAACCTTGCTCCAGCAACTGCCCGGCAATGTCGGGTTTAGCATAGACGCCGCCCACCGAGCGCAGCGCCGCTTTCTCGCCCTGTCTGAGACGGCGCTGTTGCCGTCGTTGCAACCACTGCCACCACCGCACAGTCGCCGCCCGGGCCTCGCAGCGATGCGCAAGATAGTAGGTTGGGCACCTTAGCCCGACGGGTAGGTAAGGGAATGCCACCAACTCATCGATCACCACCGCGTCAAACGTATTGCTCCGTCGCTGAATGGCTGCCTGCAACCTGGCATTCACGATCTCCGACCCCAGCCGCTCGATCGCCAACCTGCGCAGCGCCCGGTCAACGGGCTGATCAGCAGAGCTCGCGGGAAAACCGCCCGCCGCTCTCAGCGAGGCAAAGTGATCGCGCAGCGTTTGCAGGGATTGGTGGTCAATAGGGCCGGCAATGCCGAGCGAGAGGTCCATGTCTCTGGCCAGCACACCGACTACCAGGCGCGTCTCACGACTGAGGCCCGCTGTGTCGGTCAGTCGATCTGCGGCGGTCAAATACAGGACCTGCGGGCGGCCCGACGCCTCCATCTCAACTCAGCCCAAGGCCAACGTTATTCTGCTCGAGAACCCGTTCAGCGCGATAACTAGAACGGACAAATACGCCCGACACCACCTCGAGGAATCCACGCTCGAGGCCCCATTGACGATACTGCTCAAATTCATCCGGTGATACAAAACGCTCGACCTGCAGATGGTGTTTCGTCGGTTGCAGATATTGGCCCAGCGTCAGCACATCGATCTGATGAGCGCGGAGATCATCCATACAGGCTTTAATTTCGTCCTCTGTCTCACCCAAGCCCAGCATCAGCGAGGTTTTGGTAACGACGTCAGGGCGATAGCGCTTGCCGTAAGCCAAGACATCCAGTGTTTGCTGGTAGCCTGCGCGAGGGTCACGTACCGGGTGCGTCAGCCGCGCAACGGTCTCGACGTTTTGGGCGAACACCTCGATACCGGAGTCCAGCAAAGTCTCTACCGACGAGTGATCGCCCAAAAAGTCTGGCGTCAGTGCCTCGACTGCAGTGTTCGGGTTCAGCGCCTTGGTCGCGCGCACCACATCAGCATAATGACGGGCACCGCCGTCGGGCAGGTCATCCCGATTGACAGAGGTGAGGACCACATACTTAAGCCCCATTAGCTTGACTGCTTCGGCAGTCTGCTGCGGTTCATCCCCATCCAACCACCCGTTGGGATTGCCGGTATTGACCGAGCAGAAGCGGCAGGCTCGGGTACAGACATCGCCCATCAGCATGATCGTAGCGGTACCCGCACTCCAGCACTCGCCAATATTCGGGCACTTCGCCTCCTCACACACGGTGGCCAGACCGTGTTCGTGGACAATGTCCCGCACGGCAGCGAATTTGGGGCTGCTTTGCACCCGCATCCTGAGCCAATCAGGCTTCGCTAGTCGCGCAGATTCCGTCGACGACGCCTTGATGCCATCTTTGATCACCGACATGCCACGGCTATTCGTGAACTTGCTGCCGCTGTCGATCTGCGTGGTGGGGATGCGTTTTCCTGACATGTCAGATGTCCGCTCGCTCACGCCGCCGCCGAGGCACTGAGCTGCACCAAAACACCATTGACCGCCGCGTTACCCGACAGGGCATCGATAAATAGCTCGTCAGTGATGTCATTGCAGCTGACCCCGGCATGACGACCCGCGATTTCGCCCCGGGTGCCTTGCAAGCCGTGACCATAACCATGCGGCAGACTCACCACGCCCCGCATCATCTCATCAGAGGCGAGGAGCTCTGCATCGATCGACCCTACCCGGCTCTGAATCGTTACGGTCATACCACTCTGCCAACCTTCTTTTTCGACATCGACCGGGTTCATCAGTAATTGGCAGCGCGACTTGCCCTTCATCAATCGGTGATGGTTGTGCATCCAGGAATTGTTGTCCCTGACATGGCGGCGACCAATTAAACGGTAGTGTTCCGCCGGTATTACGGTGTCTGCGCGGAAACGCTGAATGTCTGCCAGTACTTCCGGAATCGCCAGCTGAATGCGCTGATTCGGCGTTTGCAAACGATCGGGACATGAGGGCTGCAGCGGCCCCAAGTCGATGCCGGAGGGGTGCGCTTTCAGCTTTTCAATGCTCAGCTGCCACTCAGTATGGTCGCCATAGGGACCGGCGCGCAGCGCCGCATCGATCAATCTGTCAGGCGGCACAGTAGGCATGGCCTCCAGGTTGAGTCGCGATGCGACACGCTCCCCCAGCGCCGCAAAAATCTCCCAGTCGTGCAGCGCGCCCTCGGGCTTTTCAAATACCGGCGGGTTATAGCGCGCCGTATTGCGAATCGCCAGATTGTGAAACGCGATGTCGTAGTGGTCATGTTCCAACGGCGAGGTGGGCGGCAAAATAAGGTCGGCATGGCGCGTGGTCTCGTTCAGCGCCGGATCGACTGAAATCATGTACTCGATCTCTTCCAGTGCCTCATCGAGCGCCCGACCGTTGGGCGTGGACAGCACGGGGTTACCCGCTCCGGTGAACATGAGACGGATCTGCCCTTCTCCCTCGGTGCGGATTTCATCGACCATGGTGACGGCGGGTAGCTCGTAATTGAATTCGGGCAAACCCCGCCCCCGCGAGGCAAAGCGAGCGAAACCGCCGGGATTCGTGTTGACCACCTGGTCCATTGCCGGGTGTGTGAACAGGCTACCACCGGGCTTGTCGAGGTGCCCAGTCGCCACATTAACCACTTGAATCGCCCACTGACAAAGCGCGCCATAGGCCTGCGTGCTGACGCCCATCCTGCCGTAACAAATTCCCGCCTCGGCACTGGCCAGCTCGTGAGCGATACGCTCAATGTCGGCCGCTGCGATCCCCGTGAGCGAAGCCGCCCACTCAGGCGTCAATTCGCCGACCGCATCAGCTACCTCATCGAGGCCATCAGTGAAGTCTGCCAACGGCCCCGGTGCCACCAGGCCGTCCCGAAAAAGCACGTGAATCATCGCCAACAGCAAGGCCGCATCGGTGCCGGGGTTAATAAAAAGGTGCTCGCTGGCGAGCTCTGCGGTCTCCGTGCGACGCGGGTCTACAACCACCAGCTTACCGCCTCGCGATTTCAGGTCTTTCAAACGCCGACGGACATCGGGCACCGTCCAGATGCTGCCATTGGAAGCCAGGGGATTCGCCCCCAGCATCAGAAAATAATGAGTACGGTCCACATCGGGAATGGGGTGCAAGAGCATGTGCCCGAAGCACCACAAGGACACTAAATGATGGGGTAATTGATCTACTGACGTCGCAGAGAAACGATTGCGGGTCCGAATATGTCGGAAAAGATTGCGCTGATGGGTGAGCATCCCGTAGTTGTGAACCGAGGGGTTGCCAAAGTACGCCCCCACCGCATCCACGCCGTGGGTTTCGATGGTCGACGCCAACGCGTCGGCGGCCAGATCAAGCGCTTCGGCCCACTCAATTTCAATGTGCTGGTACTCACCCGGCGCCGTTCGAACACGCTTCAAGGGCTTACGCAGTCGGTCTGGATCTTCATGGATATCCTGCAGCGCAACCGCCTTGGGGCAGACGTGACCACGGCTCAAAGGGTCATTGTCGTCGCCGCGAATATCGACGACCTGATTACCCGCCGTGCGGATGACTAGGCCGCACATGGCCTCGCACAGATGGCAGACCCGGTGATGTGTTTGGGTGGTTCCGTCGCTCATCGCTGTCTCACTTTAGCCGTGCCAGAAGGACCGCAGTCGCAGGGCGGTGTCGTCCTGCGCAACCACTCCTATTCTAGCATTGGCGAGGGTTTGCCCTGTCTGTTGATCTGGGTCGGAAGATTCCTCAGACGCTGTCTGGATAAGCCGCGGGCCTACCCTCCATCTGGGACATCACCGCCTCGATCTGATTTGGCTTGCCGATAATCTGGGTCTGCTCCTCTGATTCGGCCAGCAGCAGTTCCTCGTCGGTGCTGGTTGCCAACGCATTTGAGAGTCGCTTTGCGGCCCGAATGGCGTGGGGATTCTTGCCTGCAATCTCATCTGCCAACGCCATGGCGCGTGACAACGGTTCCTCCGCGACTTCTGTGGCAAAGCCCATTGCACAGGCATCGGCACCCGAGAACTCAGCATGAGTGTAAACAAGCTTGCGCAGCACGTCGTCGCGAACATTACCTCGCCAAAGGGGATATCCCGCCATATCGGGCACCAAACCCCAGCGCATTTCCATCACGGCACAGCGTGTGTCGGGGTGGATAATCCGGATATCGGCCCCCGACATAATATTCAGCCCACCGCCAATCGCCACGCCGTGGGCGGCGGCAATGACCGGCACCGGCAGCGTTCGCCAACCCCAGGCAATTTGCTGTGGCATATTGGCAGCGCCGTGGGTGCGAAGCATCAAATCCATCGGTTCGCTGTCGCTGGAAAAATTGGACAGATCGAGACCAGCGCAAAATCCGCGGCCCTCACCCGACACCACTACGGCGCGCAAATCGTCCAAGGTGTTTAATTCATCAATGGCGGAACAAATCGCCTCGAACATCGCGGGGTCCAGCGCGTTCATTTTGTCCGCGCGGGTCAGCGTGACATGGGCAATGTGGGCCGATACGTTGACAGCAACTCGATCAGACATTCTGTTCTCCGCTTTATGAAAATCAGCGCGCCGACAGGTTCACTGGTATGTCGTGCAGCGCGCCGGCAGCAGGGCAGATCAGTATAACGGCTGCAGCGAGCGACCGCCCAGCGCTCACAACCACACACGGTTCTCTCGCTAAGATCCGTTGTGGTCGATCTATTGAGACAGCAATGCCAGCGGGTCACCCACCTCTGGCAGTGACGGCGTCGATGACTCGACAAAGAGCCGATGCCACAGCGCGAACTGCAACAGGGTCATCAATTGGCGCCCAACGCGGTGCGACCGGCCTTGCTCTCTGAGTAAGCTGTCGACCCCAGCGGGCTTGAACCACTCTCGAATCGCGTCATTACCGCTGAGCACACGCCCCAAGGCCTCGAGTCGATTGCCCTGCCACCAGTCATTGACAGGCACGTAAAAACCGCGCTTTTTCGCGGCAAAATGATCCGCCGGCATAAAAGTTTGTGCCCAAGCCTTGAGGATTTTCTTACCCTCGCGCTGATCGCATTTCAGCGCATCCGCCAAGCCCAAGCCCCACGACACCACCCGCCGATCAACAAAGGGCATCCGCCCCTCCACGCCATGCGCCATCAGCATGCGATCTGCCTTGACCAGCAGGTTGTCAGGTAGTGCATGCTGTAGATCCAGCGCCTGCATCTTCTGCAGCGATGTCCATCGCGCAGGAAACGACTGCCAGCTAGTAGCGAGCTCCGAACGCCACTCGCCACGCACCGCCATCAGTCGGTCACCGAGCAATTGCCGCGCAACGGCGCCTCGCAAATCCCCTCGGGAACGAAACCCACCCGTACCAGGGAACAACAAACTCTTGAAGAAACGCTCCAGCGCACCTGTGCGATAGCGGCCATACCCCGCGAAGCTCTCATCACCACCTTCCCCCGAAAATACGACTTTCATCGTGTGGCTGGCCTGCTCAGCGAGCAGCAATGTCGGCAGGCTCGCGGGGTCGCGCATGAGATCATCCGCCGCCCAAACAACCTGCGGCAGTCGCGACAACATGTCATCTGCCTTGGGCGTAATAACACGGTGGACGGTGCCAAAGTGTGTGGCTAGGCGGGTGGCGACATCCAGCTCGTCGCCGACGGAAGAGTCGGGAAATCCCAGCGAGAATGTATGGATGTTTTCCATACCGTAGCGTCGCATCAAGCCGAGCAGAATGGTCGAATCGACCCCGCCTGACAGAAACAGACCAATGGGCACATCAGATCGTTGGTGCTGGGTGAATACGACCTCCATCAGCTCATCGAGTGCCGCTACGGGATCCTCCATCTCCGCGCTGACAAGCTGATTCAGTGTCCAGTGACGCCATTGATCGACGCAACGGCCATCGCGGATCAACAGCGCCTCACCAGCCAACAATCGCTGCACCCCCTCAAACGGTGTATTGCGGGAGAGCGGATGCTGCGCCTCGATGTATTGCAAGAGCGCGAGCGAGTTGAGAACCGGTGTGGAGGGCAATAGCGCCAATAGCGCCTTAAGCTCAGAGGCAAAGTGCACACCGTCGCGACTTTCGGACCAGTAAAGCGGCTTCATGCCCAGCGGATCCCGAGCCAGCAATACCTCGCCTGACTCGATATCCTGCAACGCAAAGGCGTACATCCCTTCAAGGCGATCGAGAATGTCTCGACCCCACAGTCGGTAGCCCTGAAGGATCACCTCGCAGTCTGAACCGGTTTGAAACGGTGCGCCGAGCGCCAAAAGCTCCGAACGCAGCTCTAGGTGGTTATAGATTTCCCCGTTGGCCACCAGTACATAGCGGCCGCAGGGCGAGCGCAGCGGTTGCGCCCCCCCCTCGAGATCGATAATCGAAAGTCGCGTATGCCCCAGCGCCACCCGCTGTTCGATGGAATCGCCCTGCCCATCGGGGCCTCGGTGCTGTAGCGCCGCAAGCGCAAAGGGCAGCCGGTCAGCAGAGAGTTCGCCGCGGGCTGCAATGCCCGCCAGACCACACATCTAGAGCTCACACCAACGAGCTGTGAAAAAAGCGGACTGAGAGAGAGCAGGCATCGAGCCTCCACTGCGTCGGAATAGATAGAGTGTAAGCGCGAGGCTCGGCCTCACCAAGTCACGGCCGTCAGCCCTGTGCTAACCTCGAAACAGCTCTCTGAAGGCGATATGCAGTGTCACGGCCAAAACTGGCAATTCTGGTTTCCTTTTCTGGACAAGGTGGCGTGGAGCGCATGGTGGCCAATCTGTGCCGGGCCTTTGTCGAAACCCCGATCGATCTCGACGTGCTACTCATCAAAGCTCAGGGGCCGTATGTCGACAGGCTACCCAATAACGCCAATATCATTCGACTGCGCGCAAAGCACTCGCTGACCAGCGTCTGGGAAGTCTCTCGATATCTGCGCACAGAGCGGCCAACGGCTCTGCTGGCGATCAAGCATCGCGCGATATTGGCAGCGCTCAGAGCGAGGCGGCTGGCGGGTACAACCACGCCGATCTCCGGACGCTTGGGCACCACGGTATCGGCTGCCTTAGCGAGCAAATCCCGACGCCGTCAACAAAGCTGGTATCGCGCCATGCGGCGCCATTACCCCCAGCTGGAGACGTTGGTTGCCGTCTCACAGGGTGTCGCCGACGATGTGATGGCTATCACTGACATGAAACCCCCACAGATTACGGTGGTGCGCAATCCCACTATCACGCCTGAGTTGCTACAAGCCGCTGAGCACCCCGTCGACCATCCGTGGCTGCAAACTGCGTCGGATATTCCCGTCATACTCGGAGTGGGACGCCTGACCGAGCAAAAAGATTTCCCCACTCTGCTGTCGGCCTTTGCCTTGGTTCGCGCGCAGCGACAGGCGCGACTGATTATTCTGGGAGACGGTAGGCTGCGGTCTGATTTACTGGCTCAAGCCGAGACGCTTGGTGTAGCGGAAGATGTTGCATTGCCCGGCTTTCAGGACAATCCGTGGGCGTGGATGAAACGGGCCAGTGTGTTTGCGCTCTCGTCTCGATGGGAGGGTTCGCCCAACACGCTGACCGAGGCCATGGGGCTGGGGGTGCCGGTGGTGAGTACCGACTGCCCGAGTGGCCCAAAGGAGTTACTCGATAGCGGTCGCGTTGCGCCGCTGGTCGCCATGGGCGACACCGAAGCGCTCGCTGAGGCGCTACTGTCCACCCTTGCCCACCGCCCCGATGGCAATGATCTGGTCGAGGCCGTCACCGCATATCACCAAGCCTCGAGCGCCGCAGCCTACCTAGAAGTACTCGGTCTGGCGCCGTCAAGGGAGGTATAGTGGTGAGAATGTTGGGTGACAGCGAGGCGCTATCCTGATGACACGACCCCGCCGCGGCTACACGGATGGTCCTTTTGGGCAAATCCATTATCAGGACACTGGCGGTGAAGGGTTCCCTCTGGTGCTCTGTCATCAAGCGCCGATGACTTCGCGCCAATACGATACGGTCTACCCGCTTCTCTCCGCCGAGGGTATTCGCGCAATTGGCATCGATACACCGGGATTTGGACTGTCTGACGAGCCGAACCATGTCCCGTCGGTCGAGGACTACGCGACAGCCATACCGCCGGTCCTGGATCATCTTGGGATCACTCAAACCGATATCCTTGGGCATCACACTGGCGGACTGATTGCGACTGAAGTCGCGCTTCAATTTCCTGACCGAGTCCGCAACCTGGTGATCAATGGCCCCTGTCCTTTCACACCCGAGGAACTGGTTGAATGGAACGCGTTTGTTGAAAATTTCGAGAAGAACTTTGAGCACAAACACGACGGCTCTCACCTCAGCGAGGTATTCAGTCGCCGGTGGAACTGGGCAGAAAAAGGGACCGACCCCGCCCTGGTCACTCGGTATGTGGTCGAGCAATTTCAGGGGTATGGACCGTTCTGGTACGGACACAACGCGGCCTTTACCTATGATCACAATGTCACGCTGCCGAAAATCAAACACCGTACGATGATTCTCATCAACACCGGCGACATCATTTATGAGCATGCGAAAAGAGCACATGAGATGAGGCCCGACTTTGCATTTTGTGAATTGCAAGGCGGGGGCGTCGACATCACTGATCAAATGCCTAACGAGTGGGTTGCTGCGGTATCAGACTTTCTAAGGGGCTGAGAACGTTAGACACTCCATCAAGACACCCTGACAGTCGCTGTGCCTTCGGCTTTGTCTCGCGGCGGGAGCGTTCTAGCACCGCAGATCGACCCAATCTGACTCTTTACCATCAGCGCGCGCTGGTTCGGTCAAAACCGCAGCATCCATTAGCTGACGTGGACCCTAACCGGCTTGCGATTCGCGGGCGATCTGCACAGAATCAATAGCATTCCATCATGACAACAACCAAAACAGGAATTGACCCGCCATGTCACAGATCAAAGCACTGCTTCTCTCTCTTGCCGCTGCGCTGGCCCTGACCTTATCACCGGTCGGTCACGCGGCAGACGACCACGCGGAAATCCTCGCGCTCTACCAGGGCTGGATCACAGCGGTAGAAGCCAGCGACATCGACGGCTACGTGGGCGGATTACACCCTGATGTCAGTTTGCGCCCGCCGGGCGTGCCCGGCCTTGACGGTCGGGAAAACTATCGGGAATTTCTTGGCCCGGTCTTTGCCACTGCGCGCTACGAGATCACCATCGACGTGCCGCACAGCATTACCATGATGGGTGATGCAGCGGTGGTCGAGTACGACTACACAATCCGCCGCATCGTTGACAGCGCAGCGGAGGATGACTTGCCAGAGGGCGCGCTTGAGGGTGAGTCCACCACTAGCCATTACATTGATGTGGTCGCCAAAGATGATTCGGGGACATGGAAAATTCGTCTCCACAGCTGGTCCATGACGCTGTGAGACCGGCGCCAAAGATGCCGTCTTTGCCCAAAGTATTTTTCGGTTAGCGGCCGTGACAGATACGGCCAACCATGGCGGCTATGCACTGATCACCGGCGCCTCTGCGGGACTGGGCGCCGAATTTGCGCGACAACTCGCGGCCCAACAACATGGTCTCATTCTGGTGGCGCGACGCGAAGATCGTCTGCAGTCGCTCGCTGAATCCCTTCGCCAGATTTATAGCGTGGACTGTGAAATCATCGTCGCTGACCTGTCTGACCCCGGAGCAGGCGAGCGAGTCGCCACGCGCTGTCTTGACGCTGGCTGGCAGGTCGATTGGCTGGTGAACAACGCCGGCGTGGCGGGCCCTGACTTACTGAAAGATCGTGACTGGTCAACGCAAAACAGGTTTTTTCAATTAATGATGCTCTCGGTGGCGGATTTGTGTCACCGCCTGATACCGCAGATGGCAGCGCGCGGCTACGGGCGCGTCGTGAATGTGGCATCGGTGGCGGCGCGAGTCCCGCGCTCGGGTGGCTGTAACTATGGCCCGACCAAGGCTTACCTGGTGGCATTGTCAGAGGAATTGAACCTCACTGTTGCGACACAGGGCGTCCATGTTTCCGCCCTCTGCCCGGGCTTCACTCACACCGACTTTCACGACACCGCCGGTCTCATGGAGATGAAAAACAATATGGCCAAATGGCTGTGGTACGACGCGGATGTCGTAGTGCGTGATGCCATTAAGGGCGTGGAAGCCGGAAAACCCGTCGTCGTGTCGGGGCGTCTGTACCGCTGGCTGGATCCCATTTTTCAGTCCGTCTGGACGCGACGCTGGCTGCGCATTAAAGCCAGACCGGAGTGAATTGCTCACCCACAATCTTAATAATCGAATCCATGGAGGACGACGTCGAGTGCTGAATCTGAGCAGGAGAACTTTACTCGCCAGCGTAGCCGCCCTATCGCTGAGCCGAACGGACACCACGCGAGCAGATCCCTCCCGGCACTACGACGTTATCGTGGTCGGAGGCGGCACCGCGGGTATTCCCTGCGCGTTGTTCGCCGCGCAGGGCGGTGCGCGGGTATTGCTGATAGAAAAGAGTCCCGCTTTGGGCGGCACCCTGTTTTGGTCTACCGGCCAAATCGCCGGCGCGGGAACCGTATTCCAACAACGCCTGGGTATCACTGATAGCCCCGACGCACATTTCGATGACTGTATGCGCATCAACGAAAACACCGCTGATCCGGCGCTCACCCGCCTCACCGTTGACCATGCCGGTGACACCATCAATTGGCTGGCAGAGCGTGGCTTTGAGGTCATGGCGGGGCACCCGGTCACGGGCATTGGCCACGACCACTTCACCACCCGGCGTTACCAGCAGGGAGTCAAAAGTGGCCTGTCGATATTGGAGGCCTTTCTCCCCTCCCTTGAGGCGAGCATTGCTCAGCAACAGGTCACCCTGCTGACCGGCACTGCAGTAGAGGGACTCATTCAGGAGCGCTCGGGCAAGATCGTCGGTGTGACCGCCACAGGCCCCTCGGGCACCCACGACTTCAGGGGATCCCATGTGGTGCTCGCGTCTGGCGGGTGCGCGGCCAATCCCAGACTGTTCGAGGATCTCCATGGCGTGCCACTCTATGCCAAAACCGCCTATCCCACCTCACAAGGAGATGGGCTGATTTTGGGGATGTCAGCCGGCGGCGCCATCGTAGGCGGCGAAAAATATGCCAGCTTGCCGGGACTGGTCCCTGACGCGTGGCAGTACCCCGCTCAAATGCATGCCTGGGCGCCTTTACATCCGATGGTGCGCCAGCCATGGGAGATTTTGGTGAATGCCCGCGGTGAACGATTTGTGCGGGAGGATCACCCCAGCGTCCATCAAATTGAGCGGGGCATTTATCGACAGCCAGGCCACCGGCACTGGGCCATCTATGATGCTGACATGCTGGCAAAGTCCGAACCGATCATTCCGGATTGGAGTCGCGATCGCCTCGCCACGGAACATCAATCGCACCCAATGTTCAGTCGTGCCATGAGTCTTGAGACGCTCGCTTTTCGAGCGGGCATCAACGCGGCGGCCCTCAAGCAGAATATCGACGACTACAACCGTAGAGTGCGGCAAGGCGAGACAGACCGCCTTGGCAGAACACATCGACCTATGACAATCGAAAAAGCGCCTTTTTACGCCATTGCCATGCAGGGGTGGACGCTGGTCTCCTTTGCCGGGCTCAGTGTGAACACGAATTTCCAAGTGCTGGACCCCGAGCGGCGACCGATCCTCAACCTGTTCGCCATCGGCGAGGTGATCGGCGCGGGTGCCACTTCGGGTGCCGCGTATACCAATGGCATGCTGGTGACCCCCGCTATCACGTTTGGACGTCTGCTGGGTGCAAGGTTGGCAAAGAGCGACTAGCGCGGTTCGAGGCGCTTAGCCTTGGGCAGCGGCTATCTGCAGGATTTAGCAATAGGTGACAGGCCGGAATCGACGATTGCACTCGTCATGGCTCCTTGTTAGCTTCTATCTGAGGTCAACCAAGGAGATCCCATGAAAATCAAAGGTTTTATAAGTGCAGTTGCCGCCCTGATGCTGGTTTCACCCTTCGCATCGGCGGGTCAACCGGTTCAAATGTGGAAATGCAACATCAACGGCGACACAAACGAAGAAGCCGTGATGGCACAAGCGACTGCATGGAAAAAGGCAGCGAGCGAGTTGCCCGGTGGTGAGGGCATGAATGTATGGTCTCTGTACCCAGTCGCTGTAGGTGCTGATGGCGATGGCACCGATGTGATGATGGTCGTAGGCTGGGGATCATTCAGCAATTACGGCGAATGGTGGGAAGCCTACCCCTCTTCTGACGTCGCGCAAATGGAGCGCGAGACCATGACCTGCCACGGCAGCGCATTATGGGAAAGTGAGGCCGGCTAAACGCCTCTTGAGGAAATACCAGGGGCCGCCTCCGGGCGGCCCTTTTTCGTTGTACCGGTCAAAAGTGACGCTGACGGGCCGGGGTTAGACAGACGAGTAGCAAAAGATGTCCCAAGTCTGGAGTTGTAACGAGTGGGATCCGCTCGAAGAAGTCATCGTGGGCAACCCCCTCGGTGCCCGCTTTCCTCACGCCGACCCGAGCACCCGTTTGGCGGAGTATCCGGATCGCGAGGTCGCGGACATTCCTCAGGGCGCCTTCCCGGACAAAATCATTGAAGAGACCGAGGAAGACTTGCAGGGCTTTGTTGATACCCTGGAGGCTCGCGGTGTCACCGTACGGAGGCCTGACACCTGGCCCCACGAGCGGACCATCAGCACGGTCCAATGGGAAACCCAGGGTTACTACAACTACTGCCCCCGGGACGTGCTGCTGGTAATCGGCGATACGATCATCGAGACGCCCAATGTGATTCGCGGCCGCTCGCTGGAGACCGGCTCCTATCGGCGTCTCCTCATGGAATACTATGACAGCGGTGCCAAATGGTTCAGCGCCCCCAAGCCGCTGCTGGAAGATCGCCTGTTTGACTTTGACCCAGCCGCACCGACACCTCAGAACTTCGAACCGGCTTTTGACGCTGCCAACATTTTGCGCTTTGGGCGTGATCTCCTCTATTTAGTCAGCGCCACGGGCAACGAACTAGGCGGTCATTGGTTGCAGCGTACACTCGGCGATGAGTTCCGTGTGCACTTCATGAAAGACGTGTATTTCGGCAGCCACATCGACTCCACCTTGGTAGCTTTGCGACCAGGGCTGGTGCTGGCCAACCCCGAACGCCTGTCGATGGATACCATCCCTGAGTTCCTGAAAGACTGGGAGATCATCTTCAGTCCGCCGATGGAGAACCAGGAGCGTCATAGTCCAGAATACCTTCAGCAAGCCATCGGCAGTGAATGGATCGACATGAATCTATTCAGTGTCGGGCCCGATACCGTGGTGGTCGACAGCTACCAGACAGGATTGATCGCGCTACTCGAATCCAAAGGCCTGGAGGTGATTCCGCTGACACTCCGCCACTCGCGCATGATGGGCGGCGGCTTCCACTGCGTCACGCTGGATACCCGGCGCCGTGGCAAGATGGAATCCTATTTTTCCTGACGGACCCACCATGACCAACTGCGGCAGGCTTCGATGACGCTACTGTGGATCGCACTGCTACCCGCCGCCGTGACCGCGGCCTGGGTCCGCTATCGCCAGGTGGTAGCTGACAACGCCTGCTCACCCGGCCGGGAACCCACACTCACCCAATCCTATCCATCGACCCCTTGGGGTACCCACCGCCACCAGCAGGGTGCGCGCTGGTTGCACGAGATCTTTGAGCGCTCGGCGGCGCAATACCCCGAGCTGACCGCGCTATCGGTTCCCGAGACGGGGGAGTCACTGACCTACGCGGAGCTTGATCAACTGGCCAACCAGCTCGCTTCCGTCATCGGCAATACTGTATCGGAGGCGGATCAGGTCGTGGCCGTGCGGCTCCCCCAGAACTCGGCCATCGTCGTTGCCCTGCATCTGGCCATCCTGAAGGCGGGTGCCACACAATGCTTTATCGATCCCGACGCGCCAGATGAACTGTTATTGCGTGTGCTGGACGACGCCCAACCCGCCCTGCTGATCAGTCACACGTTACCCACAGGCTATAGCGGAGAGTTTCTATTGCCAGAAGTGCTCCTCCGGCAAGCTGAGTCGGGATCCTCCCGCGCACGCTCGGCGCCGTGGCTGGATGACCCGCAGAGCACACTGGCTTCACTGTTTTACACCAGCGGCACCACCGGACACCCCAAGGGCGTTGAATGCCCCCATGCGGGCTATATCAACCTCGCCCAGTCCTATGCGACCTTTTACGATTTCGTGCCCGGCAGTGACGCCAGCTCGCTAACCTCGTCGCTAGGATATGACGGCAGTATTTCCGAGATGTACAGCGCCTGGGTCGCTGGCTGCGAGGTCGTGCTGCTGACCAAATCGGCGCTGAGATCCGGTCCTGACTTGCTGCCTGTTTTGCGCGATGCGCACGTGACCGCGCTCTTTTGCCCGCCCGTGTTGCTGTCAACGCTGACCGCACACCCCGAGCGCGACCTGCCCTACCCCATTTGCCGCTATATCGTGCCTGCCGGCGAGGCCTTTCCCGCAACCTTGATTGAGCCCTGGTCTCGCGCCCGACGACAGATCGTCAACACGTACGGCCCGACAGAGGTCAGTACCGATACCAGCCGGCAACTGCTGCGGCCCAATGAACCTGTCACGATCGGCAGTCCGTTCCCCGGCGTGAGCTATACCATCGTTGACCCAGACACGCTGACGCCCCTGCCGCATGGTGAAGAGGGCGAGCTGTGCATCGGCGGCATTCAGCTGGCCCGCGGCTACCGCAATCTGCCCGAGATCACCAGCGAGCGATTTATGACACATCCCGAGCTCGGGCAGATTTACCGATCGGGAGACCGGTGCCACGTTGACCCCACCACACTGCGGGTGCATTTCCATGGCCGCATTGATTCCCAATTGAAGGTCAGGGGTTACCGGGTCGAAGCACAGCCCATCGAGTCGCTGTTGCAGGATCAATTTGCCGACATTGAGACAGCGGTATTGGACTGTCAGGGTAATGAGCTCGTCGCCTTATTGAGAGCCCCGACTCTCTGGTCGGAAGACACGGCGGGCGACAACATCCAGCCCTTAAACCACGCATTGGTCAGCGAGGCGCAGCAGTTGATCTCAGCGCGATTCCCGCCCTACGCGGTACCGAGTCGCTTTTTTCTCGTCAATCAATTTGAGCTGGTGCCTGCCTCCGGCAAGATCAATCGCCGCGCCCTACCCGCGGTGGCAGATGTCTCCCGGTTCGAAGCATCAGACATCGCTGTACCGATGGCTGCCACCGACGACGGGAGCGCACCTTTACCGGCCGAGGTGCTGACCCTGTGTCGGGCTGAACTTGGGCCAACACTCGACTGGCAGGATGACTTTATCGACTGGGGCGCTCACTCGATTGCGATTGCGCGATTGACGCAGCAACTTCAGGCGGCGGGCTATCCCGTGTCGGTCAGGGGCTTATTAAGCGAGACGCGCACCGCGGCCGCCATCGCCAAGCTGCCAACTCAGCGTGACCATGCGCAGGAGTCAATGGAGTCGACCGCCGGAACGCATGCGGGATCTGAGGCGCACTCAGAAACAGCCCGACAAACGGGTCGTTTATATGGATTCCGACATTTCACAGCACTACAGGCCATGGCCGCGGTGTTACTGAGGATGCCGGTACTTTTGATGGCCGCATTGGGGCTCGCCATTATCGATCCAGAGGAATTGTTGCTGGTGGGGGATATCGTGGGCTTTTTGCGGGCGACCATCATCGCCTACTGCGTCTATATGGTCGTACCCTTCGTGAATCTAGGTTGGGTGCTGTTGTTGCGCTCTATTCAGGCAATTTCAGTGCGCACACCCAGCATCGCGCCCGGGCGCTACCAAAAGTTCTCGAGTCATCACTTGCAACTGTGGTGGTTAGATCAACAAGCCGACTTTGTGCTGAAGCCGCTGGTAAAAGGATTGCGTAGCCCGGTGCTATTTAACTGGGCGCTCAAACGTTTGGGCGCCGACGTTCACCCCAAAGCCTTTATCGCTCAGAGCACCGAGTGGTATGGCCCGCTATCACTCATCTCAATCGGGCCAGAGGCGGTGGTGCAAGCAGGCGTGCAAATCAGCAGTACTCGCTGGGAAGGGAGCGAATTTATTCTCGACACAATTCGCGTCGGCGAAAAAGCGCGGGTTGGGAGCCGGGCTATGCTGGCTGGAGGGGCGTCGCTTGGACATCACTCATGGCTCACTCCGTTATCGAGCTTGAACACTGTGACTGAACCCAACAGCCAGATCAGTGGGGTCCCGGGCAGCAAAGTGGGCAACTACCAACCCGCCAAGACACCTGACCTTGCTCCCTCCTCAGCACTCACCGAGGCGGTGATCGACCTGCGTAATGTCACCATGCAATTTGTGCTGGAACTCTCGCTGGTGATTGTGCCCGGTGCATTTATTGCCCTGCTGACTACCTGGTTTCTTGGATTCGAGGCCCTCAGCAAAGTGAATCTGGATGCGCAGAGGCTAACGGCCCCCGACCTGTTAGTGATGAGTGGCGCTGGCGTGATCGGCATCTGGCTGGGGGTACTCACGAGTTCGCTCATTCTCTGCACGTTTCTTCGGCTCACCCCCACTCCGCCGGGCTGGATCCGCGCTGCCAGCTTACGGGGCACGCTAGCCCGCTATCGGCAGACCAAGATGAATCAGGTTCAACAGATGTGGGGCTGGAGCCTCACCGGCCAATACCTGCGTGCTCTGGCAGGCGTCAAATTCTCGCGGGTCGGGGGCTCAGAGTGCGACGAGTTAGTGAACCTGCTCCCCGAGCACCTCCAAGCGGATGCCAACGTGTTCATCGCGCAGGGCTGTTTCTGCAACGTTCTCGATGAGCACGGCGCTTTCCTGCTGACCCAACCTATTAGAATGCCTGCCGGATTTTTCGGCAGTAACAATGCCATGGTCGAGCCGGGGCCCGTCCCTGGTAACCTACTTCTCGGCGTCTCGACGCCGCTTGGGCCCCATTTGTACCGGCCGCAATACACCGACCGCCCCGATACCAAGCGCGTGCTCGCAGGTAACCCGCCGCTGGAGATCGGCACCCCCGATCCGCATAGCCTGCCTGTGCACCCAGTCCCATCGCTCGGCATTTTTTTAGCGCGGTTCTTACTGAACGATCTGGCCTCGGTGGGCATCATTCCAGGGATCACGGTATTTCTGGCCACCGGCTTACTGGTGAGTCTCAACATGATGGGTTTCAGCAACGTGGGTGCGGCATTGGTCACCAGCATTGTCGTACCACTGTCGCTACCCCTGCTCGCGTTACTCGTCAAGCAGATCCTGGTCGGCAATCGCTGGGGTCGTCATAACAGCGCGCCGTTCTGGTCCGTGCGCCACTTCACCTACTTTCTAGCGCAGGATTGCTTCTTCCGCCTGATGACCGGCTTCATGAGTACGGTATCAGGCACGGCGCTCGCGAACCCAATTCTGCGACGCTTCGGCTGCCGGATAGGCCAACGCACACTGATCGGTTTGCCCTTACAGATGTCTGACTGGCATGCCGTCGATATCGGCAACAACTGCGTGATTAACGGACAAATGCAACTGCACAGTTTCGAGGATCGCGTGCTGACAGTGTCCCGAACGACGATTGGAGACGGCTCCGCCATCAACCACGGGACCATGCTGATGGGCGGCGCGCATCTCGAGCCAGGCGTCACCGTCGATCCACAGTCGCTGGTGCTCAAAGCAATGAATCTGGAAAGTGGCGTTCATGCAGGTAGCCCCACTCAACGAATTCACTAGCCCCTGCTATCGGTGGCAACGCGACACAATCAGCGTCTGATCGGCTCCCAGCGCCAGTAGGTCAAGCAGCGCCACAGCCATTCCACTGGTCCGCGCCGAAATCGCTGTAGCCACCAGTGGCAGAGGACGACCTGTAGGGCGTAGACAATAACGGCGAAGGCAAGCACTTGCGTCGGCCCCCACACAAAGGCAACGCCCAATCCGTAGCCATAAAAAACCGTTGTAAAGATCACCGTCTGGCTGAGATAACCAGTCAAGCTCATCTGCCCGGCGCTGGCGATTAAGCTCCTCAGCGCGACCAGCCAACGGCTCTGAACCCAACTTCGCACGCTGAAAAACCAGGCGCCGGTCAAACTGAGGGTAGCGACCAGATACACCAGATCGCCGCCCAGCACCTGCATTGGCGTGGCACCCGAGCGCTCAAATGGCGCGTAACTCATGGTGGCTGACCAATAACCCTCTATCGCCATGAGAGACAGCCCAAAAACCCACAGCCCCAGCGCAATCCGCATCGATTGCGCGGGTGCGAGCCGCGCCATCGCACTCCAACCGCTGCGCATGAGGCAAAACCCTAGTAGAAAACAGGCAAGTACCAAAAACCCCGAGTCGGGATACTGCCAGTCAGCCCAGAATCGCTCGGGCAAAAATGCGGCGTGGTAAGCCAAAACTTCAGTGAAGCCGCCCACGGCGAGTGGCGAATCCATGCGGTCCTCGTCAAGCCATGCACTGGCTTCCATGTTATTTTCCGCAGGCCATTCATCGCCCCGATCGCCACCCAGGAAATGGCCAACTGGAAAGCTGAGCATCAGCAGTAGCCCGAGCGAGAGCAGGCATTTTGTCGGCAATTGATAGAGCAATAACAGCAAGACGCCGAGTTCGGCGTAGAGCATCAGAATGTCGCCCTCAAAGAGCAGGCCGTGCAAAC
>JADHQG010000049.1 GCA_016778045.1 Luminiphilus sp. | reverse complement strand
CTGGTGTTTTTTGCGACGCCTCATAACGTTGCCATGCGCGAGGTACCGGCTCTGATGGAGCAGGGTATTCGCGTCGTCGATTTATCTGCTGATTTTCGTCTGCGGGATGTCGACGTTTGGGAGCGTTGGTATGGCGAAACCCACGCGGCACCCGCACTCTGTGCTGAGGCGGTTTATGGATTGCCCGAAGTCAATCGCGATGCGATCCGCGACGCCCGATTAGTTGCTTGCCCCGGCTGTTACCCCACGGCTGTGCAACTGGGTTTTCTGCCACTGCTTGAGGCGGGCGTGATCGATGCCAGTGGACTGATTGCCTCCTGCGGATCCGGGGTTAGCGGTGCCGGTCGGCAAGCCAAGCTTGGCAGTTTGCTTACCGAGTCGGGGGAGAGCTTGGCCGCTTATAGTGTAGCCGGTCACAGGCACCTCCCTGAGATGGAGCAGGGCTTGTCCGGGATGACCGATGAGGCGGTCCAGCTCACCTTCGTGCCGCATCTGGTGCCCATGAGTCGCGGTATTCACGCGACGTTGTTTGGGCAGTTGACCTCAAATGATGTCGATCTGCAGTCTCTGTTTGAGACGCGCTTTGCAGCCGAGCCGGCGGTTGTGGTGCTCTCACAGGGTGCCCATCCGGCAACGCGCAGCGTGCGCGGTGCCAATACCTGCCAGCTCTCAGTAGCACAGCCCCAGGGCCGCGATACGGTCGTGGTCATGGCCGCGATCGATAATCTGGTCAAGGGCGCAGCTGGCCAAGCCATTCAGGCCATGAACTTGATGCTGGATCAGCCCGAGATGAACGGCTTGGAAGGCATTGCTCTCGCACCCTGAATAGCGAGCGTGTAAGCCATGAGTCGCCACCAGCACCGAACGGTTGTGAAGCGTGTTCACCCGCATGCTTGGCGTTGGCGACTGCTGGCGTTGCTGTCGACGCTCAGTGTTTGCGTGGCGGCCGGCGTTTGGTGGGGCATGCAGTTAGCCTTGGTATCGCCGCCGGTCGAGGACCAGCAGGCTGCGCTGAAGGATCAGATAGCTCAATTGTTATTGCAGGCCGAGGCCGACAAGCAGACCGTGAATGAGCTCCGTAACGACCTTGCTGATCAGGCCGCCGAGTTCGTGGCGCTTGAGGACATGTTGGCATTTTACCGCGGGGTGTTGGCGCCGGAAGAAAGTGACGCATTGGCGGTGCTGCGCCGTCCCTCTTTACTTGCAACCGCTGACGATCGGGTGTGGCAGATGCGCTTTGTTGTCCATCGAGGGGGCGAGGGTGAAGCAGTATATCGGGGCAAATTGGCGCTCCAGATTACCGGTCAGGGGGTGGGCACACCCGCAGTCCGGCAGTTCGATGAGGTTGACAGCGAATCAGCATCTGGTGTATTCCCTTTACGATTCCGGTATTTACAGCAAGTTCAGGTGGTGATTTCTCTTCCTGACGCGTTCGTGCCGGAGACGATTGAGTCGGTTGTCACGCTCGTCGAGCCCGCTCGACAGACAATTCGCCGCAGTGACGCCTGGGGGGAACTGGAGATCTCAAGTCCTGCGCAGTGACCGGCCCCCAGAAAAAGAGCGACAAAGAGGAGTCACAACATGCGTAATCGGAGAGACAACATGGCGATTGGCGGATCATCAGGGAGTACCACCCTGATCTCATCAGATACTACGATCACGGGCGATATCAGCTTCACGGGCCAGCTCGACGTCGAAGGGACAGTAGTCGGCTCGATTCAGGCAACTTCGGGCGACGCGGTACTGCGAGTGGTATCAGGCGGACGCGTTGCCGGTGAAGTCAAGGTGCCCCACGCAACCGTGAACGGCAAAATCGAGGGGGATATTCATTCCAGCGAACGCCTGATTTTGTCCGAGCAGGCAGTGGTCGACGGCGACGTGTACTACAACCTGATTGAGATGGCCGTTGGCGCCAAGGTGAACGGCGGCCTGCGTCACTCGAGCAATATCGCGGATGATCTGGCTGCCAAGCGAGAGGCAAAAGCGGCAGAGGCCAATCCGGCTCAGTAAAGTCGGCGCGTTGCCATGCCGAGCCCGGAAGTCAGCATTTGGCTGTCAGCCCGAAGTTGATTTCGGGTAAACTTGCCCCATTGATCGTGCGATCGGTCGCACAGGTACGAGAGGCAGTTTATGAGCGTGGTTGAAGCATTTGATCCCAACGAGATCCGCCTGTCTAACAATGCGGTCAGCAAGGTGCGTGCACTGGTTGAGGATGAAGGCAATCCGAGCCTTAAACTGCGCGTTTACATCACCGGTGGCGGCTGCTCTGGATTTCAGTATGGATTTTCCTTTGACGAGTCCGTCAGCGATGACGACATGGTGGTCGAACGTGACGGCGTCACGGCGCTCATCGATTCGATGAGCTATCAGTATCTGGTGGGGAGTGAGGTTGATTACTCCGAAGGGTTGGAAGGGTCGCGCTTTGTCGTGAACAACCCCAACGCCACCACAACCTGTGGTTGCGGCGCCTCCTTTTCTATTTAGCCGCCAGCCGGATAAATGCCGCCTAGTACCCGCTCTCCTGCTGCGCCTGTCACGGCGGGCACGTTGCCCGGCAAGCTGGCCAAGGTTTGCTCCGCCAACCACGCGAAAGCCCACGCTTCGACCCATTGGGGGTCAACCCCGATTTCGGTCGTCGTGGTCACTTGCGCAGACGGCATGCGCTCGGCCAGCCGGTGCCGAAGTAGTGTGTTGTAAGCACCCCCACCGCAGAGTCGCACGACTTCGACAGATTCCTTGCTGAGCGCGTCACAAATACTCATCACTGTTAACTCGAGTAGGGTGCGCTGCACATTCTCCGGCGCTTCCTCACCGGTGAGCGATCGCTCCAGCCAGTCCAGGCGAAAATACTCGGGCCCGGTGCTCTTTGGGTTCGGTCTGGAAAAGTAGGGGTCGGCAAGCAAAGCGTTCAGCAAAGGCTCCAGTACCTGCCCGGTGCTGGCCCAGCTGCCCTCGGCGTCATACAGCTGGCCTTGATGTTGAGAAATCCAACCATCCAGCAGGGTGTTGCCGGGTCCGGTATCCCAGCCGCGCACCGTACCTTCAGCCGATATCAGCGTGACATTGGCAATCCCGCCGATGTTGACCACGGCGCTGGGCACGCCCGCCTCGATCAGACGTGCGCGGTGAAACGCAGGTACGAGCGGGGCGCCTTCCCCTCCGGCGGCCATGTCCCGCCGCCGAAAGTCCGCCACCACGGTCACACCCGTTAACTCTGCCAGCCGGTTCGGATCACCGATTTGCACCGTATACGGTGTCTCGCCACCCGGCTGGTGTCTCAGCGTTTGGCCGTGGCTGCCAATGGCTGTGACGTCAGAGGCGCAGACACCGGCTTCATTCAAGAGGGCCTTAATGGCGGTCGCGTATTCGTCTGCCAGCTGTCGATCGAGCACGGCGAGGCGATCCAGCTCGTTATCGCCAGGCTGTCTGAAGGACAGTATTTCGTCTCGCAAGGCGTGCGGCATGCCGCGATGATAGCCACGAGTCAGCGTGCTCTGACCGTCACCTGTAGAGATCAGCACCGCGTCGATGCCATCCGCACTGGTGCCCGACATCACACCGATAAAGTAGGTGTGGCTCACTCTACTAAAGCAAGCTGCTGCGCATTGCGCAGGCTGGCAAGTTGCTGCGTGGGCTGCCGGATAGCGGCCAGGTAGCGGGGGAGTTCCGCGTCGGGAAGCGATCTCGCTTTGGGCAGTATTTTGTGCACGGTCCGCGGGTTGCGATGCACGCCGTTCACCAAAAACTCGTAGTGCAGATGAGGGCCGGTTGCGGCACCGGTGGAGCCCACTGTGCCGATCACATCGCCTTGCTTAACCCGGGCACCTTGTTTGACCTTCAGGCGATGTAAATGCAAGTAGTGCGTTTCGAATTGCTCGCCGTGCTGTATGAACACGTAATTGCCGTTCGGCCTGGTGTAGCCGGCCTCGACAACGCGGCCATCCCCGGCGGCATAAACGGGGGTGCCTCGTGGCGCGGCATAGTCGGTGCCGCGGTGTGGTCGCTGCGTTTTATAAATCGGGTGCAGTCTATTGGGATTGAAGTTGGAGCTGACCCGGGTGAAGTCGAGGGGTGCCATCAGAAACGCCTTACGCATACTGACGCCCTTCTCGTTGTAGTAGCTCGTATCGCCCTCGGCATCGGTATACCGATAAGCTTCGAACGTCTCGCCGCGGTTGGTAAAGCTGGCAGCTAGAATCGGGCCGTCATCGAAGCGTTCACCGTCCAGCACGAGTTCTTGATACAGCACGTGGATGGTGTCGCCGATTCGCGGATCCAGAACAAAATCGATCACACCACCGAATATGCCGGCCAACTCCATGATCATGGCATCACTCAGTCCTGCATCGGTGCCTGCAATGAACAGCGAACTGTCGATGGTCATTGAGACATTGCGAGCGACCTGATCAGGTTCTCTGGTCATGTCCGTAGCAGCGTATCCGTCGGCTTCTCGCATATAGAGGGTTGTGAGTAACGGCGACTGTACATGGCGCAAGGCGAGCAGCGCGCCGTCCGAGTCGCTCTGAAAGCCAATGGTCTCGCCCGGGTAGACCCGTTTTAACGATCGCTGATCGTTGGCACGTGCGACGCGGTAGAGATCGGTGTCGCTAAAGCCGGCGCGATTAAAGATCAGACTGAGATTGTCGCCGTCCTGCACTACAAACTCCTGCCACGGCGGCTCGGGTGCCGGTGTCGGCACAGGCGGTGCTATTGGCTCTGGTACGACATCGGGTGAAGGGGCGGCTAATGCGGCTTCAACCTCACCGACCGCCATCGAGGGTTGTTCGTCACTGTTGGGCGTTGTCAGTGACAACCCCAAAATCATCAGTAAAGACCCAACTCCCACTACCCACAGGTAGGGCCGCCGATGAAGTGGCGTGACCGGTAGCGCCAGTGGCGTGGCGCCGCGAGGAGTCGGTTTACGAAGCATGTCGACCAGAAATTGCGCTGACATCGACATTATATACAGCCTCAACACCGGTTCGGACATGCCTTGAGCGATCTCTCCGGCATTGCTGCCGGTCCCATCTCAGTCTGTTTATGGGATACTCTGCCTCCGCCCGGGAAGGGCTTACAACCCATCGTGTTGCCAGAGATTAGACCCTAGCCCATGTCCAGCGAACTCCTAGCCGACCTGCGTGCTCGAGACCTGATTTTTCAGATTGCGGGCGAGGATGCCATTGATGATTGGCTCTCTGCCGAGCCGCGCACGCTTTACTGCGGCTTTGACCCCACTGCAGACAGTCTGCACATTGGTTCGCTGGTGCCACTGCTGGTGTTGCGCCGCTTTCAGCAAGCCGGACATCGACCCATCGCACTGGTGGGCGGAGCAACAGGCTTGATTGGTGACCCGAGTTTTAAGGCGGCGGAGCGTCAGCTGAACACCCCCGAAGTGGTGGCGGGATGGGTAGAAAAAATTCGTGGGCAGGTCAGTCAGTTTGTCGATTTTGGTGGCGAGCATCCGGCCCTGGTGGTGAACAACCTCGACTGGACAGCCGACTTTAACGTGCTCGATTTTCTGCGGGACATCGGCAAGCATTTTTCGGTCAACAACATGATTGGCAAGGAATCGGTGCGCCAGCGCCTCGATCGCGAGGGAGCGGGTATTAGCTTCACTGAATTTGCCTACATGATTCTGCAGTCTTTTGATTTCTCCGAGCTGTTTCGTTTGCACGGCTGCGGATTACAAATTGGGGGCTCCGATCAGTGGGGCAACATTACCGGCGGTATTGATCTAACGCGTCGCCTGCATGGGGAGCAGGTGTTCGGGTTGACGCTGCCACTCGTGACCAAGTCAGACGGCACCAAGTTCGGCAAAACCGAGTCGGGGACTATTTGGCTTGACGCCAGCCGGACCTCTCCCTACGCCTTTTATCAGTTCTGGCTCAGCACAGCAGACGCCGATGTGTACCGCTTTCTCCGCTTTTTCACGTTCCTGCCGGTCGAAGAGATCGCTGCCATCGAGCGGGCTGATTCCGAGCGGGAGGGGCGCCCCGAAGCGCAGCGCATTCTTGCGCAGGAAGTCACCCGCTTGGTGCACGGCGATGCGGGGTTAGAAGCCGCAGAGCGTATTACCGAGGCACTGTTTTCGGGCGATCCCGGCGCGCTCGGTGAGGCCGATTTGGAGCAGCTGGCGCTGGATGGGTTGCCTTGTGACCGCATTCAGCGTGCCGAGCTGCCGCCTACCTTGAGTCAATTGCTGGCACAGGTTGGGGTGGCGGCTGGTAAGCAGATCAAGGATGCGCTGGCGCGTGAGGCGGTGCTGGTCAACGGTCAGGCAGTCGCTGGTGGGCCGACGGTGACCTGCGAGGAGGCTTTACAACCCGAGCAAGCCTTGCATGGCCGTTTCTATCTCGTTCGCTTCGGGAAAAAGAAATACCACCTGCTCACCGAGGGTGTCTGAATCACTCCCGAGCAAGCACATGGCGGTTCAGTAGCCAGGCCTCGGCAGAACAGGGGGCCGGTATGAAGCACCACCGACTGCGTTGCCTCGATACAAACGAAGCATTCGATATGCTGGGCCAAATGTTGATTGGACGCGTTGGTGACTGTTGAGCACGTATTGCTCGACGAAGTCGAGGCCGATCTGTCTGCCGCCACCAGTTTGCTCCGCGGTCTGGATGCTGGCGTGACGGTGTTCGGCAGTGCATGCAAAACGCTTGAACCCCACGTCTACGAGTCAGCACATTGTTTGGGGCAGTGGTTGGCCAGAGCTCAGCTTCCAGTCCTCACCGGGGGAGGGCCCGGGATCATGGAAGCGGTCAACCGGGGTGCGCATTCAGAGGGTGGCGTTTCGGTGGGACTCAATATCCGACTGCCCTATGAAGAAACGCCCAACCCTTACTTGACTCACCGACTCTATTTTCGTCACTTTGCGACACGGAAATTGATGCTGACCCGGTATGCGCGCGGATTCGTGATATTTCCGGGCGGCTTTGGCACGGTAGATGAGCTGCTGGAACTGCTGGTGGCATTTCATACTGATCAAGCAGCTCGAAAGCCGATGGTGCTGATAGGCCGGGGCTTCTGGAGTGGCTTACTCGAATGGTTTGACAACGAACTGGCGGCACAGACCTTGATCGATGCTGACAAGACAGATTTTATTTCCGTCGTAGACGACGAACGGTCGGCTTTGGACATCTTGCTGGGCGCTGATGTGGCCGCTGGGATAGTCAATCGGTTTGCGGAGGAGTCGTGAGTGAACAGAGGGTAGGCCGGTGAGAAGTCTGTATCTGCTCCGTCATGCCAAGTCGAGTTGGGACGACCCCTCGCTGCCGGATATCGACCGACCGCTGAACCAGCGAGGTCAGCACGATGCGCCCCGGATGGGCACAGCACTGGGTGCAAGGTTGGTGCCAATGACCTTCCATGTCAGCCCGGCCGTGCGGGCACAAAGTACTTTTCGCCTGGTTCAGAAAAACTGGAAAGGACTGAAGAAGCACCACGGCGTCACGGAACCGGCGCTCTACACCTTTGACTATCGGGAAGTGTTGGCCTGGATATCGACTCAGCCGCCAGCCGTCGAGCGTCTTGCCGTGGTGGGCCACAACCCGGCGTTGACGGATGTGGTCAACTATCTCGTCGGCCCCGGCACCCTAGAGAATCTGCCGACGGCGGGGTGGATGGAGCTGGCGTTGGAGATTGAGGATTGGTCGGCGATTCACAGCGCGCAATACCGGGGTCACCTGGTGTATCGGTTGTTTCCCAAAGAATTATCTGGAGTCGCCTGATGCTGCCTGTCATCTTTGGCTTGTCGGGGCCGGTGATGACCGCTGCAGAGCGAGCCTTGTTTCGCGACACCGACCCCGCCGGTTTTATTCTCTTCGCTCGTAATATCGAAGATCCTGAGCAGCTCCGCGCTCTCACGGATTCGTTCCGTGATCTGACGGGCCGTGCAGCGATACCCATCTTGATTGATCAGGAGGGGGGGCGCGTTACGCGGCTGGGGCCACCTCACTGGCGTTCGTGGCCGGCTGCCCAGACCTTGGCTGGGAGTGCTAATTGTTCCGAACCGGAGCGCCTGGCTTCAGCGGTAGAGCGTGTTCGATGTAACTTTGAGGCATTGGCGCTGGAGCTGGCAGGGGTGGGTGTCACGGTGACCTGCGCGCCGGTGCTGGACGTCCCGCAGCCCGATGCCCACGACATTATCGGCGATCGCGCGTTTGGGGCATCGCCTGAGCTCGTTTCGATATTGGGGAGCGCCTGTCTGGAGGGTCTGCAACTCGGTGGTGTGGCGGGTGTCATCAAGCACCTGCCGGGACACGGTCGCGCGCTGAGCGACTCCCACGAAACCCTACCGCGCGTCTCGGCAAAGGCAGCAGAACTGGAGCAGGATTTTGCCCCGTTCAGGGCGCTCTCTAACGCGAGCATGGCGATGACCGCGCACGTTGTTTACGACGCGCTGGATAAGGCGCATTGTGCGAGCCTATCCCCCACCGTGATTGAAACGCATATTCGGCAGCGCATTGGATTCGATGGGCTGTTGATCAGCGATGACCTCGACATGAAGGCGTTGGCCGGCGATATCCCGAGCAGAGCGGTTGCCGTGCTTGAGGCGGGATGCGACATCGCGCTCAACTGTTGGGGCAAACTGGCAGATATGCAGGGTATCGCAGAGCGGGTGCCGCCCATGACGCCTCAAGCGGCGGCACGTTTGCAAGCCGCTTGCGCGCCATTGCGCGTCGCTGAGCATTCAAGCGCATTGCAGTCTCGAATCGACGCGTTGCTCGCTCGTCGGGACGCATTAGCTTGAAACACCGGGGGTGCATTGGCGGGGCGATTCCCTACAATAGTGCCATGCACCCACGCCGATCCCTTGCCCTGGCTTGTCTGGCCGCCCTGTCATTTTTGCTGGCGGGCTGCAACGCTGCGACCCCCGCGCGGGACGATGCCCAAAGTGGTGGCGTCAGCGGCGGCTGGGAGGCCTGCGCTGCGGAGCGTCCCAAGGTGTGCACCATGATTTACGACCCGGTCTGTGCGCGACGTAGCGATGGCGAGTTCGCTGACTATGCTTCTCCCTGTAATGCTTGTGCCGACGAGCGCGTGACCGCCTGGCATCCCCAAACCTGCGAGGAATAGCATGTCCTTGACCAACCGTATTCTGCTGGCCATGGTCGCGGGCATTGTGCTCGGCTCACTGCTGGAATGGCTGATGAGCGCTATCGACCCTGACTCGGGCCTATATTCGTTCGTTGAGAATGGCCTGATTCTGGGGTTGTTCGACGTAGTGGGGCGCGTGTTCATCGCCTCATTGAAACTGTTGGTCGTGCCTTTAGTCATGGTGTCGCTGATTTGTGGCATGAGTTCGCTGGGTGCTAGCAGCCGTATGGGCTCCATTGCCGGGCGCACGATAGGTCTTTACCTGCTGACCACGGGGGTTGCAGTTACGCTGGGGCTGACGGTGGCGCTGTTGCTCGGCCCTGGCAAAGGCGTTGAGGCGATGGCTTCCGCCGCCTACGAGGCGAAATCGCCACCGCCCCTCACCGACACCCTGGTGAATATTTTCCCGAGTAACCCCTTCAAAGCGATGGCAGAAGGGCAGATGCTGCAAGTCATCGTCTTCGCCCTACTGGTCGGATTTGCGCTGACACGATCGGGTGAAGCCGGCGAGCGCATTGCCAGCTGGTTCCGCGACATGGAAGTCATCGTCATGAAGATGGTGGGGATCCTGATTGAGCTTGCCCCCTATGGTGTCTTCGCGCTGTTGACCAAGCTGTTCGCCACCATGGGCTTTGGCACCATTATCGATTTGGCGGCCTATTTCTTTACCCTGCTTGGCGTGCTCCTGTTCCATGGCCTGGTGGTTTATACCAGCCTGCTCAAGACCTTAACCGGCCTGAGTCCCGTGACGCTATTGCAAAAGATGCGCCGGGTCTGGGCCTTTGCGTTTTCGACTGCATCGTCTGGCGCCACGCTGCCGATTACCCTTCGCACCGTTGAGAAGCGTCTGGGTGTGAGCAAGAGCGTGGCGGGCTTTTCGGTGCCGCTGGGGGCCACCATTAATATGGATGGCACCGCCATCATGCAGGGGGTGGCCACTGTGTTTATCGCCCAGGTGTATGGGGTCGACTTGACCAGTGGCCAAATCCTCATGGTGGTCCTGACCGCGACTCTGGCATCGATCGGCACCGCGGCAGTGCCCGGCGTTGGCCTGATTACGCTGGCGCTGGTACTGCAGCAGGCCGGGCTTCCGGTGGAGGGGGTTGCGCTCATTATCGGCGTGGATCGCTTCCTCGATATGGTGCGCACTATGGTGAATGTCACAGGGGACGCCACCGTGGCTACGATCGTTGCGTATCAGGAGGGTCAGCTCGATCAGGATATCTACCTCGATCCCAATGCTGACCATGATGGTGACCTTGAGGAACCGCAAACAACAGGAGCGGCCGCATGAGCCTGAAAGTGCAGGTCGTGCCTGTCACGCCCTACCAACAGAATTGCTCGATCATCCAATGTCAGGCGACAGGTCTGGCCGCCATCGTGGATCCGGGTGGTGACATTGAGCGCATCGAGGCGGCCATCACAAAAATGGATGCGACGGTTGAAAAGATCTTATTAACCCACGGCCACCTCGACCACTGCGCGGCAGCGGACGTATTGCGTCAAAAATTGACGGTGCCGATGGAGGGCCCCGAGGAGGGCGACAGCTTCTGGATCGATAAGCTCCCCGAGTGGTGCGAGATGGCGGGGTTTCCGCGCGCTGAGCCCTTCACGCCGGATCGCTGGCTGGAGGACGGTGACACCGTCACGGTGGGCGAGCAGACGCTAGAGGTGATTCATTGCCCGGGACACACCCCGGGGCATGTGGTGTTTTTGCACCGTGAGACCCAGCTTGCCTGGGTGGGCGATGTGATCTTTGCCGGGTCGATCGGCCGCACCGACTTTCCCATGGGTAATCACGAGCAGTTGATCCATTCGATTCGCGATAAGCTGTTTCCGATCGGTGACGATATACGCTTTGTGCCCGGGCATGGGCCGGACTCGACTTTTGGTCAGGAGCGCATCAGCAACCCCTTTGTGGCGGACAAGCAGTACGGCTGACTACGGGGTGGGGTAGGGATCCCCCGCAAACACCGTCGCCTTCACTTTGATCTGTCGCAGTGCGTCGCCGGGTACGGTCATGGGGTCAGCTTCCAGCACCACAAAGTCGGCGCGCTTGCCCGCACGGATAGATCCGATTTCATTTTCGCGACCCATCACGGCGGCGGCTCCTGAGGTCACTGCTTTGAGCGCAGAAGCTCTGGACAGTCGCTCAGTCGCCAAACCCTCGGCGCCGCTGAAGGTCTCGCGCTCGCTCGCGGCCCACACCAAGGTGAGCGGAGACAGGGGTGCCATGGGCGCGTCCGAGTGGAGTGTCAGTGGTACGTCGTTGCGCTCGAGTGACCCGAGGCGGGTCATCTGTGCGGCGCGATCGGGTCCGAGCCAATCGCCCGAGTAGGCCTCGGAGAGGATGTAATGGTAGTAAGGGTTTACCGACGCCTGTGCGCCGAGCTTGGCTAATTGTGCGCTCTGCTGCTCGGTACTGTAGGCCAGATGCTCAATCGTGGAGCGATGATCCGGGCGGGGAAAGTCCTGTTGCAGCCCTTCGATCAGCCGCAAAAACCGATCCACGGCCGCATCGCCGTTGGCGTGGGCGTGGAGCTGAAACCCCGCGCGCCAAAACACTTCCCCATAAGCGCGCAGCACGCGCTCCGGCGCCATCCAGACACCCTCATGGCCATCGAGATAGCCGGGCGGGCCCATCTGGGCGAGCCCAGAAAAAATCGCACCATCGATCATGAGCTTAAAGTGATTACCGACCATCACGCGGTCATCGTTATCGCTCTGCCACGCCAGAATCTCTGCCAGCGCGTCTTCAGGCGTTTTTCCTCTGGCTAGGAAATCGACAATGATGGGCGTCAGGATGAGTCGCACCGGTACCGGGTAGGCGTTGGCCGCAGCGCGCACGCCGGCGATCTCACCGACGGGATTGCCATAGATGCCCGTGCCCATATCAAGGGCGGTAGTGACGCCCGCCTGATGCAGCATGGCGAGAAAGTTGAACATGCCACCGCCAAAGCGCTGTGGTGTAAATAGGAAGCCGAGCTTGGGCACCACGGCTTTCAAACCATTCTCGTAAAAATGGCCCCGTGCCCAGTCGGCACCCTCGTCCAGTTGCGCATCGGCCTCGGTCACGCCCAGCATGGACCAGGCGGCATCGTTGCCAATGAGTTCATGGAAAGAGCGATGCCAGAGCATCACGGGCTGTTCTCCAAACAGCTCGTTCAGATCCTCACGCCAAATTTCGCCATGCCATAAAGGGTGATAGCCCCACGTAATAAAGGGCACGGTGGGGTCGTCGTGCTGAGCGACAAGCGTTTTCAAGCGGGCGCGATATCCCTCGGGGGTGGTCTCGCCGGGAAATTCACCGGTGGGCAGCGACCAGTCATCGGGCGCCAGAAACGGGAACTGGGTGAGCACCGCGGGTAGGGCAGGGTGCACATGGGGATCAATGAACCCTGGAAGCAGAACGTCATTGGCAAATTGGCGATCGACCCGGCCGCTGCGGGCCTCAATGAGGGGTTGCAGCTTGTCCTCGCTGCCCACTGCCACAATCAATCCGTCCTCCACCGCGACCGCGGTGGCGGTGGGCAAAGCGGGTTCCATGGTGCGGATCAATTGAGCGGTATAGACCACCAGTTCAGCGCGTGTCGGCGCTACGACCGTAAACAACGCTAACGCTACCAACACAGTTCGGAGGGGTAAGAAGATCCAATGGAAAGATTTGAAAGCGCGGGCCATAAAGGCAGGTCCACTTGGCTTGAGAGGTCAGCGGATGACTTTAACCCAATCCCCTGTTCGTGGCTCGCCGGTGGGATAGTAGCCGTTGATCAACCTGAGCTGATTCTCGGCGTCGGGTAATTTTACGCCGCTCGCAAGTGACGCAAAGGTGGCCCCTCTCGGCACCTGAATGTAGTGCAGGGTGTGGCTGGTGCCGGTGACTTTTTCGCGCGCCGTCAACGGACGGAAGCTATCAATAATGGTTCTGAATGCAGGGTCAGCGGTTGCTAAGTCCGATGCGTCGCCTTCAAATAAAAATCGGTAGCTGTGATCGATGACGGCGAGCCGGGCGGACTGTCCCTCGCTGGAGGCGACCGCAGTGGTGCCGGTCAAACCATATTGCTCGAGCGCCTCCAAGTCGCTGACATCTCCCTGTGCCCCTTCGACGAGGCTGGCTTCAGTATCCTGAGCGGGGTCGATCCGCGCGAGACCAATGGTCAAGGTCTGAGTGCCGTCAGCTGAGGAGGCGACGATCTCTCGGCTCGACTGCCGCACGTTCCAACCCGGCGGGTGCGCGAAGGTGAAGTTCAGCTTGTTGTGATAAAAGCGATTCGGGTCGCTCTGCGCTTCCGCACTGGCGCCGTAGACCAACCCTTCGGTTTGTCGCCGATACTCGCCCGGAATCTCGGGGTTGTCGGGCATCTCGGCAAGATCTAGATCATTCGCCGCTCTGATCACCGTCCGCAAACGCAGGTCGTTGCGCGGGTGGCTGGCATAGAGTCCGTGGTAGGTACCCGAGGGTTTGCCACTCGCTTTGGCCTGAGCGCGTCGATACTGCTCCTGATCTTTGAGCACGCCGATCACTGACAGCATGGAATCCACGTCGTAACCGGTCTGATGCAGATATTCCGCTCCGGCTGAATCCGCCTCGAGCTCCATGTCGCGACCGAACCCAGAGATGATCTCGGCGCCGTACATGCTGGCGGCGTCGTACACGTCACCCGACCCGGTCAGGATATAGGCAGAGACGGCGGCGACCTTGGAAGTCATCTGAGCGGTTTTTCGTCGCGAGTGATGTCGCTCTGTGATATGGCCAATCTCATGGGCCAGTACTCCGGCCAGTTCCGCCTCGGTATCGAGATACGCCAGTAGGCCGCGGTTCATATAAATCAGGCCGCCCGGCAAGGCGAAGGCGTTGATGTCAGGTGAATCGAGCAGCGTGAAGCTGAAGGTGGGGCTGGTAATGCCCGAGTCCCTCAGTAGCCGTTCGCCCACTTGGCGTACGTAGGCGTCGAGCTCTGGGTCGTCATAGATGCCAATGTTATCGACAAGCTTTTGGTGCTCTTCCGCGATGTCATCAGGCAATTCAACGGATTTGCCACCGATGGTGACGGTGGAGGCGCCACTGACCCCGCCGGTCCAAAACAGGCCAATCAGGGTCAGTATTGCGATTCGCCGCAAGCGCTTCAGAGCCATGATTTAGTGATGCGCGGAGAGGTATTCCAGCAATTGATCACCGAGGCTGTCACATGCCGTGCCTTGTACGGGCGCGATAATCGGAATGGGGACAACCACCGCTGGCATATAGCTCTGGCCACTTGTGACAGCGCTGACCCGTCCCACTTCGACTTTGTCGGTAAAGTCCCAGATGGTC
>JADHQG010000048.1 GCA_016778045.1 Luminiphilus sp. | reverse complement strand
GATCCTGCTGCGGGCCAAAACTGTGAGCTCACGCGTGCAGGTACAGAAGCAGGTGAACCGCAAAGAGTTGGACAACGCTTTTGACAAATTTGAACGATTCGAGAGCAAGGTGGATAACCTCGAAGGGGACTTGCAGGCCATGGATCTGGGGCGTGACACTGCATCCAGTCTGGCAGCAGAAATTGACGCCCTGGGCGAAGACGACTGGCTGGACGAGGAGCTGCTGCGCATTAAAGACGCCATGTCTCAGCCGGAGGCGCCACCAGCGGAAGACGGCGAGGCGAAAAAGGCGTGACCGCAGGTGGCATAATCAAACCCAAAGGAAGTGGGGCTGTGTGTGATCGACATACAGTGATCGACAGGGAGGGGAAATGAACCCGTTTGAGATGTTATTCGTGCCCATGGTGCTGTTCATGGTGATCGTGGCGCCCACGTGGATCGTCATGCACTACCGCAGCGTCAACCGGTCCAGCAGTCAACTCAGCGAAGATGACCGCCAGGCGCTAGAAGAAATGTTGGTTGCAGTGGATCAAATGGCGGATCGCATCGAGTCATTGGAATCTATACTCGATGCCGATCACCCAAACTGGCGCCAGAAGCGTGCCAGTCAGACCCAAGAGGGGGTGTAAAGATGTCCAATCGTCAGCGCAGTTTTGGTGAAAGCCGTCGTCGTGGTTGGGGTATGGGTCTCTATCGAAACCGCTCCGAGGGATGGATCGGGGGTGTCTGTGCAGGCCTCGCCGCGCACTGGGATGTCCCCAATTGGGTTGTTCGTTTAGCTGCTGTGGCGCTGTTGATGTTCACAGGCTCGCTTGCCTTCTGGCTCTATGTGATTGCCTGGGTGGCGATTGCACCCAAGGCGTCGCGATGGTCTGAGCTCCCCGAAGAGGAGGTCGAGATCGAGATGGAATACGACGAGGATCGTCACACGTATCGCCGCAAAACCGTTTTTCGCTATACCGACGCACCGGCAGAGCGTGTGCGCAAAGCGAGGGAGCGTGTGGCTACAGCGGCTAGCCGTATCGAGGCGATGGAGCGTTACGTCACCTCCCGACAGTATGATCTGAATCGAGAGTTTTCTAAGCTGTGAGCTCAGGGCAAGACGCAGTGTCGGTCGTCACGCAGGTGTAACGTGGTTGTCATGTGGTTGTCGCGCTGGGGGTGCAAGATTAAACGAGCTAAGCCCAGCGCAAGGGCGATCCCAAGCAGCATGACGCCTAGAGTTCAAAAAGTTCCGCAGATCAAAAGCGACTTATCCCCATGGAGAGAAGCGCGCCTGCGCGGTAATATCGGTTGCTGCAAAGCTTTCGCTACGGAAGGCAGTTGCGGCAGCGCGCCAGCGGTGTGCGGCGTTGTCGCTGGATCAAGGAGAGGAGCAACATGATTGCCACATTGAGGCGAGCGGCGTGGCCCGTTGGTGTGGGTTTGGCCGGTATCGCGGTCTACGTGCTGTTGCAGGTGACCAAGCCACAGCCCGCGCCGAGCGTTCAGCCGCCTAGGCCGATTAGCGTTGAGGTCGTCCCCGCAGTGCGCACGACCACGCGACCCACTGTGGTCGCCTTCGGCGAGGTCCGGCCTGGCGTGCGAACCCAATTGGTGGCGCAGGTCGGCGGCAAAATCACGTCGATTGCGCCGGCGTTTATAGAGGGTGGTCGCTTCGGTCCAGACGACGTGCTGTTGACCATTGAAGACACCGACTATCGCGCGGCGGTCGATGAGCGGCGAGCGCGGGTGGCAGCAGCTCAGGTCGACCTGGACCAGGCGCTTGCCGATGCCGACGTCGCCCGCAAGCAGTTGGCGGGTCAAAAATCTCCATCACCCTTGGCACTAAAAAAGCCACAGGTAGCCAGAGCCGAGTCGGCGCTCAAAGCCGCTGAGACTGCGTTGGCTTTGGCATTAACCAATCTTGAAAGAACGCGCATCAGTTTGCCTTTTGCGGGCCGGGTGGAGAGCCAGGCGGCGGATTTGGGTCAATACGTGAATCCCGGAAAAGTGCTGGGTAGCGTCTTTGGCACCGACGTGGCCGAGGTTAGGCTGGCGCTTACGACCAATCAGCTGTCGGCTCTGGGTATTCCCATTGGTTTTGATGGCGGAGAAGCCGGTGGCTTGCCGACCACCCTGTCAGCATCACTGGGCGGTGCAGTGTATCGTTGGCAGGGCGCGCTGACCCGATTGGATGCGGCGATCGACCCAACTACCCGCACGGTTTACGGCACGGTGCAGGTGCAAGACCCTTATGGTCTGGCCCAGTTAACCTCCGGTATGCCGCTGGCGGTGGGCCTCTATGTCGATGCCGAAATCGAGGGCCGGCTCGTCGCTAATGGTATTCAGATCGCCGCCGAAGGCCTGCGAGCGGGTGATGAGATATTCGTTTTGGATGGCGAGGGTCTGTTGGACATCCGCCAGGTCGATGTCATTCATCGTAGCCGGCACAGTGCGCTGCTTGCTTCTGGCGTCGAGGCTGGTGAGCAGGTGATCGTCTCGGCGATCCGCAATCCGGTTCGCGGCATGCGACTCGAAGCGATGGATACCGAGGCCGTAGCCGACAGCGTGGGCAACGAGCCCGATTTAGACGACAACGAAGCCTGAGAGTCACGACATGGAAGGTCTGATCCGATGGTGGGTGCGCAATCCGGTTGCCGCCAACCTGTTAATGCTCATCATTGTCACCTCGGGCTGGCTGGGCCTGCGCACTATCGAAAAAGAAGCCTTCCCCTCGGTGCAGCCGGATATTGTTCAGGTCGAAGTCATCTGGCCGGGCGCCTCTCCCAAGGAGATGGAGCAGCAGGTTGTTCAGCGTATCGAGGAGGTGTTGAAAAACGTCTCCAATGTCTATCGCGTTACGTCTGAGGCCCGCGAGAGCTCGGGCTCGCTGACCGTCGAGACCTTTCCCACGGTCGACCTCAATGCCTTTTTGAACGACGTGAAGAACGCGGTCGACTCCGTGACGTCGTTCCCGCGCGATATCGAAAACCCCCGCGTTCGCCGGTTGGAATGGCGACAGGAGATGATTCGGGTCGCGCTGGCCGGCGATGTCGGTGAGAAAGCTCTGACCCGCTTGGGCAATCGTCTACGAAATGAGTTGGCAGGACTGCCCTACATCTCGCAAGTGGATGTATTCGGCTCGCGTCGGGAAGAGGTCACCATTGAGCTATCGGAGCGGGATCTGCGCAACTACGGATTAAGCTTTTCCGATGTCGCTGCGGCTATTCGCCGAGATTCGATGAATGTATCGGTGGGCGAGGTGCGCACACAGACAGGCGACGTCCAGCTGCGTGCCCAGAACCTCGCGGATAATCAAACCGATTTTGAGCAAATCGTTATCAGGCAAACCGTTGACGGCGGACAGGTGCGGGTCGCCGACGTTGCCAGGGTGGTTGATGGTTTTGAGCAGAACGAGATTTTAGCCACGCTCAATGGTCAGCCGGCGGTGCTGCTGCAAGTGAGATCCACGGACGACATGCAGGTGGTTAAGGCGAGTCAGGCAGTTAAAAAATGGATCGAAGAGACGCAGCCGACCCTGCCGGTGGGTATTGATCTTGAGTTGTGGACCGACAATGCCGACGTCTATGAAAACCGGATGGAGCTGATTGCAGAGTCCTCGATTCTCGGTCTGATCCTGGTCTTTTGTATCTTGATTGTCACCTTGGAGCCCAAGGTGGCGCTGTGGGTCACTGTGGGGATTGGCGTCAGTTTCCTTGGAGCGTTTGCGCTATTGCCTGCCAACGATGTGTCGTTGAATTTGCTGTCGACGTTCGCTTTTCTGCTGGTATTGGGCATCGTCGTCGATGACGCGATTGTGGTGGGGGAGAGCATACACCACCATGTCCATCAGCGTGGTTTGACGGGGGAGGATGCAGCCGTCGCGGGTGCCTTCGCAGTCAGTCGGCCGGTGATCTTTGCCGTGCTGACCACCATGGTGGCCTTTGCGCCGTGGTTGTTTCTATCTGGGGTCACCGCGCAATTCACGCGACAGTTGTCGGTGGTGATCTCTTTGGCACTGCTGTTCTCGCTGATAGAGGCCTTTCTGATCCTTCCAGCGCACTTACGAAACCTGAAAACGGCCGGGTCTGAGTCGAAGTGGATGACGCGACAGAGACGCATCGCAGATAGCATCGTGCGCTTTGCCGAAAACACCTATCGGCCCTTTCTGGAGAGGTGTCTTGATCGCCGCTATACCACAACGATGGTGTTCTTCTCGCTCTTCCTCGTCTCACTGGGGCTTTTTACCAGCGGCTGGGTGAAGTTCTTCTTCTCACCTCAGGTTGAGAGTGAGGAGGTCTACATTAATGTGCGCCTGCCCCCAGGCACCCCGTACAGCCGCTCTATGGAGGTATTGGGGCAGTTGCAGCAGGCTGAAAAACAGCTGGCCGCAGAGGTGAACGCCGAGGCACGAGCCGGTCGGGGGAGTGGAGAACTGATCGAGGGCTGGTATACGCGCGCTCGTCGCGGTGATGTCATCGCCATCGTGCAGCTGGCGCCACCCGATCAGCGGGCCCTGAGTGCCAGGGAGACAGCGGATCGCTTTTCAGAACTGGTCGGCGATATCCCCGATGCCGATGAGGTCAAAGTCAATTACAGCTTCGGCGACGAGGAAGCGAGCATTACCTTTCTCTTGCAGCATGAGGATCTGGATACACTCAACGAAGCCAGTCGGGTGTTGCAGCAGCATCTCGCCAGCTACGACAAAACCTTCTTTATCCGCGACGATCAGTGGGGGTCTTTACCCGAGCTGAGATTCAATCTGTTGCCCGGAGCAGAAAAACTGGGCATCACTTTGGGCGACGTCTCAACGCAGGTGCGTCAGGCCTTTTATGGCGAGGAAGTGCAGCGACTGCCCCGCGCGGATGGCGATGTCAGAGTCATGGTGCGTTATCCTCAGGCCGCGCGTGAATCACTGGCGTCCTTTGAGGATGTCCGCATCCGCACACCCGACGGCAGGTTGGTGCCGCTATTGGCGGTGGCTGAGGTCGAGGCGGGCCTCGCGACGCGTCGGATCACACGACGCAATGGCGAGCGGGTGGTGACAGTGCGTGCCACGGTTGAACCGGAATCTTTGGGCGAGATTAATCGAGCCGTAAAAGAGGGTTACTTGCCTGAGCTGATCAAGATGTATCCGGGCCTGCAGGTATTGAAAGGGGGGTCGCAGGAAGCTGAAGCCGAATTCTTCAGCGAAATCGTCTCGCTCTATACGATCGCCTTGTTTGTCATTTATGCCCTGATCGCGGTGGCTTTCCGCTCTTATAGCCTGCCGCTCCTGATTATGACGGCCATGCCCTTCGGATTTATGGGTGCCGTGTTCGGGCATCTCATATTCGATCTGCCGATGGCGCTGTTTTCCTACTTCGGTATTGGTGCCGCGGCGGGCGTGGTGGTGAACGACAATTTGGTATTGGTCGACTATGTCAGGCGGCTAGAGAGAGAGGGAATGGCGCCGCCCAAGGCGGTGGTCGCGTCGGCGGTGAGTCGGTTCAGGCCTATTTTCCTCACGACGGTCACCACCTTTGTCGGGCTGATTCCCATCATGGCCGAACAGTCTACCAGCGCTCAGTTCCTGAAGCCGGCCGTGTTGTCGCTGGCATTCGGCGTGTTCTTTGCGCTGTTCGTGAGTTTGTTGCTGGTGCCAGCGATGTACCTGATTGGCTACGACTGGCAGCAGCGGCGTGAAGCCCGGCGGCAGCGAAAGTTAGCGGCGAAAATGGCAGAGGGCGCCGTGCTCAGCGCGGCGTGATTCGCCATCGATAACCGGGTTAACGAATGCCGTGCATCATGCGCTTGAGCACTGGCGACAAAACCAACAGCGCGGCTCCGCCAATCAGGCCTATCGCTAACAGCTGACTGAATAAATCGGTGTAGCCGGCCAACGCCTCGGTGAGATTAAGCCTATCCTCGCCCGCGGGCCGGGCGGCGATGGTGGCGATTTGGGCTGCCACGTACGAGGAGTAGGCTGATGCGAGAAACCAGGTGCCCATCATCACGCCAACCACCGAGGGCACCGCCAGTTTTGTGACGGCAGACAGACCCACTGGGCTGAGGCACAGTTCGCCCATGGTGTGCAGCAAGTAGGCCAGCACCAACCACCACGCCGAGACGATTCCGGCCTGATCCGGAAACTGTGCGCCATAGACCAGTGCGCCAAAGCCAAGCCCTGCTTGGGCGATCCCGAAAGCAAACTTGATCGGCGTGCTCGGCTCCCAGCCGCGTGCATTGAGTCGCGTCCACAGCAGCGCAAAGAGTGGCGCCAATAAAAAAATAAATAGCGCGTTTGCGGCACCAAATTGTGCAGCGGTGAGCGGAACACCAAACAGCATTTTGTCTGTGACCCGATCGGCATACAGAGTCATCGAGCCTGCGGCTTGCTCAAACAGTGCCCAAAAAATGACGGTGGACAGGGTCAGCACGATCAGCACAAACATCCGGTCACGCTCAACTTTGTCGCAGCGAAAAAACAAAAACCAAGCCAGTCCACCCAGGACAATGAGCGATAATAGGTCTAGCAAGGTGCCAACGATGTCGGTTAGCTGCACCAGCTGCCAGACGATTGCCACCATCAAACCGCTCCCCAAGTAGATGGCCCGTTCAATTGTCAGTCCCGGCAGGCCGGTTGGGCGAGACAGCTGATCGGGATCTGCCGCTTCACCGTGGCCCATAAGATATTTCTGGCCCCACTGAAACAGAATCAACCCTAATATCATGCCGACACCGGCAGCGCCGAATCCCCAGGACCAGCCGTAGACCTCGCCCAGCCACCCGCAGAGCAGCGTCGCAGTAAATGCGCCGACGTTAATGCCCATATAAAAGATCGTGAAGCCGGCGTCGCGCCTCGGGTCGCCTTCGGCGTACAGCTTGCCGACCACTGTGGAGATATTGGGTTTCAGAAAGCCGACGCCCACCACGATCAGCGCCAGCGACAAATAAAATATGGATAGCGCCTGTTCGTCTCTGACAATGCCGTCGGTGGTTTCTCGAGCGGCTTCACCTTCAAAGGCCATACCCAGATGGCCTGCGACCAATAAGATGCCGCCGAGGGTGACCGCTTTGCGCATGCCGATGAACCGATCAGCGATCAGCCCGCCCAGCACTGGCATGGCATAGACCAGCGATGCATAGCTACCTAATACGCCCAAGCCGCTGGCATCTGAGAACAGGTGATACTTGGTGAGGTACAGGAGCAGCAAATATTTCATGCCGTAAAAAGAGAAGCGCTCCCAGAGCTCGGTGCCAAAGCAGATATAAAGCCCTTTGGGGTGCCCCCACAGATCCTGCGGGTTATCGGTTGTCAGGGTGCTGGTCATCGTGCTCGCCTAATCATGCTGTTTTCTGAAGCAACGCTTTGCCGCGGTTCAGGCCGCCTGAGCCAGAGAAGCCGTTTCACAGAGAGCGGCCGCCATCTCTGTGGGGTCGGTGATTCTCTTGACACGGCTGAACAGTGCGCCTGCCTGGGGGTAGTAAACTTTGAGGTAAACCAGCCATTGCTTGACGGGGTTCACGGCGTAGCGGGGATCGTAGAGCTCGCAATTCTTCGCCAGAAACGCCGAAAGGAGTAACTGAGCCTCTTCCCAGCCGAAGGCAGGACTGGGCTTGTTTCGATAAAAAGCCTGCGTCGCCGCACCGAGATCGGGGCGACACAGTGCGCCCCGAGCCAGCATGAACGCGTCGCACCCGGTGATATCAGCACAGCGGGCAATGTCGGACGGTGTCCACAACTCGCCATTGGCAATCACAGGGAAGGGCAATGCTGCTCTAGCCAACCGCAGTTGGTGCCAATGGGCTGGCGGCCGGTAACCCTGTCGCTTGGTGCGCGCGTGAATGGTGACCTCGGTCAGCGACACCGCTGCCAGCGCCGCAAGGATATCGCCGAATTGTTCATCAGAATCGTAGCCCAGCCGGATCTTGGCGGTGACCGGGATTGTGTGCGGGACCCGGTCCCGGACCTGCTCGCAGATGGATCTAATCAGATGAGGCGACCGTAGCAAGGCAGCACCGCCTTGGGACCGGTTGACGGTTTTGGCAGGACAGCCGAAGTTCAGGTCAATACCGGGAGCACCCAGCGCGGCAGCGCGTTCTGCGTTGGCGGCCATCAGCTCAGGGTTGGAGCCGAGCAACTGCAGATACACCGGGACGCCCGATAGTGTGAACCCGCCGTGCGCGAGCTCGGGGGCATAGCGATAAAAAACTCGCTTTGGGAGGATCGTATGAGAGACACGCACAAATTCCGTGACACAGCGCTCGTAGCCGCCGAGGCGGGTCAACTGGTCACGCATTACCGAGTCCAACACCCCCTCCATGGGGGCGAGAATCAGTCTGGGCGCGCATTGACCGGGAGCTATCATGGGCGGCAGGGTAACGAGATAGCCAACTTTTTAACAGTGGGCGTGACGTCGGAGTCCTCCCTTTGTAGACTCGGCCCCTCTTTGCCGGTCGCACTGCGCCATAGGGTGCCTCAACTATGAATCCCAATTACCTCGACTTTGAACAGCCCATTGCAGAACTCGAGATGAAAATCGAAGAGCTGCAGGGCGTGAGTGACGGAGCGGATCTCAACCTTGCCGAGGAAATCGATCGGCTTCGCGAGAAATCGACCGCGCTGACCGAGAAGATATATACAGGTCTCAGTGCATGGGACATCGTTCGGGTCGCCAGGCATCCGCAGCGCCCTTACTCGATGGACTACATCCCGCAGATCTTCACCGAGTTCGATGAGCTACACGGCGATCGGCACTTTGCAGACGACAAAGCCATTGTCGGTGGCGTGGCGCGGCTCGACGACCGGCCAGTGATGGTCATCGGCCAGGAGAAAGGTCGTGCGGTCAAAGACAAGGTGTACCGCAATTTCGGTATGCCCAAGCCCGAAGGGTACCGCAAGGCAAAGCGGCTCATGGAAATGGCCGAGCGTTTCAAAATGCCGGTGATTACATTGATCGATACGCCCGGAGCCTACCCCGGTATCGACTCTGAAGAGCGGGGCATCTCTGAGGCCATCGCGCAGAATCTTGCCGTCATGTCGCGCCTGCGCACGCCGCTGGTCTGCGTTGTGATTGGCGAGGGTTCATCGGGTGGTGCGCTGGGTATTGGTGTCGGTGATCATCTGGCCATGCTCCAGTTTGCGACCTACTTTGTGATCTCGCCTGAGGGCTGCGCCAATATCATTTGGAAGAGCTCAGAATTTGCTCCCGATGCGGCGGCAGCAATGGGCGTCACTTCCTCAAAACTTGAAGAGCTGGGCATTGTCGATGCGACGATCGCCGAACCACTGGGCGGTGCCCATCGGGATCCCGCTGAAATGGCCAGCCGCCTCAAGGCCCACCTGCTCACGCAGGTCGAGCGACTGGCGGCGATGGACACCGACGCCATGCTCGAAGCACGTTATCGAAGGCTGATGTCCTACGGTAACTAACGGCTGACCCCGGGCCTGTGCGCGAGTACCTGAGTCCAATCCCCGAAGCGATTCTCCGCTCACCGCGCTGGTGGGTGGCGCTCTCTGGTGGTGCCGATAGCGTGGCTCTGTTGCATGCGCTGGTTGCATACCGGGAGACCGCCACTGCACCTGCTATTCATGCCATTCACGTGAACCACGGCTTACATGCTGACGCCTCTAACTGGGTCGCGCTATGTCAGCGGCATGCTGACAATCTGGGTGTGCCGCTTCAAGTGGCTCACTGCAACATTGAGCTCAGTGGGCACGGTCTCGAGTCAGATGCGCGCACCGAGCGTTACGCCGCTTTCGAGGCGGTATTGAAGACGGGTGAGGTCTTATTCACCGCGCACCATGCCGATGACATGGTCGAGACGGTGATGCTCCGTTTGCTCCGTGGCGCAGGTCCAAGAGGTTTGTCAGGCATCCCGAGGCAGCGGCTCTGTGGCGACGGACTGATTTTTCGGCCGTTGCTGGATACCCCCGGCGAAACATTGCGGTCAGCGGTCGAAGCCGCTGGTCTGGACTATGTGACAGACCCCAGCAACCTGCAGACCGAGCAGGACAGGAATTATCTTCGCCAAGTCGTACTCCCCACTATTGCCGAGCGATGGCCCGGCTATCGCGAGACCGTGCGGCGGGCGGCGGACCTGCAGGCGCTTACGCAGAAACGGCTCAGCACGTTACCGCTAAAGCGGACTCAAACAGCGGTCGGCGAGCCGGCTGTGGAGGTGGATCCGACGCAGGACCCTGCAGTGCTCGCCGCTGAGATTCATCAGTGGCTGGGAGAGTTACGCTTTGATGCTCCGGATCAACGTCGCTTGCTGGAGTTTGCGCGGCAGGTGCTCACCGCTGCAGCAGATCGGATTCCGGAATTGGTTTGGAACAGTGCTTGTTTGCGCGCATGGGATGGCATGGTGATCAGCGTGCCGGTCTCCCTGTCGTCGCGCACGTCACTGTCTTTGCCCGATGAGGTGGCGGTGGGCGAATCGATGGAGGGCCCTTGGGGTAACCTGAACTGGGAAATGTCCGATGGCGCCTACGGACTCCTCGCTGGAACAACACTCAGCTGTATCCCCTGTCAGCAGTTGCCGACGCTGACGCCGCTAGACAGGCCCTCAAAACCCAGCAAAAAGTGGCTGCAAGAGCTAAGGATCCCCCCGTGGTGGCGAGTGCATCTACCTGTTTTAGCGAGAGATTCAGTGCCAGTTTGGCTGTTCTCTGCGGGCCCATTGCAGGGCATTGAGTCGTCTGGGGCGAAAGCCGAGGAAGCGGGGTTGAGGCCAATTTGGCGGCTTTTTAACGCGGTTTGAATTGAGCCTTGCGGCGCTTCCTGCTAGACTGATTGTCCATCGGAGAGACCTTCCCGGAAGGCATCGAAACAGGTGTCAGGGGTCGTTTTTCGCTTTGGTGGATTCCATGACGAGATATGTGTTCGTTACTGGTGGCGTAGTGTCTTCCCTTGGCAAGGGGATCGCAGCCGCCTCCCTCGCTGCTGTGCTTGAGGCCCGCGGTTTGAATGTCACCCTCCTGAAACTGGACCCTTACATCAATGTCGATCCCGGCACGATGAGTCCCTTCCAGCACGGCGAGGTCTTTGTTACCGACGATGGTGCTGAAACCGACCTAGATCTGGGGCACTACGAGCGGTTCACGCGTACGGTCATGAGTCGCGCCAATAACTTCACGGCGGGGCGGGTTTACGATGCGGTGCTGCGTAAGGAGCGTCGGGGCGATTATCTCGGCGGCACGGTTCAGGTCATTCCTCATATTACTGACGAGATCAAACGCCGTGTGGTCAAGGGAGCGGGTGACGCCGAGGTGGCGGTTGTAGAGGTAGGCGGCACGGCAGGTGACATCGAAAGCCAGCCATTTTTAGAGGCCGTGCGCCAGCTGAAGCTGGAATTGGGCGCCTCGAACGCAATATTGATGCATCTCACACTGATTCCCTTCATTCCGACGGCGGGCGAAATCAAGACCAAGCCGACCCAGCACTCTGTTAAGGAGTTGCGCTCGATCGGTTTGCAACCAGAGGTGTTGCTCTGTCGCTGTTCCGTTGAGGTCGACGAGGGCGCGCGGCGCAAAATTTCGCTGTTCACCAACGTTGAGGAGCGGGCGGTGATTCCGCTGCTGGATGCCGACTCCATCTATGAGATCCCCGGCCATCTGAAACAGAGTGGCCTCGACGACTACATTTTGGAGCGCTTCGGTATTTCTCAACCCGCAGCCGACTTGTCTGAGTGGGAGGACGTGGTGCGCCGGGAGTTCAGTCAGCGAAAGGGTGTGGTGCGCGTTGGCATGGTGGGCAAGTACGTGGATTTGGTTGATGCCTACAAGTCTCTGAACGAAGCGCTGGATCATGCCGGCCTGCAAACCGATACCCGGGTTGAGATCGATTACATCGACGCAGAAGAAATCGAGGTGCAGGGAGTCGGCTTGCTGTCGCATTTGGATGCGGTGTTGGTGCCTGGTGGCTTCGGAGACCGCGGCATTCAGGGTAAGATCGACTCGGTGCGCTACGCTCGCGAGCAGGGCATTCCTTTTCTCGGTATTTGCCTCGGCATGCACATGGCGATGATTGAGTACGCCCGCAACGTATGCCACCTCGAGGGAGCTCACTCCACCGAGATGCAATCCGACACGCCTCACCCGATTATCGCGCTGATCACCGAGTGGCAAACCGCCGACGGTGAGCGCGAGCTGCGCTCGGAGGATTCAGATCTCGGCGGCACGATGCGCCTCGGCGCTCAACAGTGTCAGCTGGTGCAGGGCACTCGAACACAGGCCATCTATGGAGCAGAGCTGATTTCCGAGCGTCACCGGCACCGGTATGAAGTGAACAACAATTATGTCGCCCAGCTGGAGGCGGCCGGTATGAAGGTGAGCGGCTGGTCGCAAGATGGTGAGCTGGTTGAAATCATTGAGCTACCCGCTCACCCTTGGTTTGTGGCGTGTCAGTTCCACCCGGAATTCAAATCACGCCCGAGGGGAGGACATCCGCTCTTCACCAGCTATATCGAAGCAGCGCTGGCGGCGTCGCAACAGTGCGGTGACGCGGCGTGAGTGAACGCCATCGCACGCTGGAGGTCGGGGGCTGTACCTTCGCCAATGACCAGCCAATGGTGCTGATTGGCGGCATTAACGTGCTCGAGAGTAAAGCGCTGGCAATGGACAGCGCTGCGGAGTACACCCGAGTCTGTGAGAAGCTCGACATTCCCTACGTATTTAAAGCGTCCTTCGATAAAGCCAATCGCTCATCGATCCACTCCTTTCGCGGTCCGGGCATGGCAGGGGGTCTCGACATCCTTGCTGAGGTGAAGACAGCGTTTAACGTACCCGTGCTGACTGACATCCATACCCCCGAGCAGGCCAAGCCCGTAGCCGAGGTTTGCGACATTCTGCAGCTACCGGCTTTTCTGGCCAGACAAACTGATCTAGTTGAGGCGATGGCGGCGACGGGTGCTGTGATCAATATTAAGAAGCCGCAATTTCTCAGTCCTGAGCAGATCGGGAATGTGGTCGCCAAGTTCCAAGAGTGTGGCAACGATCGTCTGATGATCTGCGAGCGGGGTAGCACCTTCGGCTACGACAATTTGGTGGTCGATATGCTCGGGTTTGAGGTGATGCGCGATATCTCCGGGGGCTGTCCGCTGATCTTCGACGTGACGCATGCTCTGCAAAGACGCGACCCGGGTGATGCCGCTTCGGGCGGGCGACGAGCACAGGTGCTCAAGCTCGCCAAAGCGGGCATGGCCTTGGGTATCGCCGGGTTGTTTCTGGAAGCGCATCCCGACCCCGACAGCGCGCTATGCGATGGCCCCAGCGCGCTTCCTCTGAAACAGCTTGAACCTTTTCTGCAGCAGGTGAAGGCGGTAGATGCGCTGGTCAAGGCCCAGCCTGAACTGACTATTCAGTAAACCCTTTTCATTTAGGAGTAACAGTGTGAGTGAGATCGTCGACGTACGCGCCTTCGAGGTGTTGGACTCTCGCGGGAATCCGACCGTCATGGCCGAGGTCACTCTGGATGATGACAGCGTTGGCAGCGCCTGTGCGCCCTCAGGTGCCAGTACTGGCACGCGCGAGGCATTAGAGTTACGCGACGGCGACCCATCGCGCTATCTGGGTAAAGGCGTGCTCAGCGCGGTCGGGCATGCCAATGGGCCGATACGCGAAATGCTGTTGGGGTACGACGCGCAGGATCAGTCGGGTGTTGACCGTCGCATGATCGAGGCAGACGGCACCGAGAATAAGGCGCAGTTCGGCGCCAACGCGATATTGGCGGTGTCTTTGGCGACTGCAAAGGCTGCCGCGCAAGGCGCCAGAAAGCCGCTGTATCAACACATCGCTGAACTTTCTGGGTGCAGTTCGTTATCGCTCCCTGTACCCATGATGAATATCCTCAATGGCGGTGAGCACGCCGACAACAATGTCGACATTCAGGAGTTCATGATTCAGCCGGTGTCGGCCTCAAACTTCGCCGAGGCGTTGCGCATGGGCGCCGAAATTTTCCATCATCTGAAAAAGGTCCTGACAGGAAGAGGTCTCGCCACGGCGGTTGGCGATGAGGGCGGCTTTGCACCTGATCTGCCCTCCAATGCGGCGGCGCTGGAGGTCATCGCAGAGGCGGTGGGTAATGCAGGCTTCGTCTTGGGTGAGGACATTACTCTGGCTTTGGATTGCGCGGCGTCAGAGTTTTACCGTGACGGTCGTTATCACCTGCAGGGTGATGGCTCTGATTTTGACAGCGAGGGGTTCGCCGATTATCTGGTTGGATTGGTCGACCAACACCCGATTGTCTCGATCGAGGATGGTTTAGATGAATCAGACTGGGACGGTTGGGCGACCTTGACCCGGAAGCTGGGCGATCGGGTGCAATTGGTGGGGGACGATCTGTTTGTCACCAATACCGGGATCTTGAAGCGCGGCATCGATGAGGGCATCGCTAACTCAATTTTGATCAAGTTTAACCAGATCGGCACGCTCACCGAGACGCTCGAGGCCATCGCCATGGCCAAGGCGGCCGGTTACAGCGCGGTGATTTCCCATCGCTCGGGTGAGACAGAGGACGCCACCATT
>JADHQG010000047.1 GCA_016778045.1 Luminiphilus sp. | reverse complement strand
AAGCTGTGAGTGAGCGCATTGGCCGAGCTGTGCGAGCCCGCCTGCATAAAGAAAGCCACCTCGCGCAGGATCATATTGTCGTCTAAGTCCTGCTCGGCGCGATTGGCCAGAAGCACGGTAAGAATGTCTCTGGGCACTGCGTCGTCAGTCAGACTGCCTTCGCTGAGCTGTTGCAGTAGCGCCTCGCGTCGAGATCTGGATGGCTGCAGAAACTGTTCATTAAATTGCGCCAGTGCCGCTGCGACCTCATGGCGCACGGTGTCCTTGTCTCGGGTCGAATGAAAGAGCGTTGCCCCCTCGCCGAATTTACGTGTCAACGCCACCAGTGCATCGGTCTCTGCTTCTGAGCCCTCGGGTCGATCAATTCCGGCTATATCCGCACTGAGGTTGATATTGACCCTGAAACCGAACTCCGGGAGGTCAAGGTGCCCGCGAGTGAGGTAGGGCGCTAAGGTTCGCTTCAGTGTGGTGGGGTAGACCTCGCGCTCGTAGTAGCGCGCAAAATCCCGGCGGAAGAGTCTCCACTCGATGGCGCGGCGGCAGGTATGTGCCTCGCCGTGTAGCGTCAGCAACACACGTTCCATCAGCACATCACACTCACTGTACATGGACTGTACGAGGCGCCGGTCGCACAGCGCCTGATGGGCATTTTGGTAGCCGCTGACGCGGGCAGGGACATTCATGTGATCAGAACAGCACCGGATAAATTGCCCAGACATCGCGCTCTGAGGCCTCGATTTTTTGCGGCGCCTTGTCTGGGTTGGGTCGCATACCGCGCTCGATGAGCTCTTTGATAATCAGCGTGATGGTGCCGAACTGGTGGTTATCAGGCTTAGGCGATTCTCCGTCTCGCAGCACGGTGCCTGCGACGAGATTCATGCCCAAACAGACATGCATGCCACCGCCAAAGGACAAGCCGGCGGGGCTGATCCGTCCCTGAACGGAACGCAATGGATTAAATTCCGCCGCGTCCTCGCCAAAAACACTCGTGTCGCGGTTAGCGGTCTGCAGGTCGACGACGACTTTGTCGCCCTCCGGCACCACGCGACCGTCGGCGAGGGTGATCTCGGCTTCGGCGCGACGCCAGGCTTCCGGGCTGGAGGGGTGCAGTCGCATGCTCTCTAAAACAAAGCGCTGTAGCTGATGTGCATCGGCAGCGACGTCTGCTGGCGTCTGGTCCTGACGTTCGCACCAGTTAAAGAGTTCGTTAGTGGCGTGGACCAGCGTATGCACGGAGGTGTGTGAGGCCGCCAGATAGAAGAAGGCTACCTCTCTTACCATCAGTTCATCCGGCATGGAGAGCTCTGCATCGTGCATGAGCAGGATGGTGAGGATATCCCTGGGCAGATCTTCTTCGCTCAGGGTGCCCGCTCGGTATTGTTCCAGCAGCGCGAGGCGTCGGGCGCGAGAGGGCAGAAAGAAGCGCTCACGAAATTCATCGATCGCTTCTCGAATCTCTTGAAAGATGGGTTCCCGGTCGCCCTTGAATTGGCCAATTGTTGCGGCCTGACCCAACTGAATCAGCAAGCGGTGTTGGGCGTCTGCTTCCTCGACGGTGCCATCAACGCGGTCGATCCCGGCGAACGATAGCGAGAGGTGCACCATGATGCGGTATCCCAGCTCCTTGAGGTCCAAAGACGAATCGGTGAGGAATTGATCCAGGGTCTCACTGAGGAGGCCGGGAAAGGCTTCGTTTTCATACACTCGAAAGAAATTTTTGCGAAACAACTGGCTCTCTACGGAGCGTCGTTGCCTGTGCTCGTCACCATGGAGCGTCACCAGCACCTTATCCATTAGGATCTTGCCTTCGTCATACAGCGATTGTTTGAGGTCGGTGATCCTCAGTGCATGCTCGACATCGTGATAGGCGCTCACGCGGTGAATTTCCATGGTGGTTCCCCTAAATGTGGAGTGGTCTGGCGGTGCGACGCCAGATCGCTGCTGACTTGGTGTATGCAATATAGACAAAAGTGTACACACTTTGGTACGCGCTCACCAGCAGTTTGAACGCGCCGAATCGCGCGAACTATTGAGCTGAGTAGCCGAAAACCGACACTCCGCTCAACCCTTTAACAAACGCGTCTGCGATGTCATATTGTCCGCACAGGTGCATTACCCGAGGAGAAGTCATGAAACTGGAAGTGAACGGTAATGAGGTCGAGATCACCAGCGAAGCCGACACCCCCTTGCTTTGGGTGCTGCGTGACGAGTTAGGTCTGGTAGGCACCAAGTATGGATGCGGTATTGCGCAATGTGGCGCTTGCACGGTGCACTTGGAAGGTCGCGCGATTCGTTCCTGCGTGACCCCTGTCTCGGCGGTTGCTGGTAAACGGATTCAAACCATCGAAGGGCAGGCTAGCGATCAAGGTTTATCTCCCGTTCAACAAGCGTGGCTCGAGACCGATGTTGCGCAGTGCGGTTACTGCCAATCAGGACAAATTATGGCTGCAACCGCATTGCTGTCATCTAACCCGAGTCCAAATGACGCAGATATCGACGCAGCGATGGCCGGCAATATCTGCCGATGCGGCACTTATCCTCGAATAAGAAAAGCCGTGCACCTAGCGGCTACATTGATGTCAGAGGAGCAGGGCGCATGAGTGAGCACCTGACAACAGGTTCAATGAGCCGTAGACGATTTGTGCAGAGCAGCGGGGCATTACTGTTTGCTGCGCAGTGCCCGGTGGGCCTGTCTCGCAAAGCTTATGCGAGTGGTGCCGGCGCTATGATGAACAGCTTTGTGCGCATCGACCCCAGCAACGTGATTACGATGCTGGCAAACAATTCTGAGTTTGGTAACGGCGCCTACACGGTCATGAGCATGATGTTGGCGGAAGAGCTCGACGTCGATTACCGCAGTATCGCGCTGGAGGCGGCGCCAACGACGCCCGAGTATTACTCGCCGCTGTTTCGGGAGTATTTGACCGCCGGGTCTGTCACCACCGGCAGTACTTTTATGCCGATGCGCACCGCGGGCGCCAAGGCACGAGCCATGCTTTTGGAGGCGGCATCGCGAGATTGGGGTGTGCCCACTGCTGAGCTGTCTACGGTTGATGCCACCGTTCAGCATGCCGGTACTGGTCGGATCAGCACCTATGGCGAACTGCTAGAAGCGATTCATCGACTCGATATCCAGCCCCCCGAGACGGTGACACTCAAGGACCCCAGCGAGTTCAAGATTCTGGGTAAACCCGCCCGTCGGTATGAAGGTGCTGGCAAGGTCGATGGCACCGCCGAATTTGGGATCGATCTCAAGCTGCCCGGGATGCTGTACGGCGCGATTGCGCGGCCACCGGTTCACAGTGGGTCGGTGGTCGACTTTGATGCCACGGAAGCCCTGGCGATGCCGGGTGTGGTCAAAGTGAAAGCGATCAGGGCCGGTGTGGTGGTGCTGGCGGATAGCTACTGGCGGGCGCAAAAGGCCCGGGCCAAGCTCAAGATCAACTGGGACCGCGGTGCGAATGACGGGGTGTCGAGCGAACAGTTCTATGCAGATTATCGCGCGTTGGCGGATACCCCCGGCTTGCTGGCAGAGGATATCGGCGATGCCATCGGTGCGCTCGACGCGGCGGAGGCCAGCGGGAACGTGGTTGAGGCGACCTACGAGATGCCGCTATTGGCTCATGCCACTTTGGAGCCCATGAACTGTATCGCGCAAGTTGAGGGCGACACCTGTACGATCTGGAGCGGCACGCAGTACCAATCTAACGATCAGGAAGTGATCTCGCGCTTCCTGGGAATCCCGCAGCAGAACGTGACCATTCATCGACCGCTGATGGGCGGTAGTTTCGGGCGCCGCTCAAGTAAAACCGCGGACTACACCGTTGAGGCGGTAGAAGCGGCCATGGGTGAGTTGGTACCAGTGCAGATCATTTGGTCGCGGGAAGAAGACATTCGCAGCGGCCATTACCGGCCACTGTTTGTGCATAAGCTCCGCGGTAGCGTGGACGAGTCGGGTATGCCGGAGGCCTGGCATCAGGTGGCAGTCGGTCAGTCGCTCATGCAGGGCACCAAGCACGACCCCACTTATATGGTGCGGGGTATCGATATCTATTCGCTGGATGGTTGTCTACAGGAGCCGTTTGGGGTGTTCCCCTATGGAACGTCTTATCAGATCCCGAATCACCGGGTTGAGAGCCACAACGCGCCCAAGAAGGGCATTGTTCCCCAAGAGTGGCGATCGGTTGGCCACACCCATACGGGTATTGCCTATGAGTGTTTTCTGGATGAGTTGGCGCACAAAGGGGGCATCGACCCCATGGAGCTCCGGTTGCGTCTGACCAAGGATCACGCGCGCATGAGCCGTGTATTGAGCGTATTGAAAGAAAAATGTGATTGGGACAAGCCGCTGGCACCGGGCCGCGGACGCGGTGTGGCATCGCGGATCTACAATATTTCGCCGGTTGCTCAGGCAGTCGAGGTGACGGTTGCCGAGAATGGTGATTTCACCGTTGATCGCGTTGTCTGCGTGGTGGACTGTGGGTTCGCGGTGAATCCGCTCGGTATCGAGGGCCAGGTGGAGGGCGGTCTGGCTTACGGACTGGGAGGCGTGGCCTTCGGTAACATCGACATCGTCAATGGTGAAGTGCAGCAGAGTAACTTCCATGACTATCCGGTGATGCGTCTGCCACAAATGCCGAAGGTGGAGGTGCATATCCTGCCCAGCGACGAGCCGCCAACCGGGATCGGCGAGCAGGCGACAACACCGATTGCACCGGCCGTCGCCAATGCCTTATTCAACGCGACAGGGCGGCGCGTGCGCCGCTTCCCGCTGTCGAGTCAGGGTTTTAATCTGGTCTGAGGTTGCGATGGTGCTGGAGCACATGGTGTGGCTCACCCCTAGAGCGGGGGTGAGTGATGACAAAATGGAAGAGATCCTGGCGTCGATTCGCGCACTCACTCATATCCCGGGTGTTCTGGCGATTTCGGCGGGACAAAACATCACTGATCGCGCCAATGGCGCGACCCACGGGGTGCTCGTCACACTGGAGCAGGCAGCCGATTTGCCGGCGTATCTGAACCACCCCGATCATCAAGCGGTCGGGGTGGTATTACGCGAGCACTGTGAGGTGCTCGCGCTGGACTACGAGCGTTAACGCGCGCTGACTGAACCCGTCGCTTTGGGCGCAAACACGAGCAGGGCATTGCCCGCCTCATGGTTATAGAGCCCGTATCCTGAATTGATCACCATATGGCCTGCGCCCAGCGCTGGCCCGGAGCCGCTCATGCCGCCACCTTGCGCGATGACACCGTTAGTGCCGGTCACCGGTGTGGTGGTGTTGTAAGACCAGATGATCTCGCCGCTGTCCCGGTCATAGATGCGGATAATCCCATCGAGGTGACCCGCAATGACCGCACCATCGGTGGCCGTAATGGCGGCCGAGACCCCGGGGTCGCAGAACGGCCGGCCCTCGCCGCAAACGTTCTCCTGCACGTGGCTCCACAGCACCTCGCCCGTCACAGCGTTGACCGCTGAGACACCCGGGCGGGCGAGTTCGGGATCCAGCCATTCACCGTTGCGGGTATCGTTCATGTCATTGATGGGGACATAGACGGTCGTGCCATCCGCGGCCATGCCAAAGTGCACGCCGCCCTGAATGCTGCCGCGTCCCAGTTTGACTTCCCACAATTTGTTCTGGCCCGTCTCCCAGTCGAGTGCAAACACTCGGCCGTCTTTTTGACCCGCAACGACCACGGTTTTGCCCTCGCCAATGTCCACTAGCAGGGGGCTTGAAGCCTGGTCATAGTCGGGGCCATCCTCCTCCGGGCAGTTGGGGTTGTCGGCCATCATGCACGCGACGTTCCAGGCGTCACCCGGGAAGGTTTGTCGAGACCACAGGCGTTCTCCGGTATCGAGCGCGACTGCGATCACGGCGTCGCTGTTGGTATCAGCGGGGGAGGAATAATTCTCACCGGTGCCGAAAATCAGCAGGTTTTTATCCACGTCGACGGTGGGGCTGGTCCAGACCGGCGCGCCGGATGGACCCAGCATATCTGTGCCCACGCTGGTAGTGCCCACTGAGGCAGGTGGGTTAGGTATGGCGTAACTGTCCCAGATGACGCTGCCATCGGCGGCATCGACCGCCATGACGTGGCCGCGGAAGGTGCAGCAGGCATATTCTGGGTTGGCTGCCGTGACCACCTCGAGCGATGACACCGGCACATATAGCTTGCCTGCCGCATACGCGGGAGTACCTGTGAGGGTCGCGCTGTGGTGCTCGTCGGGACTGCTCTGCCAAACCAGCTCACCGGTGGTAGCGTCGACGGCGTAAAGGTTAGCGATGATGTCGCCGAAATAGGCTGTGGCGGCGCCATCTGGCCCGCGTTTGCCGAGAGTAATGCCGGTCCGGACTTCAGCGCGGGCGGCGTAGGTCCAACGGACACAGCCGGTTTCCAGATCAAAGGCATAGACAGTACCGTCCTGACTGCCGACGAACACAGCGCCCATGGCGATGGTCGGTTGCGATCTGGCGCGGGTTGAGGCGGGGAAGCCGAAGCTCCACTTCAACTCAAGATCACCAATTTGTGAGCGGTCGAAGCCAGCGGCCTCAGACGACACGTAGCGGCGGGTATCGTGGCCCCACCCAGTCAGCTGACTCTCGTCGAGCGAGGTGAAGATATTTGCCGAAGCGTCGCACCAGGCCACCTTGGGACCGGCGTCGGGATCGCCGAGGCGCATTTGTGTGATGTACTCGACGATGTGCTGCTTGTCCCCGTCGGACAGATGCGCAGCCTGAGACTGCATGATGCCCTCGGTAATCGACCGGTAGAGTACCTGCGGCGACATGAGTTCCAGCCAAGTGGTATGAGGTGCCTTGTAAACCTGAGCCTCGTGACACCCGGCGCAGTGCTCCATGTACAGCGGCTTGCCAGGCAGCGCGTCGCGGTCTCCCAAATCCCCTACCCAGGCATACTGTTCGTCCATCGAGCCAAGGGTGGCGGGCTCGGCTTCAGCTGACGCTTCGACTGTCGGTGCGTCGCCACCGCGGTCGCCCTGACAGCCCGTCACCAGCGTAGCCACAGCGAAGATGACGGCCGCTGTGCCAAAACGATTCCCCAATCCAAAGATCATGTCGGTCGCTCCTACTTTTATTGTTCCGAAATCATAATGGCTTGTGCCGAGGATTGGTACGGACATTTCCTATCGACCAAGTGCGAAGCTGGTGCCGTCTATCAAAGCTCGATAAAGTCGTGCCGGCGACCAATCTGAGGGAAATAAGGCGATGGCGCGGGAAAATTTGTGGCTGGTGAAGTGTACTGATCGCACCGGAAATGACGTGAAGGGTTTGCGCGAGCAGCATATGGCGGGTCATCTCGCACATATCGAATCGATCGTGGATCACATTGTCATGGCGGGCCCGTTGAAGGACCCCTCAGGCGAGCGCATTGTCGGCAGCCTATTGGCGTATCGCACAGACGACCTCGAGCAAGCTAAGAGCTGGTTAGATGGCGACCCCTACGCACGCTGCGGTATCTGGGACGATATCGAGTGGTCCCGATTAGTGCTGGCGGCGGGGTCGGTTGCAGGTGGTGTGACGTGGTGATGGCGACGGTCCGCGAGTCCTTGTCAGTCAATCTGAGCGGCAAGGTAGCGTTGGTGACCGGCGCCAGCTCGGGGATTGGCGCGGCGGTAGCGAGGGCGTTGGCGGCCAACGGAGCGATGGTCTGGGTCAACTACCTTGATGAGACGACAGTCACCGCTGCAGAGACAGTGGTAACGGAGATTCTCGAAGCGGGTGGGGCGGCTCAACTGCTACAGGCGGATGTCAGCAGTGAGCCTGATGTGTTGGCGATGTTTTCGGCTCTGGGATCAGATCCGCTGGATATCCTCGTGAACAATGCAGGGATCGCCCATTCCAGTCCTGTCGAGGCGCTCGAGGTCGCAGATTTTGATCGACTGATGGGCGTGCACCTGCGCGGTACGTTTCTCTGCACGCGTTCTGCATTGAAGAAGATGTATGCGCAAAATAGCGGCCGCATTATTAACACTGCCTCACAGCTTGCTTATATCGGAGCGCCGGGCTTTTCACATTACACCGCCGCTAAGGGCGCGATCCTGTCTTTTACCCGCAGTCTGGCGCTTGAGATTGGCGATCGCCCCATTACTGCCAACTGCGTGGCGCCGGGAGCTACCATGACACCGATTCTGGCGGACGTGCCAGATGATGTCCTTGAGGGGATCCGGCAAAACATCCCCGCGGGTCGGATAGCCGACGTTGAGGATATTGTGGGTGCTTATCTTTTCCTCGCCAGCGACGCTGCAGGCCACTTCAGAGGCCAATGTTTAAGCCCTAATGGCGGCGACGCCTTCCTCTAAGCCGCAGGCCTCTGTGGCGGCTACAGTGTCGCGTCAGGCGACATGTTGCACAGCGCGACACTATTTTCGACGGAATTGATCGCTAAACTGGATTGCAATCGATTGCAAAAAGGCTGAATATATATACAGTAGTTTTGCAGGCGGTGAAATTGGGCGGTCAAAGCGGGTGGTAAGTCTGTGATGAGCAGGTCACAGGCTTCAAGGGAGTGAGAGGTTCGTTGCTCACCACCACCATCACTGAAGCTGATCGTACACACTGAGACAGATAACGACTGAGGAGCTGGGCATGGATCCGAACAAGCAAAAAGCGCTGGACGCGGCACTGACACAAATCGAGCGTCAGTTTGGTAAGGGCACGGTCATGCGAATGGGCGACCAAGAGCGGGTGGCCTTACCGTCTATTTCGACAGGCTCTCTGGGGCTCGATATCGCGCTGGGCATTGGTGGCCTGCCAAAAGGTCGCATCGTCGAGATCTACGGACCCGAATCTTCTGGTAAGACAACGCTGACGCTTCAAGTCATTGCAGAAGCGCAGAAAACCGGTGGTGCAGCGGCCTTTATCGATGCTGAGCACGCTTTGGATCCGCAATACGCCGAAAAGCTGGGTGTGCAGGTCGATGATTTGATCGTTTCGCAGCCTGACACCGGTGAGCAGGCGCTAGAGGTGGCTGAGATGCTGGTGCGATCAGGTGCCGTTGACGTACTGGTGGTGGACTCCGTGGCGGCGCTCACCCCAAAGGCTGAAATCGAAGGTGAGATGGGTGATTCCCACGTTGGACTGCAGGCACGACTGCTGAGTCAGGCGATGCGCAAGCTCACCGGTGCGATCAAGCAGACCAATTGCCTGGTGATTTTCATCAACCAGATTCGCATGAAGATCGGCGTCATGTTCGGCAGTCCGGAGACGACGACTGGCGGTAACGCGCTTAAGTTCTACTCTTCGGTGAGGTTGGATATTCGTCGCATTGGAGCGGTCAAAGAGGGCGACGAGGTGGTGGGCAACGAAACCCGGGTGAAAGTCGTCAAGAACAAGGTGTCGCCCCCTTTTCGGCAGGCCGAGTTCCAGATTATGTATGGCAGCGGCATCTACCATATGGGGGAGGTGATCGATTGGGGGGTGAAGCTAAATCTGATCGATAAATCCGGTGCATGGTACGCGTACAAAGGTGACAAGATCGGTCAGGGCAAGGCCAATGCTTCCCGGTTTTTGGACGAGAACAGCGCCGTTGCCAAGGAGATCGAAGATCAGATCCGGCATCAAATGATGGGCGTGCCCCTGGCGGCAGTGGAGTCAGAGGTAGCGGATGCCAGCCCAGAGAGTGACGACGCCCCCGATATCGGCAGTGTTGCCGAATCCTCCAATGGCTGACGATGCCCCGCCCAGTGGGTGCATACGATAAGGCGAGTCCTGTTACTTGCGGCGAGCTTAGGCTCGCTGCAATGGATTTATTAGCGCGTCGCGAGCACAGTTCTCACGAGCTCACAACAAAGCTCAGCAGGCGATTCAGGAACCGTGACTGCGATCCCGTTCTCATTCAGCAAGTAGCCATGCAGCTGGTTGATGAGGGTCTCCTGAGTAACGAACGGTTTGCGGCTTCTCGAGTGCGCCAATTGACGGGACGAGGATATGGCCCCAATCGTATTCGCAATGATCTCCGTCAGCATCGAGTTGACGGGCTTGTCAGCGACTCTATGGAGGAGGTCTTTGAAGCGTCGACCGACTGGCGAGCGGAGGCTGAAGCGGCCTATCGTAAGAAATATCAGGGTAGGCCGATTTCAGGTGACTGGGATGCCAGGCAGCGGGAGAGGGCGCGCAGGCTGAGGTTTCTGCAGTATCGTGGCTTCGATGCTGCAACGAGCCAGGCATTGGTTAATGCTGATGATCAGGGCGACCCGACAGAGTGGGACTAGAGCGGCGGCTCAGGATGCTCGCGAGAGCGCCTCAATCCAGAGTGCCCGAGCTTCGGCGGCTCTGGCTTTGACAGTCGCCGCATTGTTAGGACCCATTCTCAGCACTTGTTTTTGAATCGCTGCCAGACCCTCGATAGTAGGATCTTCATAGATCCACACTGCCTCTTTTCGGATTAATCGGGCTTCGCTGAGATCGAGCTCTGGCGTGCTGATAATCAAGTCAAGCGTCATCAGTAGCGCAAAATCGAAGGCTTCTCCGTCCTCGCCATAGTAGGACCATGCCTCGCGCAACAGTGGCAGGAATAGCTCGAGCGACGCCACCAAGGCTTCTAGATCGAGGCTTTCTAGCCAGCTGGCGAGCGCGTCGTAACGAGAGAATCCGGCGGGATCGGCGACGACTTGGGTGCCGTCGTCAGTGATCGGGAAGGCCTGCTTGGGCCGTGCGAGCGGGATTAACTTGTAGGGTACGTCTCCCTGTGCCATCAGATATACCAAGCTCGCGCTTCGCTCAACAATATTGGCGGGTATCAGGTATTGCTCACCCATCGTGCCCATTGCAACCTCGGCCATTGCCGATCGCACCGCATCGTCGCTTTGGTCGAGTGGCGGAAGCGGAGGTTCGGTCGGTGCTAAGGGGGGCTCCGGATCTGGCTCGGCAGGCGCCGGCGTGGGTGCGGGCTCAGGTACCGTGATCTCTGGTTCCGGTGCCTCGATGACAGCTGCCTGCTCAATGGCCACCGGCTCTTCTTTGGGCGGCCACACCCCCGTAAAAAATACTGCCGCCGCTGCGATGGCGGCGAGTAACAGTGCGATGGCAGAAGCCTGAAGTGCCGAGACTTTGCCGCCTTGTCGTGTGCCGCTGGGTTGATTGCCCATCATCAGGTGCGCTACCTCTTAGCGTTTGGATGTGTCCGAATGGAAAGTGTCCTGTATTTATTCGGCGCCTACCACCTACTCGGCGAACTCATTACGTAATAACTTGGCAGCCTCGACCATGTTGCTGACCTTCTGAAAAGAAGCGTCGCGGGGAAGGTACTTCATGCCGCAATCGGGGGCCAACAATCTTTGCTGTGCCATGCGCCGTTAGCGCGAGGCCGCCGCAACCGCTTCCATTTCGGCGAGCGCCTGCTCTAACTGATCGACTAGGTCATCGAACACTTCGATAGTCGCTTCAATGGGCGCCGCAGAAGTCATATCAATACCCGCTTTTTTGAGCAGTTCAATGGGGTAGTCGTTCGAGCCGGATTTCAGCATGGTGAGATAACGCTCTCTGGCGGGCTCGCCATCTTCCAAAATCGTCTTTGCAAGAGCAGTTGCCGCGACGAATGATGTTGAGTACTGGTATACGTAAAAATTATCGCTACGCAGGAAATGCGGAATGCGGCTCCATTCGATCTGGTTGAGCTCATTTGCGTGCACCGCATCACCGTAATAGTCAGCAAACACTTCCGCGTAGATCGTATTCAGCACTTCTGCCGTGAGCGCCTCGCCAGCCTCAACTTTGGCATGAGCTCTAGCCTCAAAGTCAGCAAAGGAGGCCTGTCGGTAAAATCCGCCCCGAAATTCATCGAGATAAGAGCTCAGCAGGTACGCTCGCTCGTCGGGTGATGCAGCTTCGGACAGCATCTTCTGCATCAGGATAGCTTCATTGGTCATCGACGCGATTTCGGCAATGAAGGTCCGATAGTCGCCGTACACCTGAGGCTGTGTGTTTCGGGTGAGGTAGCTATGTATCGAATGCCCATACTCGTGAGCCAATGTGGAGACATTGCTGAGCGTGCCCTCGAAGTTCATTGAGAGATAGGGCTTTGAGGTGTAAGTGCCCCAGCTGTAGGCGCCGCCACGTTTGCCTCGGTTGGCCATGGCGTCGACCCATTCCTCCTCAAAGCCCTTCCAGTAAACGCTGAGGTACTCCTCGCCCAAAGGAGTCAGCGCGTCCGCAACAATTTGCTGCGCCTCCTCGAAGCTGACGTCTTTGATTGTGGGCGGCACGATGGGAGCGTACATGTCCCAAATTTCCAGTCGCTCTACTCCGAGGGCCTTTTCTCTGAGTTTTAAGTAGCGCTGTAGTGGCGCGCTCCCATCGCGGGCGGTCTTCACCAGATTATTGAACACCTCGATAGGGATTGCATTGCTATAGGTTGCATGCGCCAGCCGGGAGTCGAAGCCCCGCGCGCGCGCGAAAAACACCCGACTTTTTACATGGCCTTCATAGTTGGCTGCGAGTGTGTGGTTGAGCGTCTTGTAGGCTTGAAACAGGCCTTTCCAAGCATCCTCTCTAACGCGCCGATCGGTGGAGTGCAAGAAGGCGCCGTAGCGGCTGTTGGTCAGCTCGATCTCGTTTCCTGATTCATCGATCATGGTGCCAAAGGACAGGTCTGAGCTATCGATGGCAGTGAAAACGCTGTCAAATTTATCAAGGGGGTCTGATGCCATGGCGAGCAACTTTTCTTCCGCCTCGGACAGCGTGTATGGACGCATTCGGGCTGTCTCGTCGAGATAATGCGCATAGATTTCGAGCCCCGGTGTGCTCTCAATAAACTGTGTCAGTGTCGGCTCAGGTATCGCCAGAAGTTCCGGTGTGAAGTAGGAGAGTGCTTGTTGATACTGGGAGTAAAGCCCCTGCGCCTCTGAAAAGCGTGCTGCATTCTCGGAGATGCGGGTGTCCTCATAGGTTTTTAGGCCGGCGTAGACATATAGGTTGGCGATGATGGTCTCAACAGCCTGAATGCTTTCAATCGCTTGCAGCAAGCGCGCGCCGCTGTCTCCCAGTTGTCCGCGGTGTGCAGACAATGTCGACAAGCTTTCCAGGAAGCGCTTGCGATCCGCGTCCCACGCAGCCGCATCGATATACATGTCGGTGAGATCCCATTTGTACCGCGATGCGATGTCGTCACGCTCGGGCACCTCTTTGGTCATACCGGGCGCGCAAATCCCCAGCGTTGCAATCATGAGCAGGGAGGCGAATAGCTTGGGTGAAGTCATCAGTGACGGTTACCTTGGTCTTGGCGAGTGGAAGACTGCAGTCCGGTTTTTGGCGCGGAAAGAGCTCGAAGTCGTGACGTAGCCTAGCGGATCTGTCTGTTCAACACGAGCTTCAGCGCGGCTGTGGTGTTGAGTCGATGCTGGCAGGCGGGTATGACACGCCTGCACCGGGTGCTGTGTAGGTATCCAGTCCAGACACAGCGGCTAGCGCCATCTGGTCCAGAACGAGTGCGCCGTCTGGGCGTTGTGCGACCTCGAGAAAATCCAAGTGCACCACTTCGCCAATAATCAGATGTGTACCGTTGATGCGCAACGGCTGGTGCTCCCGCAGCAGGCAACCTGCCGCAAGCGGTGCTGACTCAACAAAGGGCGCCTTGAACGGCGGACGCCAGCTTTCACAGAAACCGCAGGCGCCGAATTCTGAGACAGATTTGGGAAATGAAGCGGAGGTGTGGTGCGCTTTACTCGCCTGAGACAAGGTAAAACCGTTTAGCGTCCAGTGGCCGGTGTCCAGAATGTTGCGCAACGTGTGTCGCTCGCTGTTACCGGTATCCGGGCGAAGAATCATCGCTAATAGTGGCGGACGAGACCCCAAGTGAAAGTGCGAGCTGATGATGGCGAGATTACTGTCACCGTCACCGCTTGCTGTGCCCACTAGCATGGCGGGCTTATAGCCGGGCAAGCTGTTGATAAGTAGCGCGCGCCGTTCGCTACTCAGCTCCGCCAGATCCTCCCCAGTCAGGCTGATGGTCTTCACGAATGGCTATCGTCTGCTTGGCGTGCGGGGTATCGCTTGGCATAGCGCTTGACCGCCCAGAAGCGATAGCACCAGTCGGCAACGGGCTTGATAAAGGGCCAGGAAAGCCATCGCCAGAGCATGCCAATCCGCGTGTATTGCCATGCCGCAATGTTGGCATCAAGCCCTGTCACCCACTGGTCGCCCCTGCGAAGATGCAGAGACTGCAGTAGGGCGCTTTTGGTCGGTAGATCCTCGGTGGTGCTCAGTTCGTGAATATCTTGCAGGACAAGTTGGTCAGACTTGAGTCGCGCGAGATGCGACATCTCCCGCTGGCACAGAGGGCAACTACCGTCGTAATAAAGGGTGTCTGGATCGCTCATACGGTGAGTACGAGCGGAGGGCCTGAGCGGATGCCATATCAGCCGCAGCCAGTGATAGTCCGTTTGAGCCTCTCAGGGTTCAGCGATCAGCGCTGCGATTTGCTTGCGGAGTATGTCTTCGTCACCTTTGCGAAAGCCCACGTGAACGGCACGAATCAAGCCATCGCGCCCAATCAGATAGCCTGAGGGCATGCCCGCCACGGCGAACGCGCGGCCCGAATCGCCAGAAGTATCGATGGCGACGGGATAATCCACGGGATATCGGTCTAAAAAGTCGAGTGCGTCCTGGTCTACATAGTCGACGCTGATTGCGACCACCTGAAAATCCTCGGCGGCAAATTCTTTATCGAGTTGGTTCAGCGCGGGTAGCGACAAGCGGCAGGGGCCACACCAGCTCGCCCAGAAATCCACATAGGTGACGCGCCCTAAAAAGGAGTTATCTG
>JADHQG010000046.1 GCA_016778045.1 Luminiphilus sp. | reverse complement strand
CATAAAACCATTGCCGATCGCCGCAAGCTCTTTACGCATACTGTCACCCACCATGACCACACGTTTGCCCTGAAGCTTGTTCAGGTCAGTCTGGCTCGGGGGTAGCAGCAGTTCTCCCTCGGTTACTGAACGGTCAAACTTGAGACCGCCCGAGGGGTGGAACGTCTCGCCACTGACGATGTCATCGGCGAGATGGAACACAGTAGACAGGCCAACCTGTTCATCGGTTGGCATTTTATGCAGGTGAAGCCGGTTCAGGATGCCGGACTCAATCTGCGTCGCTGACTTCTTCGACTCTGTTTTGTCAAAGAAGGGATCTGGCGCATCAACAAAGGCGTCCATGAAGGCGGTGCGTTGCTCGGGAGTCAGAATGCCGCCATTCAGAAGCCGGTCGACCAGCTTGCTGGCAATGCCTTCGTGCATCAGAAAGCGCGAGGAATTCCCTGCACCGCCCGCATCAATGACCTGGCCTACGAGGCGTGTCAGCGCCTTGGGCATGTCATTGCCCGAGGGCAGATTGGCCACGTCATTGGCCGCCAAAGCCATAATGGTGTCCACACTGAGGCCTTCCTTGAGATCACTCAGGATGGCTTTGTGAACCTGATTTAGACGCTTGTTCTCGAGTACCAGCCGGCCGCGACGATCAAACAGACCAGGCGCATCGCCGAGGCCGCGCAGTCGCGCACCGTCGACGGGTCCCGGGGCGAGGGCATTAATCTGGATCTCAGGCCCTAAGTGCCGTGACAGGATCTCTGCCAGAACTCGCTGCCCAGCCTTCGAGACCGCGTAGTCGCCGCGGTTGGGATAGGCCACGGCGACATACTTCTCACCACCGAAGTAGCTGGACACGTTCAGGATGGAGCCCTTACCTTTATCTTTCATCACCGGACCGAACTTACGGATCAGTGAGTAGTTAGAGATCAGGTTGGCCTCCATGGTGCGGTTCCAGTCCGCAAGGGACATGTCGACCACCATTTCTTCCGCACCAGAGATACCGGCATTGTTGATCAGAAAGTCGACATCGCCGAAGAGCTCGATGGCGCGGTCATATAGTGCATCCAATGCCTTGGGGTCGCCCACATCAATGTCAGCCATGATGCTGACCCGTGTGTCGGCTTGCGGGTAACCGATGCCTCGTAATTCTTCGACGATCTCGTCCCGCGCTTCTTCCAGCTTGGCCGCACTACGTGCGCTCAACAGGACGCGACAGCCGGCAATCGCCAGATAGCGACCCAGCTGCAGACCGATACCCAGGCTACCACCCGTAATCACGGCGGTTTTACCCTTGTGCAGACCTGGCAACACGCGCATCAACGGCGAGGGCATGGATTCTTTGCCGGTCGCGCGTTTGATGCTCTTTGGGATCCAAAGGTTGATCGGATCCATTTGGCGCACGCGGTTGGTCAGCGTGGCTGCCCAGTCTGCGGCAAAGGTCAGGTTGTCCTTGTCGTCACTGTCATAACGAACCAGCTGGTTGGGTCGTACGGCCCACTCCAGCTCGCCTGCATTGAGCAACGTCTCGTCTTCGTGACGCCAGCCACGGATCAGTGCCTCAATCGACGCGCGAATCACTTCATTGAGCAGGTTGCCCTGAGTGTCACTGCCGTTGGTGGCGTAAGTAATAGCCGGTGGCTCGCACTTGCCAAACCAGCGCGACAGGTTACTGGCTAGCATGCTGGCGAAGGCGACCGGTGCCACTACTTCTTCGCGAACAAAATTTTCGACGTCTTCGTCGGTAGCGCCGCAGAGCGAGTGCCCATAGTGACCATTGGGCTTGCGCGGCAACACGATCACACCGTCCAACCGGCCAAAGTGGTCATCGATGAACTGCATGGTGCGATCCACTGATTCGCGCCGCAGGGGATCGAGGTGCGACAGTTGGATTTCATCCAGCCCTCTGGTTTGGATGAGTGTGCGAGCGTGACCAACGGATTCCAGTGAGCGGAATGCCAGCAACACGTGGGCGCCACTGTTGATCTGGCGCTCGGCGTAGGTCAAAGCCTGCTCGTAGTCCGATCCACCGAGAATCAGCACGACGTTGTTGGTGAGGTCCTCAAGGCGCTTATCTGGCCAGGACACCAGCTGCGAGCGACTCTGCGCCGGAACCTGCATGCCATTGGTGACCTCAACGTGGTGACCTGACACCGCGGCGGACTCTTCGGAAGCCAACCAGACGATGCCATTGGCTACGTCGGTGGGCGTCGGGTAGCGATACTCTAGACCCTCTTCGCCATTACGCGTGGTGATCATCAGATCACGGAATTCCTGGCTGGTACTGCCTGGAGGGATGTTCTGTAGCTCATCCATCGTGGCGAAAACCGTATCGATGCGCTCTGACTCGATGGGGCCGGGGAAGAGGGTGTTCACGCGAATACCGCGCTCTTCACCCAACTCCAGCGCCAAGCCTTTACCCAGCGCATTGAGGCCCGACTTGGGCACCACGTAGGGGATGCGGCCGTAATAGTGGGTGCGCGAGAAGATGGTCGAGACGTTGACGATCGTGCCACCGTCACTCAGGTTGGCAGCGGCCGCTCGCGCCATATTCCAGGGGGCGCCGAGCAGGTTCATGGCGGAGTCAAACATGGTCTGGTCAGACCCGGCCGCGCGCATTTCCACCTCGGTGAATGGGATATCACGTAGTGTGTACTTGGGGCCCGCGGCGCCAGCGTTATTCACTAGCACGTCGAGCTTCCCAAAGCTGTCTATAGCGCGCGCGACGATGTCGCGACAGACCTGCGGGTCGGCACAGTCGCCCACAATCGTGGTGATGTTTTCGGCATCAAAGCCTTCTTCCGAGAGCTCCTCGACGAAGGCGTCGAGCTTGCTCTGGTCGCGGCCGGTCATAGTGACCTTGGCGCCTTCGCGTAGCAGATGGCGAGAGATGTAGCGGCCAATAGAGCCCGCAGCGCCCGTCAAGATGACAGACTTGTTTTCTAGCCGGCGTCCGGCCAGAGACTGCGAGGCCACCGCATTGGAGAGATTGGACATATCGTTCATCGGAGTGCTCCGGCTGATCCAGTTTCGACTTTGGTAATGACTTCTCCGCGCTCGGCTGCATCACGCAGCGCCCAGGCGCGGTAAAGCTCGTCTTTCGTTTTGAGGCCCATACGCGGTAGGGCATGGGTGACCACATAGTTGGCACCGCCGTGACGGTTCTCCCACATCGCCTGGTGGATCTCGGCGATGTCTTCGATGGGTCGCGCCAGCGGCGGCAACACATCGATCTGACCCGCGGCAATGCGTTCCTGCATTTCGGCAAACTCACGCGCCGTGTTGAGGTGCGTACCGCGAATCTCTGCGCTCGGCATGATGATGCGGCGTTGACGCATCCACACCTGCGGCGCATAGAAGGTAAAGCGCTGTCCGCTCAGTTCCTCGGCGTAAACAACCTTGCCCACATTGGGCTTCACCAGTGAGGTGGCGAGGGCGAGGCCGTCGCGACCCGCACGTTCGAAGACCACATCAGGCAGGCCGCGCTTGTCGAGCGTGTTGCGCAGGAAGGGTGCGATCGCCGAACCAATTGGCTTTAGCGTGCGGTCAGAGAACAACCGGACGGCTTCTTTAAACGCTTGCGACTCGGTGAAGGGATTGGGCATCTGCGCAAACGGCCCGGGTGGGTCGTAGTCATCACCTAGCCGCCGCTCGATCTCCTCAAGACTGACGACACCTTTTACTTGCGTACCAAAGCCGAGGGAGTTGACGAACTCACGCTGCGGGACGGTATCCACCAAAACGGCGATTTGCGCGCCGCGCTGGCAACCCACTTCAATCGCTTCGATCGCCACACGGTCGACAATGCCGTCTTCGGCGCCGGGGCCGTAGACAATCAATAGGCTCTGACCCGCACGCAATCCTGCGCGCGTGAACATCTCAGACGGACTCGAACTGCCTTTCTTACCCATAAAGGTGAAGCGATAGCCTGAAGAGGCGCCATAGAAAGTCAGTACGCCACCTTCGCCCAGTGTCTGGAAGGAGCGGGGGAAGGCTGTCTCGCCTGCGTGGGAGACGACGTAGTCGACACTGCCACCGGCAGCGGCTTCAGTCGCGCCGACAAACTCTGCGCCTTGCGCTTCCCAATTTGCCCACTCAGCCGGGTCATCGGGTACGGGTGTAAAGGCGTCCGCCCACTGCGGATCCTTTCGGTCGACGGCGGCACCACCCACGGCTTCAACCCGTGCGGCACGTTCTGCGTTAGAGACCATTCCCACCACGGTGAGGCCACTGCTCACGGCGCTGCGAAGGCAGTCGTAGCCGGTACCCGTCGAGGCGCCCTCTACAAACAGCCGCTTGTTCGGCTCAATATCGAGCGTGTGGTATAGCGCACGGTGAATCGTGCCCAGCGTTAGGCCATAAGAGCCCGCTTCTTCAAAGCTCAGGCTGGGCAGTTTGGGATGTAGCTGCGGGCCCTGCACCGTCAGGAACTGGGCGTGGCTGCCATCGTTGCGCTCATAACCTTGAATGCGGAAGTCAGCCGCCATGGGGTCGAGGCCTTGGTCGGGGGAAAGCAGTTCACTCTGACCCGAGTACACTGTGCAGACGTCGCCGACTGACAAGCGGCCCTCGGCGATTAACTCACTACCAAGGCGGACAATCATGGCCACGCCGCCAGAGCCTGTGACCTGCACGTCAGCATCGCGCGCATCGAAAGGCGACACCGGGATACCGGTGATAGCCCAGATGTCGTTGAAGTTCATCTCGGAGGCCAGCACATAAACCAGCGCCTCGTTAGGCTCCGGTTCTGGGGTCTCAAAAATCAGTTTGATCTCGGCGTCGACCGGATCACCGTGTGCGGGTTTGCCGTCTTCGGCTGACTTAGGCACACCATAGCCATACTGGTAACGTGGGACCGGTGTCACGCCCGGGAAGAAACTTGCGCCCATGGGCAGCAGTTCGCCCGATGCCAGCAATTCATCGACCTGCTCGCCAGAGGCAGTTGGGGACACCTCTGCGTATTGCGTCGGGAGTGGCGCACTGCGCTTCTCAAGGAACGCGGTGATCCCGGTAGGCCCCGATTCAGGGTCGCAGACTGCTTCGGCAAAGAGCTCTGCTTCATGCAACAACCCAGCGGACTGGCCTTTTTCTGCTCCCACTGCGACGGCGTCTAGCACGCGCGCAACCTGCTTTTCGCGACCACTAGCACGAATCTGCGCCAGCGCTTGGCGCAACGCGGGTTGCTCAAGGATGGACTCGGAATAAGGAACGGCCACGTCGCGCGCCGCAAGCGCCTTTTGGTGCTCATCCTGTGCCGCCGCTAACGGCCCATTGTTGGTAAAGTAGTCGCGCAGGCGCGCCATGGCGATCTCAACAGGTGAGGCTGCGGATTCCGTGACAACTTCGTCCACGAGACCGCAATCGATCGCCTCAGCGGCGGAGATATTGCGGCCACTCACCATCAGTCGGAGCGCCTCGGCCATGCCGGCTTCGCCACGTCGCCGGTGTAATTTGCGCACTAGTCGCTGTGTGCCGCCGTAGCCGGGTAGTAGATTCAGATTAATTTCCGGCTGGCCAAACTGCGCGTGCTCTGCCGCAATCACGTAGGAGCAGGCCAGCACCAGCTCGTTACCGCCGCCCAGTGCGGGGCCATTCACCGCCGCAATGACCGGCTTGCCGAGCTGCTCCAGTGCAGCAAACGCCGCCTGTGCTGCATTGGGTGGTGTGCGTGCCGATTCAAGATCGCCGGCCTCACCGACCTCCAGCAGTTCCTTGACGTCAGCACCCGCGACGAACGCGCCGCGCGCGCCGGTAATGACTACCGCATCGACATCGTCCTGATGCTCGAGCTGTTGCACCACGGTGTGCAATTCGTCAAGGGTCCGCTCATTCAACGCGTTGACCGGCGGGTGGTTAATCACCAGCAGTGCCACTTTGTGATTGTCGTCCAGGCGATGCGTTTCAACCCGCAGATAGCGCCAGGACTGAATAATCTGTCGCGCCTCCGCCAGTCGGCCGAAGTCGCGCCACTGCGCAACGGCGCCCTGAATTTCTTCTACAGACTCGGGGTTTCGGAGCGTGGATAAATCGCCCAAAGGCTGGTCGAGCAAGATGGCGCGCAGGGTGCGGCGCATGTACTTGCCTGATCGTGTCTCAGGGAAGGCCGAGACGACCAAGAAATCTGACGGTACGGCGGTGGCGCCTTTTTCGGTGCGGACCAGATTTTGCAGGCGCGACAAGTCCTCGTCAGAGAGCTTTCTACCTGCAGCGGCGACCAAAAACGCCACTGGCGTCTCGCCTTTCTCGTCGTGGGGTGCACCGACCACGACCACGTTACCCACCGGAGAATCCTGTCGCAGCGTTTTGTCGCGCAGAATTGCCCCTTCGATCTCTTCGGTACCGATCCGGTGACCTGAGACGTTGATCACGTCATCTGAACGACCATGTAGTGTGAACGCGCCCTCGTCACCCCGGCGGGCATAATCACCCTGGGTGTAAGCCAGCTCCCCGTCCCAGCGACTGAAATAGACTTCGGTGAACCGGTCGATATCGCCGCGCCACTCGCTGGAGCCCAGCGTGTCGCCGTCTCCCCACAGTGTGCGTGCGAGATAGGGGTAGGGCTGTGTAATAACCAGCTCGCCTTTTTCTCCGGCCTCGGCCTCTCGCCACTGGCTCACGGTGCCGGCGTCACTGGTCTCTTCAACAATGCGCACCTGTGCCTGAATCCAAGGCAGGGGCCAGGTTTTGGCGTCCGCCTCCAGCGGCTTAAAGTCACCCCAAGGACAGGAGAAGACGATGCCACCGTGCTCAGTTGCCCAGTAGGAGTTGATGTAATGAGAGCAGATGTTCTCCATTGCAAACTTCTGCACCGCCGGCGATACGGGCTCGGCGCAGAACGTGCCCACTTTCAATGTCGACATGTCGTAACGCGACATTTCTTGCGTGCTGGCCGGGTCGGTCATCACTGCTTTTAAGAAAGTGGAGCCCGCCTTGAACAGCGTGACGTTGTTGCGCTCAATGATGGAGGCAAAGCGGCCGGCGTGCGGGAACAGCGGCGAACCTTCGGCGATCACAGTAGACATCCCGAAGGCCAGGGGTGCGGCGATCAGATACGATTGACCGGTAATCCAGCCTGGATCACCAATGACATACAGGCAGTCATCTTGATCGCCATTAAAGACGGTGCGCATGGTGTGGGTGATGCCCGACAGCCAGCCACCGTGGGTGTGCACCACGCCCTTGGGCTTCCCGGTTGAGCCCGACGTATAAATAATGAAGAGCGGCCAGTTGGCTTCCACGGGTACTGCGGGAATGGTTGAACCGATCGCTTTCCAGAATGCGCTGTCGTCGAGCGCATCTAGCGCGTCACGGTTCGCAACACCCGCATCGGCCAGCATGTCGGCTTCGACCTCTGCGACCAGGTCGTGGGACCAGCTGTCGCGGCTGTGCTCAACAATGTCATTACCCGTGTAGCGGACAACGATCACGTTGCTGACAGCGTGGCCAACGTTGGCCAGTTCGCTGGCCACGGTAGTCCGTAGTTCCGCGATAATTTCCGGGGCAGTACCGCGCTCACGCTCGAGCGCCAAACCCAGTTCGCGCATCACATCTGCGCGCTCCAAAGTAATCTCGCCTGAGACGGCGTCGGCAACCTGAGTTTCAAGCCGCTCGGCAACGTCAGCCGGTAGTCGAGATTGCAGTGTCTCAGAGAGCGCCTTTAACGCTGCGGGTCGCGGCACGTAGTTGTCCAGCGCCGGATCAGCATAGGTACTTTTATAGGCGACGACCTCTGCATTGCGGTACCCGCCATCTGCGGTAATGACCACCTTGGCGCCCGCGTCGTGAATACGATCCGAGAGGGTTTTCGCTGAAAAACCGCCAAAAACCGGGGTGTAGATAACACCCAAGCGCTGAGCGGCCAAAATGTAGAAGATTTGCTCAAGGATATTGGGCAGGTTCAGTGCGATTCGGTCGCCGGCGGCCAAACCCAGTTTTTTCAATGCGCGCGTGCGGAGCGCAACCTCGATCAGGAGCTCGCGGTAGCTCAGCCGCTGCTCAAAAACGGGGCCGCCGCGGCCATCGTTTTTAGAGGGGTCCCAGCGGTCGCCCTCAAAGACGAGCGCCTGTTTGTGGCCGCGACCTGAGAGGACATGACGGTCTAACAGGTTGAAGCAGGCGTTGGTCTGACCATCGACAAACCAGCGATAGAACGGCGCTGCAGAGCTGTCGAGCGCGGCAGACCAGGGCGCCCAATCGGCGTCGACTTCGGCGTTTGTGGCTGTCGTGCTACCCCAGCCTTTCCAATTACCAGAACTGTCTTTGGATACCCACTGACTCTGGCTCGCATCAAACCAATGCAATTCTCGTGCTGCGATGCCTGCGTGGTAGTCAGCGGGACTGCTGACCGCCTGTGAGCGTGCCTGATCTTCGTCTTGCTGGGAGCTCAGGATGCCCCAGTTATCGTCGTGATGTGTCACAACGCCTCCTCTCTCTCGAAAGGCGCAGACTGACAAGCCCCGGATATAACCGGTCGCTTGCAGACGCGCACTCCAATGTGTTTCCGGCGATACGGCATGCCCGAAGCGACAGAGTCATCCCCAGAGTGGCCTTCTTTGCGGTTCGCAAGCGGCCTGTAGACACTGACTGTTCGGGTTACGCCAACTATTACCGAGCGGATCACTTGTTTTGACGAGTCGAAACCATCAGTGGTGACCCCGGGACAGCGAGATCCTGCGAGCTCACTCTTCCCCAGCCCTGTGCTCACCCGCCGCGTCGGGGTTATGCTCTGTGATCCGGGCGGTCTTGATCTCACCCTAGATTGGTCCTGTGAATCGCCCCCTATCCTCACGCGGCAGGAATTGGTCATGTCTGAGCGCAAAACCCCTCTAGATCGGTACCTCGGCACGATTGGGGAGGGCAGTGTGGAATGGATTGGCGTTCGCCCCAGACGTCGGGAGCCCTTACAGCCACAAACCCGCGCTCGGGCGGTCGAGGATCTGGGGCTGGAGGGTGACCACCGCATGTCCAAAACCCCCGGTTCTGGTCGTCAAGTCACGCTGATCTCGCGGGAGTTTATTGGCCAAATTGCTGCACAGCTCGGGATAGCGCATCTCGATCCCGCCAGACTCCGCCGTAATATTGTCATTGCCGGCTTGAACCTGAATGCCCTGCGCCGACAGCGGTTTTGGGTCGGTGACGCCTTGCTCGAGGCCACGCAGCTGTGTCATCCCTGTGCGCGTATGGAAGCAGAGCTGGGCCCCGGCGGCTTCGTCGCCATGTTCGGGTACGGTGGTCTGTGTGCGAAAGTGCTGGAGGGCGGTGCGATAGAGCTGGGCGCGACGGTCCGCTTGGCCCGCGAGTCGCTGACACAATGAATCTGGTGCAACTGTTGCAGGTGTCCTGGGATCAGGGTCTGTTAGTCGCGTTGTCCGTTGGCCTGGCGGCCCTCATTCGCGCCTTTACGGGGTTCGGTTTCGCCATGTTGGTGGTGCCGGCCTTTTCCTTCTTTCTTTTGCCGCGTGATGCCGTCGTACTCAGTGCCGTGCTGGCCCTGCTACTGGGGTTACTCAGCTATCGATCCTGGTGGCGTTTGTTTCCCGCGGCGCCAGCCGGGCCGATGGTGACTGGGAGTGTGATCGGTACCGCCGTGGGTGTTTGGTTTTTGGCTTCGCTGTCCGTCAACGAGTTTCAGCTCTGGATCGGCATCTCGGTGGTGATCGCGTCGGCCGTACTGTCACGGTTCAATCCCAGTGAACGGCCAGCATCCGCGCCCGTTTCGTTGACGACCGGAGTGGCATCGGGGCTGATGAACGGCGCTTTTGCGATTCCCGGGCCGCCGGTAATCCTCTATGTCGTTGCCACGATCTCGGACCCGGTCAAGTCGCGGGCTTTTCTCATGATGTTCTTCTGGTGCTCCAGCCTAGTGTCGCTGGTGATGTTTGGCGTCGCGGGTCTGATTACCCCCAAACCGTTTCAACTGCTTTGGATCGCCTTGCCCGCCATGTGGCTGGGAAATCGAATCGGTAACTGGGCATTTGCGAGGTTTGCTGGCGCCGCCTACCGCCCCTTCGTGGTGGGCCTGTGTATCGTGATCGGTTTATCTATCTCCCTCAAGGCCCTTTTCTGGAGCTGACTATTGCTTCACGTTGTCACGAACGATGCGCGCTTTTTGTCGCTGCCAATCGCGGTCTTTTTCAGATTCCCGCTTGTCGTGCAACTTCTTACCCTGCGCCAGATCGATACGTGCCTTGACCAGATGTCCCTTCCAGTACAACGCGGTGCACACGCAGGTCTGGCCTTTCTGCGTCACGCCTGCATTGATTTGCGCAAGCTCTTTTTTGTGCAGCAACAGCTTACGAGTGCGAGTCGGGTCCGACACAAAGTGGGTTGAGACCGTGTCCAGTGGCGTGATGTTGGCGCCTAGCAAAAACGCTTCGCCATCTTTCATTAAGACATAGCTGTCCGTGAGCTGGACCTTGCCGGCTCTCAGTGCTTTGACCTCCCATCCCGCCAGCGATACCCCCGCCTCGAAAGATTGCAGCAAGTGGTAGTCGAAGCGTGCTCTTTTATTCTGGGCGATGGTATTGTCAGACGGTTTGTTGCGTTTGGATTTCGCCATGGCTTCATTATACGGGCGCCCACTTTCTGCCGCGCCGGTATTCTTACGTCCTTATCCGACAGTAACCGACTGGCGGAGATAGACGGATGCTGGATGACAACATTCCCCAGCCCTGGCGCGCCCGCACGACCTTGGTTCTGACGCTGACGCTGGTTGCGGTGGGACTGGGCAACCTGCAGCGGATGCCGTTTTTGATGGGCGAGCACGGTGGCGCGGTTTTTTTTCTGAGTTACATGGCTGCGCTGCTGCTGCTCAGCGCACCGGTTCTGATTGCTGAGGTGGTCATTGGCAGCCTGGGCAGAGGATCGCCTGGCTTGGCATTGCACTGGGCGGCAAGTGCCGCGAGCGTCGACTCCAGATGGCGTTTTTTGGGCATGGCGCAAGCTGTCCTGTCATTAATTTTGGCGACAGTCGCAGCGCTCTCCGCGGTGTGGTGCTGGCATTGGGCCGGCGCGCTCTACTCAGGCGCTTTAGCCTCAGCAAGTGCCAATGATGTTGCAGCTGTATTTGTGGTGTTTGTTGAGGACCGGCCCGCACAGTTCATGCTGGTGCTTGCGGCACTGGGGGCGGCAGGGGCGCTGTCTGCATTAGGCATTAGGGCAGGCATGGGCTTACTGGCGTGGGGCTGTCTGCCGGTAGTCGCGGTCACACTCTTTGGGGTGCTGGATTTCGTCTTCGTCCATACCGACTTGCGGCCCGTGCAGGACTTTCTCTTCTCCAGACAATCGAGTGAATGGAGCCTGAACGCGTTCTGGCAAGCCTTGGGCGCAGCAGGTATCACTCTGGGTGCCGGTGTCGGCGTGGGCATGGCGCTTGGCGCGCAGGCGCCGCCGGGCCTGCCTTGGGCACGCTCTGTGTTGGCGGTTGCCGTGCTGGACAGCACATTTATGGTGATCACAGCTGTCATCCTCTCGGCACTGCTGTTCGAATCTAACGTAGCGCCAGTAGAAGGGCTCGCAGCTGTTTTTGTGGGGTTGCCCTATGCCTTTGCCAATTTACCCTTGGGTGAAACCTATGGAGCGCTGCTTTTTGGCTCATTGGCGCTGGTTTCCTGGAGCGCCTCGGTGGTGTTACTGGAGCCCGTTGTCATGTTGATAGATAGCGAGTGGGGGTTGGGCCGGGTCAGCGGTGCCGTACTCACCTCGACGTTAGCCGCGGTGATTGCGGCGGTATCGCTATTTACCACCGAGGTGCCGGTACTCCAATTAGGGAGTCTCGCCGCTCAGTGGTTGCTACCCGCCAGCGTATTGTCGCTCTCTATTTTCGTTGGATGGTTGATGCCCAGGCCAGTACTGCGAGGAGAGTTATACAGAGAGCCTCTCTGGCTATTCCGGTGCTGGTGGTGGGCATTGCGCTGGTTCGTGCCACCTGCCAGCGTTCTCTGGTTCCTGTGGGGCACTGCCTGACCGATTTCACCCCGTCGGCGCCATGTTAGGTACACTCAGCACATGACGACGATTGAGCGCAGCGCGCTGTTGCCCTATGCCGCGGAGCAGATCTTTGCTCTGGTAGCTGATATCGAACGGTATCCAGAATTTCTCGATGGGTGCGTTGGCGCAGAGATACTCGAGCAGCGAGACAATACCGTGACGGCATCCCTCAAACTGTCCCGCGCAGGGCTTAGTCATGGCTTCACCACCCGCAATACGCTCCACCCTCCGGAGCGCATGGCGCTAATGCTGGTCGACGGCCCCTTTGAGACGTTCTCGGGAGAGTGGACCTTCAGGGCGCTGGGCGAGTCGGCGTGCAAAACTTCGCTCCGATTGCAGTTTGAGTTGGCCAGTGGGCTTGCCAACGCAGCGGCAGGCAGACTGTTTGACAGAGTGGCGTCTGATTTGGTCGATGCTGTTGTCACGCGAGCCAACCAGCAACTGAGCCAATCCGCATGAGCAGCCAGATTCAAGTAGAGGTGGCTTACGCCTTGCCCGCAAAGCAGCGCATCGTGAAACTGAAGGTGCCCGAGGGCACCACTGCGATGCAGGCTGTGCAGCAAAGTCAGTTGGACACAGTGTTCGACGAGTTATCGCTCGACGCCGACCTCAAATTGGGTGTGTGGGGCAAGTCCGTGACCGCAGATCGCGTGTTGGAAGAGGGCGAACGCGTAGAAATATACCGTCCGCTGCTGGTTGATCCTAAGGAAGTGCGCAAGGCGCGCGCCGCGAAGGCCAAAGCCGCGCGTGCCGAGAGCGATCAGGCCTCGGAGGCTGCCTCTAAGGCGTCAGAGTCCGACTGATCATCACCCCAATCGGGCGCGTCCGGGCCCTCTGCGCGAACCAGTTCATCACCCTCAAACCACAGGGTCAGTTGCGTCGTGGACAGGGTTTCACTGCCGTTTCGGAGCAGATAGCGGTAGTCCCAACGGTCATTATGGAAGGCGTCTTCAATCAGCGGCGTGCCCATGATGTAGCGCACCTGCCGCCGGTTGAGTCCGGGTCGCAGCTGCTCGACCATTTCTTCAGTGACCACATTGCCCTGTTCGACATTGATTCGGTAAACACCCGGAAATCCAAAATTACTGCCGCACCCTGCCAATAGCATCACGATGCAGCCAGCCAATGCTGTATTGAGATATGGGGTTGTTCGGGACACGTTCGCTTCCAAGGATGAACCGGGGCTGGCATGATACCCGCAAATTACCCCGTCAGAGAACTGCGTAGGTATGGCCTCGGAAAATCGCGAACTGAAAAAAGCCGGGCTGAAAGTCACCGCGCCACGGCTGAAGATTCTGTCGATGCTCAGTGATGCTGCTGGCCAAGGCGATCACTTTAGTGCCGAGGACCTCTATCAGCGTTTGCGTGACACGGGAGAAGATATTGGATTGGCCACGGTGTACCGGGTGTTGACACAGTTTGAGAGCGCCGGGCTCATCATCCGCCACAACTTTGAGGCTGGGTACTCTGTCTTTGAGATGGCCTCAGACCATCACCATGATCACATGGTCGACGTGGATACCAGCGAGGTTATCGAGTTTATCGACGAAGAAATCGAGCGCCGTCAGCATTTGATTGCTGAGCAACACGGCTACGAAATTATCGATCACTCGTTAGTGCTCTACGTCCGCAAGAAGTCCGACGCCTAGGCACTTTCCAGCATTTCTCTGGCGTGAGCCAGCGTGCTCTCTGTCAGGCGAGCACCGCCAAGCATGCGACCCACTTCCTCAATCCGTTCTTCGCCTGACAGCGCAGTGAGCTCAGTGTGAACCGAGTCCTCTCCCGTCTTGGTGACCAGCAGGTGCTGGTGTCCTTTCGCTGCAACCTGCGGTTGATGGGTGACTACCAGAACCTGACTGCTGCCCCCCAACTGCTGGAGTAACTCGCCGACGACCTCGGCGACGCCGCCGCCGATACCGACGTCGACCTCGTCAAACACCATGGTGGGTGACGTTGCCGTATCGGCGGCAACAACCTGAAGGGCAAGGCTTATCCGCGACAGCTCACCTCCCGAGGCCACCTTATTGAGGGGGCCCGGCGATGCGCCCGGGTTGGTCGCGATCAAAAATTCCACGTCCTCTGCCCCGCGCGGATCGGGATGCTCATCTTTGAAGGGAATCAATGCAATTTCGAATACACACTTCGCCATTGCCAGTCTACCGAGTGCGTCCATCACCCGCTGTGCCAGCTGGCCGGCGGCCTGCTGTCTTTTGGCAGACAGCGCTCTGGCGTGGGTCTGCCATGCCAGTGCCGTGTCTTGGAGTGCCTGCTCCAACGCCTCAAGGTGGTCTGAACCGCCGGCAAGGGCATCCAGCTCGCCCTGCAGCGAAGTCAGCAGTTCGGGAAGCTGATCTGCGGGCACACGGTGTTTGCGTGACAGGTCATGCAATGCGCTCAGCCGCTCTTCAGTGGCTTTAAGGCGCTCCGGGTCGAGTTCGATCGATTCGGCGAAGCGAGCGGTTTCTGCTTGCGCCTCATCTAGCTGTATCAGCGCTGACTGCAGCATTTCGCGGAGGTTATCAGTGGCGCCGGTTGTGAGGCGATCGTCATTGGCCAGCGCGACCAGGCGAGCAAGTTGGTCTCTCTGGGTCTCACAGCCCGCCGCAAGGTCATTGGCGCTGTCGATGATGAAAGCGGCGTTGGCCAGCGTTTTGTGCGTCGCTTCGAGTTCGCTCAACTCGTTGACGCCGGGATTAAGGCTCTCGAGCTCGGCAATTTGGTAACTTAGCAGTGCTTTGCGCGCGTCGGACTCATCGGTTTTGCCCGCCAACCTGGCGTGCTCTTCCTCGAGCACGCGCCAGCGTTGCGCGGTCTCGCTGACCTGTACCACGAGAGCCTCTGCTCCAGC
>JADHQG010000002.1 GCA_016778045.1 Luminiphilus sp. | reverse complement strand
TACCTCTCCGAAGGACAGGAGGTTCAGGTCAAAGTGCTAGACGTTGACCAGCGCGGGCGAATTAAGCTGTCCATGCGCGAGGTGGATGCCGACGCTGGCACTGATTCTGGCGATGCCGACGACGCACCAGATGAGGAATCATTGGCAGAGGAGTAATCCCGCTACTCACGGATCGACGCGCTCAGTGGCGCGGCAATGCAAAAAACCGCGGTAATTGCCGCGGTTTTTTTTGCCTGATCGGTGGTTACCGAGTCACAATGGTATGAGCGGCGAATAAATCGCCACTGAGCTCGCCACGCAACGGCTGCCGGAGGCTGAGCGGATGAGGCTATTGCGCACTCGGTGTTGGTCGCTGATACGCCACCTCGCCACCGACTAGGGTCAGCATCACCTCGGTCTGTAGTATGACCGATTCAGCGACTGTGAGAATGTCCTGTGAGAGTACGGTGATGTCCGCCAGCTTTCCGACTTCGATCGAACCTTTGTCTTCTTCCTCAAACGCCGCGTAGGCACCGGCCAACGTCATGGCGTAAAGCGCTTCTGCGCGGCTGAGCTTCTGCTCTGGCTCGAAGCCTTCCTTGGGGTGCCCGGCGAGTGTTTTGCGTGTGACGGCCGCGTAAAAGTTGGCCATCGGGTTTACTGGTTCTACAGGCGCGTCGGTGCCCGAGGCGACCACCACTCCCGAACTGAGCAGATCTCGCCAAATATAAGCGCCCTCATCAATCCGCTGTTGTCCCAGCCGATCAATGGCCCAGGGCCGATCAGAGCTGAGATGAATGGGCTGCATAGAGGCGATCACGCCTTGCGAGGCAAAAAGCGGCCCATCTCCGAGCCTGAGGTGCTGCGCATGCTCGATGCGAAAGCGATGATCTTCAGCTGTGCTGGTGAACGGTGCAAATACCTCCAGCACTGCAGAATTGGCGCGATCACCAATCGCATGGACATTGATTTGCCACTGGTCCCCTCGAGACGCTCGAATGAGCTCTCTGAGCGCATCCAAATCATAAGTCAGTACACCCGTCGTATCGGGCGCGTCGCTGTAGGGCGCATGCAGCCACGCCGTGCGCGAGCCCAGCGCGCCATCCGCTTGGACCTTGATCGAGCGGACGGTGAGTCGGTGATCACCCTCTCCCAGAAGCGGACCGCGCGCCAACCATTCGTCCAATGCGGCTTGATCGCTGGCCAACACCATGGAGTAAAGACGAACGACTAAATCCCCGCGGGTGGCCATGGACGTCTGGGCCGCCAGGTCAACTTGGAGCGCGCCGGCGTCGTGGGCGGTGGTGATGCCCTCGCTCAACAGGTGGCGCTGGGCCAGCTCCAGCAGCTCTTCAGCGGTTTGCTGGTCGTAGGTCTGCAAGGGTGCCGCGAGGGCGATTGCTGTCTCGTGCAACAGTCCGGTGGGTTCACCGTCCTGCATCACAATGACACCGCCTTCGGGGGCGAGAGTGCGCGCATCAATACCGAGTTGATCCATTGCGGCCTGATTCAGCAACACCGAATGGCCGTTGGCGTGTTCCAGAATGACCGGGTTTAAAGGTACGGCCTCAGACAGTGCGTGGTGGGTGGGAAAGCCATCCACGCTGCCGGGTGGTGACTCCCGCCATTTGCTTTGGTGCCAGCCGTGGCCGGTGACCATGACACCCTTGCGCAGGTTCGCGGCACGAGCCGCGATGAGCTCGATGATGTCCGCAAAGCTGTCGGCGCCCGACAGGTTGACAGCCCGCATCGCGGCGCCAATACCCGCGACATGCAGGTGCGCGTCGATTAGGCCCGGATAGGCGACTCCTTCACCCAAGTCGATGACGCGAGTCTCGGGACCCTTCAGCGCCATCGCGGCGGCCCGATCGCCGACATAGCTGAATCGGCCGTTATCGATGGCCACAGCCTCGACCCGCGGCTGAGCGGGATCCATGGTGTACAGCGTTCCCGTGACGATGGCATCGGGGGGTGCAGCTTTACTGCAGCCCGCAAGCAGTAAGGCTGAGAAGCATGCGGCTGAGTAACAGCGTGCGATGAGCATCAGAGGGCCTCGTTGATGACTCTTGTTGATAACTAGGGGAGCCTATGCCGAATACCGGGCAATAAAAAGGGGGCCGAAGCCCCCTTGATGCCACATGCTGCCTACAACTTAGAAGTTGTAGCGGTAGCGTGCGTACCAGAATGCCCCACTGATACCGAAGGGCGAGTACTGGCTGTAGGTGTTACCGAGAATGGTCGCAGTGTTGAAGCCAAGATTGTTGACGTCAGTCGCCTTCTGACCGCTGTTGTCGGTAATGTTGTTACCGCCGATCAGAATGCTCGAATGGTCACCGATCATGTACTCGAACTCGAGGTCGACCAGATACTCGCTGTCAAAGACAGCGTCGGTACCGAAGACGTCGTTCTCAAAGCTATCGTACCACTCGTCGTAGAAGCTCAAGCGAGCCAGGACACGGAAGTTGCCCACCGTGTGATTCGCGGACAGATTCCAACGAGTCTCGGGAGTCGTCTGCTCAATCTGGCGGATGCGGCCGGCCCCAATCGTGTCAGGGTTGAACTTCTCGACTTCCGTTTTGTTGTTGTTGTAGGCGAGGTTCCAGTCGGTAGTGCCGCCCAGCCACTCGGTGTAGGTTGATACCACGACATCGATACCATGAGTGTTGGTGTCAAAGTCATTGGTGAAGAACCGGAACTGAGTGAGGTCGCCAGCGCCCGGGACATTGTCCGCGATCAGCTGGTCAATCTGTTCCTGAGTCAGCTTGACCTCGGACGACAGATTGATGCGATCTTCTACATCAATGTCGTAGTAGTCGACAGTGATCTCGAAGTTGCCCAACGTGGCGTAGATACCAGCGGTGAAGTTAGTGGACTCTTCAGGGTCCAGCTCTCGCCCACCAAATGCCAGTGCGACAGGGTTTGTCGCCGGAATCGTGCCGTTGTTGATCAGTGTGGGCACGCCGTTGACGTTGGTCAGCTCGGTCGAGGTGTTGGACGCGTTGGACTGACCCGGCGTTGGTGCCTTGAAGCCCGTGCTGTAGGTAGAGCGCACGCCAAAGTTGTCGGTAATCGCCCAGTTGGCACCGACCTTGAAGTTGGTCGTGCTACCAAAGCCATCGAAGTCCTCAAAGCGGATGGCACCCTGTGTGACCAGGCGGTCCGTCGGTGTCCACTCAGCGTCTACGTAGACCGCGTAGTTTTCACGCTCGAAGGTGCCAGAGGTCGCCGCCGGGAAGCCCGGGAAGCCGTTAGATGAGGTGCTGAAGCCCTGGTCTGCCAGGATGCCAGCAGTGTACGACTCTACCTGACCCGGACCGATTTCGAATTCCTCATTACGGAACTCACCACCAAAGCCGATGTTCAGATTATCGGACACAGTCCAGCTGAGGTCGGCGTTGAAGTTGGTGTCGGTCTGCTTGTAGAGACCGGGGTCGAAGTCACGCGGCGTATCGGGGCCGAGGCTGGCGTTCACCGTGTTGTTGATGAAGAAGTCTGCCTCGTGCTCACCGCGGTAAGCGCTGACGTCCCAACGCAGGTTGTCGTTGATTTCGCCACGCAGACCGATCAGGAAGGACATGTCGGAGATGTCACCGCCAAATCGGGGCGTAAAGCCACCGGTAATGGTTTCCTGGAAGCTGAAGCAGTTGGGATCAGCTTGTACCTGCGCAAACGCATCAGCGTCGGGGATGTTGCCATTCATTGTGACAACTGGGCAGTCAATACCATCATTAGGCGTGAGGTCACCGATCAGCAGGGTCGCACCGCCATCTCCACTGTAAACCGCACCGCGGTTGGTGGGGTTACGGAAGAAGAAGCCGCCGTCGACCTCTTTGCTGTTGTAGTTGGCGTGGCCATAGAGCTCGAGAGTGTCGCTCAGATCAACGCCAAAGTTGGCCCAGAGCTTCATATCGTCATTGACGATCGGACGGCCCCAGATCATGGCAGGCGCCGGTACGTTCTGGTAGCCATCGTCGATCAAGCCCTGTGCGTCAGCGCGCTGCTCCGAGCGGCTGGTGGGATCAGACTCGCCCCACTCGGCGGTCAGGTTCAGGAAGCCTGAGTCACCCAGAGGCAGACCAATGTTGCCTGCGATGGTGACTTGCTCGCCGTCGCCTTCTTTATATTCGCCGTAGCGCACTTCCAGTGAGCCGCCCTCAGAAGCATCGTTCAGCACAAAGTTCATCACGCCGGCAATGGCATCAGAGCCGTACTGAGCAGAAGCGCCGTCGCGCAGCACTTCGATGCGCTTCAGCGCCATCGCAGGAATAGCGGCCGCGTCTGGGCCTTGGGAGCCATTCGAGATACCGTTACCCAGCCAGGTGATGACCGAGGCACGATGGCGTCGCTTACCGTTGACCAGCATCAGCGTGTGGTCTGGCGCCAAGCCGCGTAGGTTAGCTGGTCGAACCAGCGTTGCGGCGTCACTGATCGGCTGATCATTCACGTTGTAGGAGGGCACGACATTTCGCAGCAGGTTGCTCATGTCGCTGTCGCCCTGATTGCTCATGGTTTCTCCGCCGATCACATCGACCGGTGCGGGTGAGTCCAGAGCGGAACGACCTTCGGTTCGGGTACCGATCACGACCACTTCTTCAGTCAGACTCTCGTCTTGCGCGTAGGTGGCTTGGGTCGGCACAACAAGTGCTGCAGCAACCGCGACAGCAAGCGTGCGAACAGGAAATTTCATAGGGTTCTCCGTGGCTTCTAAAACATCAAATTTATCAAAACAACACAAGTCAGCTCAGACATTACCGTGGGTAATGAACCCCCAGAAGATGTCCGAAACCGTCATATTGGAATTGGTTTAGTTCGGTTCGGAGTCAGCGATCGCTGATCTCCGTAGATTATATGTTAGGTGAACCCAAAATGGCATTTTCGAAGTGTGAAAATGTGGAATTTGGAGGCTGCAAACGCCGATAATCTCACTATGGCATATCTCGCCATTGATGCAGGTCGAACCTTCAAAAGCGGTGGCCAAAAGTTTGTGGTCCACCTATGCCGCGACGATTGAGTAGGGTAGGAATTGAGGCCTACTGAATAGGCCCGTGCTGAATTGGGACGGTAAGTGCCGCGTCGACAAAAACGTCAGTCCGAGCGCGTTAACCGAGCTCGCACTGACTCTCAACCGGTCAGGGTCTGCACGTGGGAGCCGCGATCAACTGGCTCTGGGTTTTAGCCGTCCACGCGTCTCGCCACCAGATCCTCGACGACTGAAGGGTCAGCCAGCGTCGATGTATCTCCCAGGCTATTTAGCTCGTTTTCGGCGATTTTACGCAAAATTCGCCGCATGATCTTGCCAGATCGCGTCTTGGGCAGCCCGGGCGCCCACTGGATGATATCGGGTTTGGCGATCGGGCCAATTTCTCTCACGCACAACGCGATCAATTCCCGACGGAGCGCATCGCTGTCTTCGACACCGGCCATAGGTGTGACGTACGCATAAATACCCTGGCCCTTGATGTCATGCGGAAAGCCCACCACTGCTGCTTCGGCAATATCTTCATGGAGTACCAATGCGCTTTCCACCTCTGCCGTGCCCATGCGATGACCCGACACGTTGAGCACATCGTCCACGCGGCCCGTGATGCGCAGATAGCCGTCCTCATCTCGCAAAGCGCCATCACCCGTGAAGTAGTAGCCCGGATAGGTGGTGAAATAGGTGTCGATCATCCGCTGGTGGTCGCCAAACACGGTGCGGATCTGCGCCGGCCAAGATCGTTTAATGACAAGGTAGCCTGACCCGGCCCCCTCAACTTCTTTCCCCTGCTCGTCGAGCAGAGCGGGTTCCACGCCGAAAAACGGGAAGCTGGCAAAACCCGGTTTCAACGCATGAGCACCGGGCAGCGGCGTGATCATGACGCCGCCCGTTTCAGTTTGCCACCAGGTATCGACAATGGGGCAGCGGCCGTCCCCGACGACCCGGTGATACCACTCCCACGCCTCAGGGTTGATGGGCTCTCCAACCGAACCAATGATGCGCAGTGAGCTGCGATCGTGGGCGGTGACCAACTCGTCTCCAAGGCCCAAGAGCGCTCTGATGGCGGTGGGTGCGGTAAAGAACAGATTGACTCGGTGTTTGGCAATGACCTGCCAAAAGCGATCGCCGGCAGGGTAGGTCGGTACGCCCTCGAACATGAGTGTCCGAGCGCCGATGGCCAGCGGGCCGTAGACAATGTAGGTGTGTCCCGTTACCCAGCCTACGTCGGCGGTACACCAGTAGGTTTCATCTTCGCGATAGTCGAATACGTATTTCATTGACATTGCGGCCTGTAACAAATAGCCGCCTGTTGTGTGGAGTACTCCCTTTGGCTTGCCGGTTGAGCCAGAGGTATAGAGAATGAAAAGCGGGTCCTCGCTGTCCATCCACTCAGGCTCACAGTCGTCACTGACAGACGCAGCGGCTTCGTGGTACCACAGGTCGCGACCGTCCACCCATTCGATGTCGCTACCGGTCCGTCGGATCACGACGACGCTGTCAACGCACTCCACCTGCTGTAGCGCTGCGTCCACATTACTCTTGAGGGGGACCGTCTTACCGCCGCGCACGCCCTCATCTGCTGTAATAACCAATTGGCACGTCGCATCGTTGATGCGATCTTTAAGGGCTTCTGGTGAGAATCCCCCAAAAACAACGGAGTGGATGGCACCAATCCGGGCGCAGGCGAGCATGGCAAAGGCCGCCTCAGGAATCATTGGCATATAAATGCACACCCGGTCGCCCTTGCGGACACCGCGGCTGCGGAGCACATTCGCGAAGCGGCAAACCTGCGATTTCAATTCCTGATAAGTAAAGGATTGACTGTCTGAAGGATCGTCCCCCTCCCAGATAATGGCTGTGTCATTGGCACGTTGGGGCAAATGGCGATCGATACAGTTGACCGAGACATTGAGTTTGGCGTCGACAAACCAACGTGCGGTACCGGTACTGAGGTCAGACTCAGTCACCGTAGTCCAGGGTTCGCGCCAGTCGAGCATTTCAGCTTGCTCCGACCAGAACGCGTCGGAGTCTTCCAGCGACTGCTGGTAGAGGGTTTGGTAACGCTCCGGAGTAATGTGAGCATCGGCGAAGCCGGCCGGCACGGGATAACTGGTGGTCTCAGTCATGGGATGATTCCAATCTCGCAGGTACGCGATGTTAAGTGACGGGCTGAACGGCAACAACCGTGTTGCTGGCTTGTCTGCTCTGCGCTCCCAAGCCCCTGAATGTTGTTGTTGCTGTCTTCTTGATCATAGACGACGCTGCGCTGTGACAGTGTCGGCCGAGAGAGCCGCGGGCTATGATGGTCAGCAACGCACTGCCATCTGACCTCGGGAGCACACGATGGAACAGCCGGATACCAGCGCCGTCCGAGAAATCTATTGGCGGGAGAACCGCCGCTGGATGCTCATCTTGGGGGTAATCTGGTTCACAGTGAGTCTCGGTTGCGGCGTGCTCTGGGTAGAGCCCCTCAACCAGATTCAAATAGGCGGCTTCAAGCTGGGATTCTGGTTTGCCCAGCAGGGCGCGATTTACACGTTTATCGTGCTGATCTTTGTTTATGCGGGGGTGATGGCGCGTTTGGAGAAGCGCTTGGGTCTTGAGGAGACTGAGGTATGACTCTCACCGAGACCACCTACTGGATTGTAGGCGCCTCGTTCCTGCTCTACATCCTGATAGCAATCCGATCGCGAGCAGACACGACACAGGAATTTTATGTCGCCGGCAAGGGCATCCACCCGGTCGCCAATGGGATGGCCACGGCCGCCGACTGGATGTCAGCGGCGTCCTTCATTTCCATGGCGGGACTGATTGGTCTGTCCTACAACGGGTACGGTGGTTCGGTGTTTCTGATGGGTTGGACGGGTGGCTACGTCATTTTGGCCATGCTCATCGCACCTTATCTGAGAAAGTATGGCAAGTTCACCGTGCCGGAATTCATCGGTGACCGTTATTACTCTGATGCTGCGCGCGTCGTCGCAGTGATCTGCCTGATTATCTGCTCGGTGACCTATGTGATTGGTCAGATGAAAGGCATTGGCGTTGCCTTTTCGCGCTTTCTGGAAACCGATTACGAGACCGGGTTGTTCTCGGGCATGGTGATTGTTTTTTTCTACGCCGTATTGGGCGGTATGAAGGGCATTACCTACACGCAGATTGCCCAGTTCTGCGTGCTCATTTTTGCCTACACCGTGCCAGCTATTTTTATCAGTCTGCAGTTAACGGGCCAGCCGATACCGCAGTTAGGTCTCGGGTCCACGCTCGCTGATGGCAGCTATCTACTTGAGAAGCTAGACCGCACGCTGCTCGATCTTGGCTTTCAGGAGTACACAACTTCTGTGCGTGGGAGCACGCTGAATATGGCGGCCTTCACAGCTTCTCTCATGATTGGTACCGCCGGATTGCCCCACGTTATCATCCGTTTCTTCACTGTGCCCACGGTGCGTGCTGCCCGAACGTCTGCGGGTTGGGCGCTGGTCTTCATCGCTATTCTCTACACCACGGCGCCGGCGGTGGCAGCGATGGCAAGACTCAATATTATTCAGACGCTCGAGCCGCAGCCCGGACAGCATCTTGCTATCGAGGAACGCCCGACCTGGTTCAAGAACTGGGAGCAGACGGGGTTATTGGGCATTGAGGATAAAAATGCCGATGGTCGTATCCAGTACTCCGCAGATCCTGAACAAAACGAGTTAGTGACTTTAGACAATGACATCTTGGTACTGGCTAATCCGGAGATTGCCAATTTACCGAACTGGGTCATCGCGTTGGTGGCCGCCGGCGGGCTGGCCGCGGCGCTGTCGACGGCCGCGGGGCTGTTGCTCGCGATCTCTTCGGCTGTCTCACATGATCTGCTCAAGCGCACGCTGATGCCCGATATTTCTGAGCGACAGGAGTTGATGGCGTCCCGATTGGCCATGGCCGCAGCTGTTTTGGGGGCGGGCTACCTTGGATTGAACCCTCCGGGGTTCGCAGCCGGGACCGTCGCACTTGCCTTTGGCCTCGCCGCTGCTTCTCTTTTTCCTGCGCTGTTTCTGGGTATTTTCTCAAAGAGGGTGAGCCGGGAGGGTGCCATTGCCGGAATGCTTGCGGGTATTGGCGTCACGCTGGCCTACGTTTTTCAGCACAAGGGGCTGATGTTCATGCCGGGCACCAGCTTTCTGGGTGATCTACCGCCTAACTGGTTCTTTGGTATTGAGCCCAACGCATTTGGCGTTGTGGGTGCGGCGGTGAATTTTGCAGTCACGCTGACTGTCACACGTTTGACACCGTCTCCGCCCGAGTCAGTGCAGCAATTGGTTGACGATATTCGAGTGCCGGCGGTGTCGCGTTAGGGCTAAGCGGCCGCGATCTGGATGTTATCGATGAGACGCGTTTTCCCCAGCCGCGCCGCGACGAACAGGGCGCAGTCCTCAGTGATGCGGTCAATTGGACGCAAATCAGCCGTCGCACGCAGCTCGAGGTAATCCACGTCGAAGCCAGCCTGCTCGAGTGCGGTCGTCGCGGGAGTCAGCACTGACACCACGTCAGCCGAGCGATCGGCTTGCAGCTGGCTGGCGCAATCGCGCAACGTTTGCCAAAGCAAGGGGGCGGTCGCGCGCTCTTCTTCGGATAGATATTGATTGCGTGAGCTGAGCGCTAATCCATCCTCTGCGCGCTGGGTCGCCCCGCTCTGAATATCGATCGGCAGTCCAAGGTCTCGAACCATTTTTTTGATGATCAACAGCTGCTGAAGATCTTTCTCGCCGAAGATGGCGATGTCGGGGCGGACCAGTTCGAGCAACTTATAGACCACGGTACAGACGCCGTCGAAATGGCCGGGTCGGTTTTTGCCGCAGAGCCCGTCTCCAAGCCCCGGGACATGGATCGCGGTGTGCGCCTTGCTGCCATAGGGATAGATGTCCGTCTCGCGGGGGGTGAATACCACGTCGGTGCCAATCTTATCCAGCGCTGACAAGTCGGCATCGAGGGTCCTTGGATAGGTATCGAGATCCTCACCCGCAGCAAATTGCATGGGGTTCACAAAGATTGAGACCACGACCTTGGCGCCGGTTTCGAGCGCTTGAGTTACCAGTGCTAGGTGGCCCGCATGCAGATTGCCCATCGTCGGTACAAATGCGACTCGCTCAGCATGTGCCCGAAGCGGGTCGAGGTGGTGTCTGAGTGCGGTGGGATCCTGGGCAACGATCATGGCGGATGGCTATGAGTAGGTGTGCTCGTCCTTCGGATATTCACCGGATTTGACCGCGTCGACAAAAGCCTTGAGTGCCGCCTGAATTGACGGAGCACCATCCATGAAGTTCTGCACGAACTTGGGTGCCGATTCGGTTATGCCCAGCATGTCGTGCAGGACCAGAACTTGCGCGTCGGTGCCGCTGCCAGCGCCAATGCCAATCACTGGAATATCGAGTTTTGAAGAGATATCCGCTGCCAACTCGGCGGGTATGCACTCGAGCACCAGCAGGCTTGCCCCGGCATCTTGGATCTCCACCGCGTCGGCCAGAATCGATTTGGCCTCTTTTGGCGTGCGGCCTTGCACGCGGTAGCCGCCAAAAACGTTCACCGACTGCGGCGTCAGGCCAAGGTGTGCGCAGACGGGAACACCCCGCTCAACCAGACGGTGAATGCTATCGCTCAGCCATGTGCCGCCCTCGAGCTTCACCATCTGCGCCCCGGCCTGCATCAGCCGGGTACTGGCATGCAACGTGTCGTCAGAGTTCGAGAAGCTCATGAACGGCAAATCGGCCACAATCAGTGAATGGGGTCTGGCTCGCGCCACACACTCCGTGTGGTACGTCATGGCGTCGAGCGATACGGGGATGGTGGTCTCATGCCCCTGCAACACCATACCCAATGAGTCACCCACCAGTATGGTCTCTGCGCCCGCCTCGCTGGCAAGGCGGGCAAAAGTCGCGTCATAAGCCGTGATCATCACGAATTTGTCACCCGACGCTTTCATGGCGTCCAGAGTGCTAATGGTGATGCGCTTGTTCATTGTATCGACTCCCGACGGGTAGCGGCTGCGAGATGATCAGCCAAAGAAAGTGGGATTGAAATAATGGCGGCCTTTCTTGATGTTCAACATGTAATCCACCAGCTGCTCATAGTCCCTATCGCCTTGGGCCAAATCCATTTCGTTGGCGTTTACGATCAGCAGGGGCGCGGCATCGTAGTAAAGAAAGAACTCGCTGTATACCTCGTTGAGTTGCTCTAGGTACTGCCTGTCAATGAGACGCTCGGCATCGATACCTCGGCGCTCAATGCGCTCCAAAAGTCGATCAGGACTGGCTTGAAGGTAAATGACCAGGTCGGGTGCCGGTGCGTCAACGCGCATTTTTTCGAAGACCTTCTGGTACAGCACGTACTCATCGGGCTCGAGGTTGACCCGGGCAAACAGAGGATCTTTCTCCAGCACAAAGTCTGCAACCCGCGCCTGACCAAACAATTCGCGTTGCTTTAATTCGGTGATTTTCTGTACCCGCTGAAAGAGAAAAAATAGCTGAGTCGCCAGGGCAGTTTGCTGTCGATTTTGGTAGAAGCGTCCCAGAAAAGGATTGAGCTCGGCTTCTTCGAGCAGCAGATCATGGTCGAAGGTATCTGCGATACGGCGGGCTAGGGTGGTTTTGCCCACCCCAATGGGACCCTCGACAGCGATATAGCCCGGTATTGCCCTGCCGCGAAGAGAAATACCAGATGAGGCTGTCTGCTCCGGCAAGCTGATCTCTCCTGCGTCAGTCAACATCCGGGAAACTCGCACAATACGCGAATCTTTTGGTCTGCGCATTGTGCCTGTAGCTGCCCCAGCGCGCCTTTTCCGGGTAGCTCAAACTGCGCTCCCAAAAGCTCGATGAGGGGGTCGAGCACGAAGCGCCGCTCATGAGCCCGAGGGTGCGGTATGACCAGTGACTCGGTCTGTATGTTCAGATCGTCATAGATCAGCAGATCCAGATCAATACAGCGTTCCCCCCATTTTCTTTTGCGTTGACGCCCCATTGCGTCCTCGGTTGCAAGCAATAACCCCAGTAGCGCATCAGGCGCTAATGAGGTGGCGAGCGTCACCACCGCGTTGAAAAAATCCGGTTGGTCTTGAGGGCCATTAGGGGGTGAAACGTAGACGCTGGAGGTGGCAGTGATGGCGAGGTCAGAATGCTGTGCGAGGTTACAGTGAGCGGTCGTGAGCTGTTCCAAAGGGTCACTGATGTTGGCACCCAGCCCGACCATGACCCGATTCATGCGTTGCGAGGCCTGCGACGGGGCCGTGGCCCACGCCTTGGTGCATCGTCCCGTCGCTGGCGCGCACTACCCACCAGCTCCGGGTGTTGTTTTTGCGCCGCGGCCCAAAAGTGACTGCATTGGTTATCCAAGTCATGGGTTTCCTCGCGAAGCAAACGGAGGTCGAAAGCCGCACGGAACCACCGATGCGCGAGCAAATCCTTCACTTTTTTGGGTTGCATTCGCTCAAGTCTGGGCTGCAGATCCCAGATATCCCTCATGGCTAGCGAGAACCGCTTGGGAATAGCGAGGTACTGGCAAGCCGCCGCAACGATTTGCTGGCCGGCGCTGTGCATCGCGGGAATGGGCGACTCACCCCGATCAGAAAGCTGGCGGGCGGACCGTTCAGTTGCCGGCCAATAAAGCGCTGCCAGCAGAAAGGCGGGGGTCACAGGGCGCTCGTCGGCAACACGTTGGTCGGTATTACTGAGGGCGAGCATTCTTAGGGAGCTAGCACGTTGAATATCCAATGCGTCCGTAACCTCTTCTCCCATCAGTTGGGTGATCAGCCCAAATTGATGCAGCAGCGAAAAAGTCGGTGCGGAGCATCCATTCATGAAGAGCTTTAACCATTCATCGAATAGTCTTGCTGGCGGGATGTCGCGCAATAAATGTCCATGCTCAGCGATGGCCGCGGCAGTGTCCGACGCCAGCTCAAACTGCAATCGAGCGCCAAACCTGAGTACACGCAGCATACGTACCGGGTCTTCTCGATAGCGGTCTGCTGGATCGCCGATGATTCGGATGCTGCGGTCGGCAACATCGGCGCAGCCACCAAGATGGTCGATCAGTTGATGCGTTGAAGTGTCGTAATACAGCGCATTGATGGTGAGGTCGCGCCGTTGCGCGTCTTCTTTAAGCGTTCCATAAACGTTGTCTCGGAGCAGTCGCCCGGATTGACTTGCCTGAGCGGCTTGGCCAGCAGGATTGGCTTCGTGCCCGCGTCGAAACGTAGTGACCTCGATAATTTCTCGACCCGCGCGGACGTGGACAATTTGAAAGCGCTTGCCAATAATTCTGGCGTTGCGGAAGCACTGTTTTATCTGCTCTGGTGTGGCATCCGTGGCGACGTCAAAATCTTTGGGCCGATTGCCGAGCAGTAGATCGCGAATGGCTCCGCCCACCACATAGGCCTCGTGGCCGTGTGCTTGCAGTCGCTCGACGACTTGCAGTGCGCCGGGCGAAAAGTCCTCGCTGGCAAAACGTGTTTTTTGCAGCGCCTCAGTCAAAATCGAGGCACCGGCTGCGTCAGCAGTAAAGTGGCGCTAAGCCGGGCAAATACGGAGAGTAGTTGAGGGGCCGAAAAAAAAGGCACCCCATAACGAAACATGGGGAAGTCGCCTTCCCCACCCAGGTCCGTTATGACATCGTTTTTCTTATTGGGCCAGTTATTGTTATTTCGGCTCTGCATTAAAGACAGCAGGGCACATGCCACTTCGTAAAAAACCTTTAAAAACATTTAGTTGTCCAATTTTTGACCGGCATTATAGATTTTTCGCCCAGCATAGTGTTACAGATTTGCACTGCAGTGTTACAGATTTTCACTTCTTTATCAGCTCTCAGGCGCGCTTCTGCTTTTGCCGCGGGAGGCCAAATCGCTGTCTCCGTTCCCACAGGCATTTCCTACTGATACCGAGTTTTTGTGCCAATTCAGTCTCGTTCATCGCGTCCTGATGCTCCAGCACAAATCGCTGAAAGTAGTCTTCCAGCGACAGTTCCTCTTCGGAGTCGGGGGCGCCAGCGGATGCGCTGGGCTGAGTCGCCTCTGTGGGATGCCCTTTTCTGATGGCAGGAGGTGCAGCAGCGGCCGACAGGCTCAACTGCAGGGCTGGCCCAGTCGACATGACCAGCGCTCGCTCGATCACATTTTGCAGTTCCCGAACGTTGCCCGGCCAATGGTGCTGTGTCACCAGTGTCTGACTGGTCTTTGATAAAGGTTTTGCCGGGGTGCCAAGTTTGTGTGCCTGTTGCTGGATGAACCAGTTGGCCATGGCGAGCACGTCGTCGCCACGCTCGCGCAGCGGCGGAATATCCAGTCTCAGTACATCGATGCGGTAAAAGAGATCCTGTCGAAACTCGTTTCTGCTGGCGAGTGCGCCAAGGTCGCGGTGGGTGGCACAAATCAGGCGCACATCCACTTTTTTGCTGGTTACCGAGCCGATGCGACGAATCTCACCTTCCTGCATAAAGCGGAGAAGCCGCGCCTGGGCCGCCAGCGGCAGTTCGCCAATTTCGTCCAGGAACAATGTGCCGCCGTCCGCGGCTTCGATAAGGCCCACGCGATTACTGGTGGCGCCCGTAAAGGCACCTTTCTCATAACCGAACAACTCTGATTCGATGAGCGTATCCGGAATAGCGGCGCAGTTAACAGTGATTACAGGACGGTCGGCTCTGGCGCCAATGCGATGAACCTCTCTCGCTGCCAGTTCTTTACCGGTTCCCGTCTCGCCGACAATCAGAACGGTGGAGTCGGTTCGGGCGACGCGCTCAATCTGATCTTGCAGCGCCTGCATCGCTGAACAGGATTCGCTAACGTAATGCGATTGTGCGCGATCGCCCGACGCTAGCTGCGATTGCTGCTGACAGAGATCATGCAGCCAAGCTGCAATGTCGGCCGGGGGTGCTGTGCGATCGAAGACGTCTATGGCTCCCGCCTTAGCGGCCTGCATGATTTGCCGGGTATCGTAAATGGGGAGTAAAACCGCCACGGGTGCAGGCCAAACACACCTGCTGAGCTGGGCCAAATGGCTTGCCAGAGGGTGCTGGCCCAACACCACGACATCGGCATCGGGACGCCAACTACTGATGTCCGCAATTCCCGGCGGGTCGGCGCTGTCCAACTGAACGCCCAGCCCGATTAAGTGCTGGCAGAGCGCATCGCGAAAATCGGACTCGTTCTCTATGAAATGTACTCGCATAAAACCTCGGCGATGGCCTCGTCTTTAAACAGAGTGAAACGTTACCGCACTCATGTCACTGTGCGAGTGAAAAAGTAACACATTGTGTCAACGAGCGAGTTAAATGTGCAGGGTCCAGTGCTCTATCGCGTAGTCCAGTATCTCGCCGTTCTCGCGCGCCGAACTGGGCGGAGCGGGCTGATGAAGATGCGTTAAACAGTCGCGCAGATTGTCTGGGGTGCGCGCGAGATCCAATTCAGGCGCTCCGTTTTGCTTACTGAGCTTGTTGCCGTCGCCGTCATGCATCACCGCGATATGACCGTAACAGGGTGATGTCTGACCTAGCAGCTGCATCAACCAGCGTTGCCGGTGGGTTGAGTCCAGAAGGTCGGCGCCTCGCACGATATGGGTGAAGTGCGGCTGAGCATCATCTACTGCTGCAGCCAGCTGATAAGCAAATAATCCGTCGCGGCGTCTGACAATGAAATCGGCGACGGCTGTTTCGGGGGTGACGGGCTGCATGCCCTGAAATCGGTCCGCAAACCCTGCCAGCTGGGCAGCATCAAACCTCACCCGTAAGCTGTGCGGCTCGTCATCAGAAATAGCGCGTTGTTCGCAGCGCTGGCCGCAGGTGCCCTGGTCGCTGAGGGTCGATCGCGTGCACCGACAGCGAAACAGCGCCCCCGTTTCTGCCAACTGCTGAAGCGCTCGGTGATAAGCATCACTTGACTGTGACTGATACCGCACAGCGCCATCCCAATGCAGGTCATGCGCTGACAATGCCTCGGTAATCAGGCCAACGCTTCCTGCCACCGCTCTTGGGGGGTCAATATCGTCAATGCGCAGCACCCAGGCACCGCCGGCATGCCGGGCATCCAAAAAGCTTGCAAGGGCGGCAACTAATGAGCCTGCATGAAGCGGGCCGGTGGGCGAGGGCGCGAAACGCCCTCGATAAGGTGTGATGTCAGAGGCGGTCAGGGAGGTGCTCAACCCAGCTCCTGGCGCTCCTTAATCTCGGCGAGCGTTTTACAGTCGATACAGAGCGTCGCGGTGGGCCGCGCTTCAAGACGCTGGATGCCGATTTCGATCCCGCAGGCGTCGCAGTATCCATAGTCGTCGTTCTTTAGGCGATCAAGCGTGGAGTCGATTTTTTTGATCAGCTTGCGTTCGCGATCGCGCGTGCGGAGCTCAAGGCTGAACTCCTCTTCTTGTGTGGCACGGTCCGCGGGGTCAGGGAAGTTAGCGGCCTCGTCCTTCATATGCGAGACGGTGCGTGTCACTTCATCGACCAACTCGCCACGCCAATTCAACAAGATGCCGCGGAAGTGCTCGAGTTGCTCGTCGTTCATGTAGCTCTCGCCGCGCCCCGGTTTGTAAGGCTTGAAGTCATCAAACTTCTGAATTTGTCCAACGGCTCGGGCGAGTTTTGCAGGCGACTTTTTGGTGGCTGATTTTTTGGCAGGTGCTGTCTTCGTTACCGCTTTCTTTACGGGCGCTTTTTTGGCAGGTGCTTTCTTCGCAGGTGCCTTCTTGACCGCGGCTTTTTTCACGGGCGCTTTTTTGGCAGGTGCTTTCTTCGCAGGCGCCTTCTTGACTGCCGTTTTTTTCACGGGCGCCTTCTTCGCAGTAGCTTTCTTCGTGGGTGGTTTCTTGGCTGCCGCTTTTTTCACGGGTGCTTTCTTGGCTGCCGCTTTTTTCACGGGCGCTTTTTTGGCAGCGGTTTTCTTAGCCGGCGCTTTTTTACTGGCCGCTTTCTTTGCAGGTGCCTTCTTGGCTACCGCTTTCTTCACGGACGCCTTCTTCGCAGTGGCTTTCTTAACCGCCGCCTTCTTAGCAGGTGCCTTCTTGGCGGCTACTTTTTTCTTGGGTGCGGACTTTTTGGGCGCAGGTTTTCGACTAGCCATGATGATGCGGATCCTCGTAAAGTGACGCCGCAGGTTTTGCGGTAATCAATTGGGCACGGGAAGCTATCAGACTTCAGCGATCCGTGCTACCGCTGATTAGGGTTTTTGGCCTGCTTTGTGTGCTCAACGGAAACTCGACTGTAGAGCGAAATCATTATGCAATTCACGCCGCTAACAGAAGCCCGCTTTTCGAGGCGTTACAAGCGTTTTCTCGCTGATGTCACACTGCAATCGGGCGAGCAGGCTTGCGTTCATTGCCCCAATACGGGGGCCATGACGGGTTGTCAGGCACCCGGTGTGACCGTCTGGCTCTCCTACCACGATAATCCTCAACGAAAGCTACCTTGGACATGGGAGTTGGTGCAGATCGAGGGCGACTTCGTCTGTATTCATTCGGCACGAGCTAATCAGGTGGTTGAGGAAGCGCTGGCTTCGGGTCTGCTCTCAACGCTCGCGCGAGATCGCGCCAATGTCCGTCGCGAGGTGGCGTTGGGAGATGCCTCAAGAGCTGACTTTTTCATCGAGGAGGGCCGAGGCCTCTATCTCGAGGTCAAGGCTGTCACGCTTCACCTGGGTCGGGGGCACGGCGCTTTTCCTGACGCTGTCAGTCAACGAGCGACCAAGCATCTCGTTGAGTTGCAGCACGCCATCGTTCAGGGCTACCGCGCAGCGCTGGTATTTTGTGTCCTGCACGGAGGTATTACCGATGTCAGCCCGGCGGCAAACATTGACCCGGTTTATGCCGCTGAGCTGAGTCAGGCAATGCGGGCAGGGCTGGAGGTGTATTCGCTTTTCAATGACATCTCGACGGATGGAATTTATCCTCGAGAGGCGTATCAGTGGGAGATGCCTAATTGAGCCAGAAAGCGCTCATTGCTCTCGGGTTGTCAACAAGCCATTTGGTGGACTGGGCTCCTGATGTCCGGCTGGACCCAGCCGCTCGCGACGCCTTCTCCGCTTTGACCCACAGGGCTGCCAACGCCGGATTCAGTCTGCGGATTGCCTCGGGTTTCCGCGACTATGACCGCCAGATGCAGATCATCAATGGCAAGTGGGATGGTCGTCGTCCTGTCTCAGATGCTCAAGGAGTAGCGCTCTGTCGGCCATCGCAACCTGATGAGGATTGGCTCCACTCGATTCTTAGATACTCGGCGTTACCAGGTACCTCCCGACACCACTGGGGCACCGACCTCGACATCTGGGATGCAGCGGCTGTCGATGCCGACTACACGTTGCGACTTGATCCCGGGGAATACAGCCCCGGAGGTGTGTTCTCTGACATGACGCTGTGGCTGGATGAGCAGATTGCTGCAGATAACGCCGAGGGCTTTCACAAGCCTTATGCGGCCGATCGGGGCGGTGTGGCGCCTGAAGCATGGCATATCAGCTATCGGCCGGGTGCCGACAGCTATCTGTCTGAGATAGCCGCAGAGCGCCTGTTACCCTTGTGGCGCGGAGAGCCCGATCCATTGGGCAACATGCACGAGCCGCTAACGATGTTGCATGTGGTCGAGCCTCGCATCGAGGCGCTACTCAACCAATATGTCAGCACACAGTGAAGCTGCTTAGAGGTTTGCCGGAGCGTGGATCCATTACTCTGACCAGGATTCGCAGCGTTTGCGCGCTAAGACGCGCTTCAACGTTGTGTAGCGTGGCATCCCTTTATAGTAGTCCGGGTAGGCCTCCCCGGCGATCAGCGGCTGAAAATAGGCTCTGCCCGCGGCAGTGACGCCAAAGCCGTCTTTTGTGATGTAGCGGCGAGGCATTTTCTTTTCCCGGTTGGCGACCCGACGCAGCGGAGCTGTCCCGACTCGCCACCGGTAAGGTTGGCTCGATTTTCGCTCCACCGTTGGCATCACCGCATTGGCCCCCGAGATCGCCAACTCTACCGCTGCCTTCCCCATCGCAAAGGCTTGGTCGACGTCGGTTTGACTCGCGATGTGCCGCGCAGCACGCTGTAAATAATCGGCGACCGCCCAATGATGTTTGTACCCCAGTTCGTCTTTCACCATGCCGGCCAACAGCGGCGCTAACCCGCCCAGCTGTGCGTGACCAAAAGCATCGCGCTCCCCCTGATCGGAGAGTAGCCGTCCATCGGCAGTGCTGGTGCCCTCGGAGGCCACCACCACGCAAAAACCAAACTGTTCAACGCATTGTTGGACTTTGGCTAGAAAGCGTGCCCGGTCGAACGCGATCTCCGGGAACAAAATAATGTGAGGGGCATCACCACGTTCATGACCTGCGAGTGCGCTGGCACCGGCAATCCAGCCAGCATGGCGACCCATGACCTCGAGGATAAACACCTTGGTTGAGGTCGCGCACATCGACTCGATGTCCAGCGCCGCTTCGCGAGTAGAAATAGCCACGTACTTGGCGACCGAGCCAAAGCCGGGGCAATTATCAGTAAGCGGTAAATCGTTATCGATCGTTTTGGGGACGTGAATCGCCTGAATGGGGTAGCCCATTTGCTCACTGATTTGGGAGACCTTCAGGCAGGTGTCCGCTGAGTCACCGCCGCCGTTATAGAGGAAGTAGCCGATGTCATGGGCTTTGAATACCTCGATCAGGCGTTCGTATTCGGCGCGATTGTCCTTGAGGCTTTTTAACTTGTAGCGACAGGAGCCGAAGGCACCTCCCGGCGTGCTCATTAAGCCCTCAATAGCGCGGCGGCTCTCTCTTGAGGTATCAATCAGCTCCTCTCGCAGGGCGCCAAGAATGCCGTTTTGGCCCGCCAACACTTTGCCGATGATCTTCGGGTGTGCCCTCGCGGTCTGAATGACGCCGGCAGCGGAGGCATTGATCACCGGAGTGACGCCCCCGGATTGCGCGTAAAAAAGATTGAGTCGCTTCATGGTGTCATTATCGGATGGGGTCGCTGAGAGGGCGTACCGTAGACCCCATGAGCGCCAATGGCAAACCCGCCGTGATAATCTCATGCCAGCCAGGAGAGGCCTGTTGTCAGATCACATTCACATACTTGGTATTTGCGGCACCTTTATGGGCGGGCTGGCCCTGCTTGCTAGGGAGAGCGGCTACACGGTGACGGGCTCAGATCGCAATATCTACCCGCCCATGAGCACCCAGCTACAGGACAGCGGCATACCGCTAACTGATGGCTACGAGGCGGCGCAGCTGGCCTCGGTCACGGGCCAGATCATCGTTGGTAACGCGCTCTCCAGAGGCCAGCCCGTGATAGAAGCGATGCTGAATGGCAGGTTGCCCTATACCTCGGGCCCCGAATGGTTGGGTCGACACGTGTTACAAGATCGCTGGGTGCTGGCGGTGGCGGGGACTCATGGGAAGACGAGCACTGCCAGCATGCTGGCATGGATTCTTGAACATGCGGGTCTCCAGCCGGGTTTCTTGATTGGTGGGGTGCCTGCCAACTTTGGTCTGTCGGCCAGGTTGGGTGGCGGTCAGTATTTTGTCGTTGAGGCAGACGAATACGACTCGGCGTTCTTCGACAAGCGCTCCAAGTTTGTTCATTACCGGCCGAAAACGGTCATCATTAATAATCTTGAATATGACCACGCGGACATTTTTCCGGACTTGCAAGCCATCGAAACCCAATTTCATCATCTTGTGCGCTGCGTGCCGGGAGAAGGTTGCATCGTCCGTGGTCAGGGTAATGCGATTGATCGAGTGCTGGCCAGAGGGTGCTGGACACCCGTTGAGCCGGTGCAAGCTGCTAATGGAGTCGTTGGTCAAAGCTGGTGCTGGCGCGCGCTGTCTCCGAATGCGAGTAAGCTGGAGATTTCCTCGCCAGAGGGAGAGATGGCGCTTCTGGAGTGGTCTTTGATTGGTGAACATAATGCCGCGAACGCAACGGCGGCGATTGCCGCCGCCGCTCATGCGGGCGTACCAATGGTTGAAGCGGTGGCGGGCCTGCAGCGTTTCAAGGGCGTGCGCAGGAGGCTGGAGCTACTGGGTGAGCCTGGCGGCACTGCGGTATACGATGATTTCGCACATCACCCTACGGCGATAGAGAGCACGCTTTCTGCGATGCGGGAGTCTGTTTCGCAAGGAAAGCTCATTGCCATTATAGAACTGCGATCCAATACGATGCGCTTAGGCGAGCATGCCGACCAGTTGGCCAAGTGTGCGGAATCGGCGGACCATGCGCTGTGGTGCGCCACGACAGCGCTGAACTGGGATTTGGAAGCCGCAGTGTCACACTCATCGCAGCAGGAAGTGCTCCCCGATGTTGACAGCACCATCGACAGGGCAGTCGCACTGGCTGGAGCGGGGGACACCATTGTCGTGATGACCAATGGAAGCTTTGGTGGCTTACACGGCCGCTTGTTGAGCAAGTTATCGGAACGGAGCCAGCTGTGACCGAAGTGGCGCGTTTTTATGGTCTGATTCTGCGTGGACCCTGGTGGATTTTGTTGTGCTACGCGCTGGTGATCGGTGTGGCAGTCAGCCAACTCCCCAAATTACGCCTGGACGCCTCTTCTGACTCTCTGCTGCTGCAGGGTGATCCTGATCTGGCCTATTTTCGGGAATCTGCAGAAAAGTATTCGGGTGATGAATTTCTCATACTGACCTGGGAGCCTGATGCGCCCCTGCTATCGCCCGACTCTCTTGAGCCGCTTGCGGCGATGGCGGACGAGTTGTCGCGGTTACCGGGCGTGGCGGGAGTCACCACTTTACTCGACGTACCTTTATTGGAGAGCCCACCACTTTCGCTGACCGATTTGGCGCGGGCTGACAGCATTGCGACGCTGCGGGATCCCGAGGTGGATAGGGAGATGGCGCTGGTGGAACTGACCACCAGTCCGATTTACCGCAATTTACTGGTCAGCGAGTCTGGAGACCTAACGGCTGTTCAGGTCTCGTTGGCGCGCGACGAGCGAGCCGAGGCGTTGCTTGATGAGCGGGAGTTGTTGCGTGAGCAGGAGCGTTCGGGTCAATTGGATGACGCTGGTCAGGCACGGCTACTCGAGGTAGAAGCGGACTACGACGTGGCGCTCGCGAGAATCGGTAGCAAGCGCGACCGCATGGTTTCCGCTGTGCGGGATGTGGCAGAGCGGTTTCGGCCCTATGCCAACATTTTTGTCGGTGGCGTGCCCATGATCGCGGCGGACATGATGGCTTTTGTGCGCTCGGATCTAGTGACATTTGGGACCGCGATCCTCGGGGTTATGGCACTCGTGCTGTGGCTGATTTTCCGCGCCCTCAAGTGGGTTTTGATTCCACTAGTGACCTGCAGCGCAACAGCCACTTTGTTGCTCGGCGTTTTGGCGGGCACTGATTGGCGGATGACCGTGATTTCGTCCAATTCAGTGGCTGTTTTGCTCATCGTCACGCTGTCCCTGTCTATTCATTTGGTGGTGCGTTATCGGGAACTCCAGCGGGCACAGCCTCACGCATCGCGACAGGCCCTCTCTGCGGCTGCGGCAAGGCTGATGTTAGTGCCCTGTCTTTATACCGCCATGACCACGATCGTGGCGTTTACGTCTCTCGTGGTCGCGGGGCTGCAACCCGTGATTGATTTTGGCTGGATGATGACCACCGGGATAGTCCTCGGGTTCTGCTCGGCATTCTTGGTGGTGCCCGCCCTGATGGTGGTGATACCTGACAAGCCGCTGGCCGACGACGGCCGGTCTGATACGCCGTTTACCGCGCGTTTCGCGAGCCTTGTGCAGCGGTATGGACGAGGCGTCATGGCGGTTACCGCCGCTTTAGTGGTGCTGTGTGTCGCAGGTATCCGTAGCCTCGAGGTTGAAAACCGGTTCATTGATTACTTCAAAGAGCACACCGAGATCTATCAAGGTATGGAGCTGCTTGACGCCCGCCTTGGAGGCACTATTCCTCTCGACGTGATTCTGATGGCGCCGCCAGAGATCGCTGAACCCTCATCCGAGACGACAGTCGCCGATGAGGGAGATGGCTGGGAAGACGACGGATTTTTTGATGACGGTTTTGGCATCGATTTTGGTTTCGGCGCTGAGGACAGTCAGACCGCGGGATATTGGTTTTCCGTACCGGGTCGTCTGCTCATTGATCAGGTGCATGCGATCATCGAGGGCAGGGCCGAATCCGGAAAGGTGCTGTCGTTGTCCACGGCTTTCGAGGTCATGGATGGGCTCTATGGAGGGAGACTTGGCGGCGTTGAATTGGCGCTGATTGAGAACAGCTTGCCGAGAGAGGTGAATGAGGCGCTGGTGGCCCCCTTCTATTTTGCCGATGAGCAAGAAGCCCGGCTGAGCGTGCGAGTGATGGAAACCAGCGAATCATTGCGGCGCGATGCGTATCTCCGCGAGCTCCGGGAGCAAATTTTGAGTGAGACTGGCATCGCGCCAGAGCGACTTCAATTCACCTCTTTGATGGTGCTATACAACAACGTGTTGCAAAGCCTGTTCCAGTCACAAATTATGACCTTGGGCGCCGTATTTGTGGCTATTGGTCTCATGTTTTGGGTGTTGTTCAGATCGCTTTCGATTGCGCTGTTGGCGTTGGCCCCGAATGTGCTCGCCGCTGGACTGGTGCTTGGGTTGATGGGGTTGGCGGGTATTCCGCTGGATATCATGACGATCACCATTGCGGCGATCGTAGTAGGCATTGGCGTGGACGACTGTATCCATTACCTGCATCGTTTTCGGGCGGAGATCGCGTTGGATAGAGATTATCGGGCGGCGATGCTTCGCAGCCACATTAGCATCGGCCGTGCGATGTACTACACCACGCTCACCGTAGTGGTCGGGTTTGCGATGCTGACGCTCTCGAACTTCACGCCCAGCCTCTATTTTGGGGTGTTGACGGTGGTGGCCATGATTGCCGCTGTGGCGGGCGCACTCTTGTTATTGCCCCAGTTGATTATGATGTTCAAACCATTTGGACCTGAGGGTCGCTCGTGAACTGTCGCTCGCACTGCGGTGCCTGTTGTATCGCACCGTCCATCAGACAGCCCTTCTGGGGTATGCCCGCCGGCAAGCCAGCTGGCGTAGCCTGTACTCATTTACAAACTGATTTGAGTTGTGGTTTGTTTGGCGACCCTCGCCGTCCCGATGTCTGTGAGCGCTTTCAACCGGAGCCGGCGACCTGTGGTGCTCATCGTCATGAGGCGATGGCACTGCTGGGGGCGCTTGAGCACCAGACGGCTCCCTGACCTTATGTCTGAGATTGCGCTGTTTCCCTTGTCATCGGTGCTGTTACCCACGGGCCGCATGTCGCTACAGATTTTCGAGCAGCGATATCTGGATTTGGTGGCTCGCTGTATGCGCGAGGACGAGGGGTTTGGTGTTGTTTGGCTCCAACAGGGATCCGAGGTCTCTGGTGGGTCGGTTGATACCCCCAACGTCGGTGACTATGGTGTTTATGCCCGCATTGTCGACTGGGACCAGTTACCCAATGGCTTGCTGGGTATTTTGATCGAGGGCCAGCAACGTTTTGACGTGCAATCGGTATGGCGTGAATCCGGTGGTCTGGTGAAGGCTGAGGTGGCATTTACTCCAACCCCTGCGACCGAGCCGCTGCCCGAGAGCTATGCAGCATTGGCTGAGGTACTCGAGGGGTTGCTCAGGCACCCCCAGATTCAGCGTCTTAAGCTACAGTCCGATCTGACCGAGGCTTGGTCTGTGGGCTCTCTGCTGGCGCAGCTGCTGCCGATTGACGAGGCGATCAAGTATGAGTTGCAGGGCATTACGTCGGTGGAGCACCTGTTGGCTGAAATGGATAACATATTGGTCGAGCTGAGCGGAGAAGAGCGCGCTTGAAAAATGCCGCAGAGCCCTCCTCAACGCGCCACTTCATGGTGCACTAATACCCGTATGAGGAGGGGCCAGCTCCCTGACATAAAAGGATGCAGAAATGTTTGATCTGAAAATTACCGGTGGTTTGGTCGTCGATGGCACTGGCGTAGCGCCGCAGATAGGCGATATCGGCATTGTCGGAGATCGCATTGTCGCGGTGGGCCAGTTGTCCGAGCCTGCTGATCGGGAGATCGACGCGTCAGGGAAAGTCGTGATTCCCGGTTTTGTCGATATCCATACCCACTATGACGGCCAAGCGACCTGGGATCAGGAGATGGCGCCCTCGTCGTGGCATGGGGTCACCACAGTCGTAATGGGTAATTGCGGTGTGGGCTTCGCGCCTGCCGCGCCCGATCGGCAGGACTGGCTGGTTGGACTGATGGAGGGTGTCGAAGATATTCCCGGCAGTGCGCTGACTGAGGGTATGACCTGGAACTGGGAATCTTTTCCCGAATATCTGGACGCACTGGAGCAGCTGGACCGCACCGTCGATGTGGCTGCACAGGTTCCCCATGGTGCAGTGCGCGCGTATGTCATGGGTGATCGCGGCGCAGCCAATGAGGAGCCTACTGAGACAGAGATTGCGCGAATGTCTGCCATCGTCGAGGAGGGCCTGCGTGCAGGAGCGGTCGGTTTCTCGACGTCGCGGACCATCCTCCACAAATCAATCGATGGTGAGCTCGTACCGGGCACGACAGCGACCAAGGAGGAACTGCTGGGTATTGGGCGCGCCCTCAAACGAGCCGGACATGGCGTTTTTGAGATGGCCAGCGATTTGTTGCCCGAGTGGAATGAATTCCAATGGATGGGCGATTTGAGTCGAGAGACCGGCGCGCCTGTCACTTTTACGGCGTTGGAATCGCCCATCAAGAGCTTGCCTTTCAAGGAGCAGTTGCAGCAGATGCGCGCTCAAAACGCGCAGGGCGGGCAAATCGTCGCGCAGATTTCGATGCGCGGTACGGGCTTGATTTTAGGTTGGCGCGCGACTTTCCATCCGTTTTCGCAGCGCCCCAGTTGGAAAGCCATCGCGGAAAAGACATGGACTGAGCAATGGCAGCACCTTCAGGACCCGGCATTCCGAACTCAGCTGTTATCCGAACAGGGTGAACCGACGGGCAGCGACCTGCAATTGATTGCTGATCTGATGGAAAGCGCCTTCTCCATGCAGTATGAGATGTTGCCAGGGTTCAACTATGAGCCTTCTGCCGAGCAGTCGATCGAGCAGCGGGCAATCGCATCGGGTGTGACTGCGGCTGAGTACGCATACGACTTTATGATGCGTGATGAGGGCACGGGCATGATTTATTTCCCGCTACTTAATTATGCAAACGGCAATCTCGATTTTCTGGAAGACGCGCTGGACTCCGATGACTGCGTCAACTCGCTCTCGGATGGCGGCGCGCATTGCGGCACGATCTGCGACGCAGCCGCGACAACCTTTATGTTGCAGCACTGGGTGCGGGACAGAGCTGGACATCGCCTACCGCTCGAGCGAGCCGTCAAGCGCCAGTGTCACGATACGGCGAGGCTTTACGGCTTTGACGATCGAGGTGTGCTGGCGCCGGGGTTTTTGGCCGATCTGAACGTGATTGATCTAGACGCGTTAGCGCTTCATCTGCCGACCGTGGCATTCGATTTGCCTGCGGGGGGCCGCCGACTGCTGCAGACTGCCTCCGGCTACGAGTACACGATCAAGTCCGGGCAGGTGACCTTCCGCGATGGTACCGCCACTGGTGTCTTCCCGGGCCGGGTTATTCGTGGCCCTCAACCGGCATCGGAGACGTCCAGCCTCCCAGCGACTGCCAGCGATTCACGATAAGACAGAATAGTTCTGCTGTCTTGGTGGCGTCGTAGTGCGCCGAGTGGGCCTCGCTGTTGTCGAAAGGAATCTCTGCCAGAGCGCAGGCGCGCGCCAATACAGTATGTCCAAACGCGAGGCCCGCCAGAGTCGCCGTATCAAAGTAGGAAAAGGGATGGAACGGGTTGCGCTTGAGCCCCAAGCGCTCGGTGGCCACGTTGAGAAAGCCCGCGTCGAAATGGGCGTTGTGGCCCACCAAAATAGCGCGGTTACATTGCTGTGCTTTCACTGCCTGCCGCACATGGGCGAATAGCTCGCCCAAGGCAATGTCCTCGGGTACCGCTCCGCGAAGCGGGTTTTCAGGGTCTATACCGGTGAATTCGAGTGCTGAGGGGTCCAGATTGGCACCCTCAAACGGTTCGACGTTGCGGCTGTGGGTCTCGCTGATGACCAGTTCGCCCTCTGGGGTCATTGACAGCAGCGTCACCGCAATTTCCAAAATAGCGTCGGTCTGACAGTTGAAGCCGCCGGTCTCGATATCAACGACGACCGGCAGAAAACCGCGGAACCGATCGCGCATACCGCCCGCCGCCGCCGACTCGATGTTAGCCGGCCCGTTGCCGTCAGCAGGGGTGAGGGACTCATCCATCACAGGGGCTCGACTGTCCAGGCGACTTGTTCGCCGGCGCGGATCGGCACCAGGGTGCCATCGCCAAGCGGCAGCGTGTCGGGCACGGATACCGCGCGCTTGGTCAGTCTGACTGAGCGCGTGTTGCGCGGAAGCCGGTAAAAGTCCGGGCCATTAACACTCGCAAAGCGCTCCAGTTGGTCAAGCGCATTTTCTTCATCAAAGACTTCGGCATAAAGTGCCAGCGCGGCATGGGCCGTGTAACAGCCGGCGCAACCACAGCTCGATTCCTTGTCGCCTCGGGCGTGAGGTGCCGAATCTGTGCCCAGAAAAAACCGTGGGTGGCCCGAAGTGACCGCCTGCCTCAGCGCCAATTGGTGCCGGTCCCGTTTCAGTACGGGTAAGCAGAAAAGGTGAGGTTTAATCCCGCCCACTAATAAGTCATTGCGGTTGTACAGCAGGTGGTGAGCGGTGACGGTCGCCGCGACCTGATCGCCGGCCGCCCGCACAAACTCAACCGCATCAGCGGTGGTAATGTGTTCAAACACGACCCGCAACGCCGGAAATGCCTCGACAATTGGCTCGAGAGCCGAGTCAATGAACGCTTTCTCGCGGTCGAAAATGTCCACGTGGTCATCGGTGACTTCGCCATGGATAAGTAGCGGTAAATCATGGCGCTGCATGGCGTCGAAAACGGGGTATAGCGACTGCAGGGCTGTGACACCTGCGTCCGAATTGGTGGTGGCACCCGCTGGATACAGCTTGATACCGTGGACATGTGGGCAGTCCGCCGCTTCAGCCACCATCGCCTCGGTTGTATTGTCCGTCAGATAGAGCGTCATCAACGGTTCGAAACCAGTATCGGTGGGAACGTGCTGCAGAATACGGTCGCGATAGCTCAAGGCGTCGCTGGTCGTGGCAACGGGTGGCGTCAGGTTCGGCATCACGATGGCGCGCCCAGCCCAACGGGCGATGTCGGGCACGGTAGTGGCCAGCGCCGCCTCGTCCCGCAGATGGATGTGCCAGTCATCCGGCAATGTCAGCTCAAACGAGGTCATGGTCGTGGTCACCTTGCAGGTATGCGCAGTGTAGCAGAGGTGAGTTGTTGGCGGCCCCGGAGGGTGGCTATGTGGCGCAGAGCCACGCGCAGACGTACACTACGCAACCCTTTTTTCTAGGCAATGTTATGGCGACGGCAAATAAGGTCGTGCTGGCGTACTCGGGAGGTCTGGATACCTCGGTCATCGTGCGCTGGTTACAAGAGTCCTATCAGTGCGAAGTAGTGACCTTTACTGCTGATATTGGTCAGGGTGAAGAGGTGGAACCCGCGCGGGCCAAAGCACAGGCTTTGGGCGTGGAGGAGATCTATATCGAGGACCTTCGCGAGCCCTTCGTACGAGACTTTGTATTCCCGATGTTTCGCGCCAACACGGTCTACGAGGGTGAATACCTTCTGGGCACCTCGATTGCCCGTCCGCTGATTGCGCAGCGCCTCGTTGAAATTGCCAACGAGACTGGCGCAGATGCCATTGCGCATGGCGCAACGGGGAAGGGCAATGATCAGGTGCGGTTTGAGCTAGGCGCCTACGCGCTGAAACCGGGCATTCAGGTGATTGCACCGTGGCGTGAGTGGGATCTGAATTCCCGTGAGGCGCTGATGGCCTATTGCGAGCAGCACAATATCCCGGTCGATTTTGCCAAGGCGCAGAAAAAGTCTCCCTACTCCATGGACGCCAATTTGCTGCACATTTCCTATGAAGGTGATGTGCTGGAGGACCCTTGGATTCCACCCGAGGAAGATATGTGGCGCTGGACAGTGAGCCCTGAAGCGGCACCTGATGAGCCAGAAGAGCTGACACTGACTTTCGAGCGTGGTGATGTCGTGGCGATAGACGGTGAAACGCTCTCTGCCGCGCAAGTGTTGGCAAAGCTGAATGAGCGGGGTGGGGCCAATGGTATAGGTCGTGCCGATATTGTTGAGAACCGCTATGTGGGGATGAAGTCTCGCGGGTGCTATGAAACCCCGGGGGGTAGCATCCTGCTGCGTGCCCACCGCGCGATTGAATCCATCACGCTCGACAGGGAGGTGGCCCACCTCAAAGACGAGCTGATGCCTCGTTACGCAAAGCTCATCTATAACGGCTACTGGTGGTCCCCCGAACGTCATGCGCTACAGGCAGCCATCGATCAAACGCAATCTGTCGTAAACGGAGAAGTGCGGGTGTCTCTCTATAAGGGCAATGTGACGGTCACTGGTCGGCGCTCACAAGATTCTCTGTTTGATGAGAACATTGCGACGTTTGAGGCCGATGGTGGCGCCTACGACCAAGCGGATGCTGAGGGATTCATTAAGCTGAACGCGCTTCGTCTGCGCATTGCTGCGACGAAGGGGCGTCAGCACCAATAGCGAGCGCGCGGCGCCACCCTTCAAGCGTTGCTGACTGGCGTTTTAAGGGCTGCCCTACTGGGCGGGCAAAAACGGTGTAAAGTGAAGCGGTACTCGAGTGGGCGTTCAATAATGCGTTGATGAGCGGACCTGCCCACGGCGACACGGGTGCAGCCTATGCAGTGCCCGGCCTATGCAGTGCCCGGCGAAGCCCGGCAAGGAAGGATCTATGAATTCAACGGTTGATATACCTCCAGTGCAAGAGATCGACGCCGAGGCGTTCGACGTCATCATTATCGGCGCCGGTTTGTCCGGGATCGGTACAGCGGTGAGGCTGCAGCGTGATTGCCCTGACCGCGACTTTATATTGCTGGAGCGGCGCGAGGCGATCGGAGGCACTTGGGATCTGTTTCGCTACCCCGGTATCCGTTCCGACAGTGATATGCAAACGCTTGGCTATGACTTCAAGCCCTGGGAAGCCGAGAAAAGCATCGCCGACGGCCCATCAATTCTGAGCTACGTTAACGAAACTGCGGACGAGCACCGTATTCGCGAACGTATTCGTTTTAGTCAAAAACTCATCGCAGCGGACTGGATCAGCGAACGAGGTCAGTGGCAGCTAACGGTGGAAACGCCAGAGGGTGTCAGGCGTTATCGCTGCGGCCTGCTCATGATGTGCGCGGGCTATTACAGCTACGACCAAGGTTACGAGCCCGATTTTGCCGGCAAGCGCTCCTTTAAGGGTGAGTGGATTCACCCCCAGTTCTGGCCGGATAACCTAGACCATGCAGGCAAAAAAGTTGTGGTCATTGGTTCGGGTGCGACCGCCATGACGCTGGTACCGAATATGTCGCGGCAGGCGTCACACGTCACGATGTTGCAGCGCTCTCCAACCTATGTCATTTCGCGGCCATCGATCGATGCTCTGGCCAACTGGCTGCGTCGCATACTGCCTCCCAAGCTGGCGTACGACCTGGTGCGATGGCGCAATACCGTTTGGCAACAGTGGATGTACAAGCTCACGAGAGTTGCGCCCGGCGTGGTGAAACGATCACTGCTCAAAAAGGTGCGCGAAGAGATCGGCGAGATGGTTGATGTCGAGAAGCACTTTACCCCCCGCTATAACCCCTGGGATCAGCGCCTATGCCTGGTGCCGGACGATGACCTGTTTCGTGCAATTCAATCAGGCAAGGCCTCGGTCGTGACGGACCAGATCGAGAAAATCACGGAGGATGGCGTGCAACTGGCCTCGGGCGATCATCTCGACGCCGATGTTATTGTCTGTGCGACGGGGCTTGAGTTGCTGGTCTTGGGCGGGGCTGACTTCACGCTCGACGGTCAAGCCATCGATTTTGCCAATGAGTGGACCTATAAGGGCATGATGTGCTCAAACATCCCCAACATGGTGCATACCTTTGGCTATATCAATGCGTCTTGGACACTGCGGGCCGATCTCATTGCCACCTGGGTGTGTCGCTTGCTCAATCACATGCGCACTGCGGGCGTGACCACGGCAACGCCCCGTATCGCCGATGAGCTAGCCGCTTCAATGACCCAGCGCTTCTGGATCGACGATTTTTCGGCCGGTTATATGCAACGTGTCATGCACCGGTTTCCAAAGCAGGGTGACCAGATGCCGTGGATGAATCCCCAGAACTACCGCAAAGATCGCAAGATGTTCCGCGACGATCCGATTCAGGACGCCGAATTGGTCTTTGAGCGTGCCGGTGTGGTGGCGGAAGCGGCCGTGCTCCAGGAGGCGAGCTAGCCCCCGAAGATGAGCGGGCCCGGTTTGCAGCAGAGCAGCATCTACTGCCCGTATTGCGGTGAGTCCATAGAGGTGTTGCTCAACCCCGAGGATGTGGGTGTAGACTACATAGAGGATTGCCAGGTGTGCTGCCGACCCATTGAGTTTCGACTGCGCGAGGATGCGGGTGGTTGGCTAGAGGCCGAGGTGCGATCCGACGTCGAGTAATGCACTCCGCCCTTGGGGTGCTCATGAACAGCCTGCCCACAGCGCCTAAAGCTCAGTCAACGACCGCCCAGTACCCAGTCGGAGTTTCGGTAACCGCCGCGATTTTTAATGGCCATTTTTTAATGAAAGTCGCGGGATTTGACGGTCAGCATCTGCAAGTGAGCACTGCAATCTTCAAGCGTGCCGGCGATGACATGCACCACGCCTTCTCGGCATTCCACTGTGCCCTTAACGAGCAGCATTTGAGCTGTCATTAAGCTCTGTCGGCAACGCTCCTGTACGGCAGGCCACACGATGACATTGATGTTGCCGGTTTCATCTTCGAGCGTCAGAAAAACTACGCCTGAAGCCGTGCCCGGGCGTTGCCGGCAGGTAACCAACCCCGCCACGCGTACAAAGCGACGATGACCCAGTGATTCGAGTTCGATCTGTCGTTTACACCGATTGAATGGGTATTGATGGCGCAAAAGTGCCAATGGATGCGCCCGAAGAGTGAGACCGGTACTCTGGTAATCGGCAACGACTTCCTCACCCAAGGCTGGGGCAGTTATGGTGACGCCGTCGCGATCAGAGTGGCGCAATGCGTCATCAGCCGGTAGCAGAGGCCGGTGCTCTTCCAGCGCCATGGTCTGCCAGTGGGATTGGTATCGGTTGCCACTGAGACTCAAGAGTGCATCCGCGGCGGCGAGTGCTTCCATGTCGCCACGATCCAAAGAGGCGCGTTGGCGCAAATCCGCAACGTCGCTGAATGCGCGTGCTACGCGAGCCGCATGAATGCGTTTGCCCGCTGCCTCACTAAGACCTTTTATCAACCGCAACCCCAGCCTGATGGGGGGCTGCTGATTATTTGCTGACGGCATCAGTTGATGATCCCAGCTGCTGTGATTCACATCGACGGGGAAGACCATAATATTGTGTCGCCGTGCGTCCTGTATCAGCTGCGACGGCGAATAAAAGCCCATGGGCTGACTGTTGAGCAGTCCGACATAGAAAGCGGCGGGGTGATGGCACTTTAGCCAGGCAGAAACGTAGGCAAGTAGCGCAAAGCTCGCCGAGTGTGATTCTGGGAAACCGTAACCACCGAATCCCTTGATCTGATTGAACAGCCGGTCTGCAAAATCAGCGGTGTAACCCTTGTGAATCATGCCTTGCTTGAGCTTGTGCTCGAAGGTGAGCAGCTTGCTGTTTTTGCCCCAATTGCTAATGGCACGCCTCAGGGCATCGGCTTCTCCGCCGGTGAATCCTGCCGCGACCATGGCCAGACGGATGACCTGCTCTTGAAAAATAGGGACCCCCAGCGTTCGCGACAGTACTGACTCAATGTCCTTGTTGGGGTAGCTGATTGCCTCCAGTCCCGCTTTGCGCCGTAAGTAAGGGTGAACCATGTCGCCCTGAATCGGTCCGGGTCGCACAATGGCGATTTCGATGACCAGGTCATAAAAGCAGGCCGGTTTCAGCCTTGGCAGCATGGACATCTGCGCCCGGGATTCGATTTGAAAGACGCCTAAAGAGTCGGCTTTTTGCAGCATCCGGTAGGTCGCCGCATCTTCCCGTGGAATATCCTGTATCCACTGGATGTCAGGGTGTTGCCGGTGAATCATTTGCAGTGTTTTGCGAATGGCTGACAACATACCGAGAGCCAGAATATCGACCTTGAGCAAGCCTAGAGCCTCGATATCTTCCTTATCCCATTGAATAACGGTGCGGTCTGGCATGCTGGCGTTTTCAACTGGCACCAGATTTGAAATCGGCCCCCGGCTGATCACGAACCCGCCGACATGCTGCGAGAGATGGCGTGGGAAACCCAATATTTCCTGCACTCTGGCCATGAAGTGCTCAGCAATTTGCTCCGAACGCGCGACGCCCTGTTGTTGGAAGCGACTGGTCAATTCCCGCTCCCGGTTCCACCACGCCAGAGAGCTGGCCAGCTCGTCTATGAAGCTGGCATCAAACCCCATGGCTTTACCAACGTCGCGCACAGCGCTACGTGATCGATAAGTGATGACAGTCGCAGCCAGTGCGGCCCGGCGGCGGGTGTATTTTTTGTAGATATATTGGATGACCTCTTCGCGCCGCTCGTGCTCAAAATCCACATCAATATCGGGCGGTTCGCCCCTTTCGCGGGAGATGAATCGCTCGAATAAGAGCGAGACCTGCTCGGGAGAGACTTCAGTGATATGTAGGCAATAGCAGACGACAGAGTTAGCGGCAGAGCCTCGGCCCTGACACAGGATATGACGTGATTTAGCGAACCGGACGATGTCGTAAACGGTGAGAAAATAGTATTCGTAGGCAAGCTCTGTGATCAGATCCAGTTCCTGATGGATCCGCGTCTGCACGGCTCCCGGTATGCCTGTTGGCCAACGTAGTTTGGCGCCGGCAGCCACTTCCTGGCGGAGGTAGCTGTTAGCAGAGTGGTTGGCCGGAACAACTTCTTCCGGATATTCATAGCGCAACTCATCCAGGCTGAATTGGCAGCGATCTGCGATGAGCCGTGTTTCTGCAATGAGTGTCTCGGGGTACAGCGACTGCAGCGTGTCCAGCGCACGCAAGTGTTGCTGGCTGTTGATCAGTCGCCGGTGACCCAGTTGTTGCACTGGAGTCTGGAGTCGAATGGCGGTTAGCACATCGTGTAGTGCCTTACGCTTGGCGCTGTGCATTTGTACTTCGCCGCAGGCAACCATGGGGATCTGGAGTGTTTGCGCTATGTGGTAACGGTGTTTAAAGCGCCGCCATTCGTCATTGCCCAGTAGCCTGCTGATACCCACCCAGACACGGTCTTTGCAGCGCCGTGCTAATTGCTGGAGATGAACGATCTGGTTGTCGGTGTCATCCGGTAAGAGGATGACAAGGCAGCGTTTGAGATGAAAGATGACATCGCGTAGATGAACAATGTATTCCCCTTTGCCGCGGCGGCGGCGCGCGCGACTGATCAGTCCCGATAGTTCTCCATAGGCTTCTCGATTGGGTGCCAATGCGACCAGTCGAATACCTTCTGTCAGCGTAAACTCACTGCCAACAATCAGCTTGAGGCCTCGCTCTTTGGCGGCGACATGCGCTTTAACCACACCTGCCAGAGAGCATTCATCGGTAATAGCCAGAGCGCAATAGCCGCAGCGCGTCGCCCGATCAACCAATTCATCAGGTGCTGAGGCGCCACGTAAAAAGCTGTAATGGCTCAGGCAATGAAGTTCTGCGTACACAACAAATACTGTATAAATAAACAGTATTCTAGCGACATGCGTACCCTGCTGAAAAGCCTTGATATGAAATAGCGTAGACTGTTTTTAAAGATGCCGGGCCAAAGCCACGGACCGGTCGTTGATCAGCAGGTGCGATCTGAAAAGGAGAGGCGATGATGATGAGTAGAGTAAGCCGCAGCCGATATGCGCTGGTGGGTATCCTCTGTTTCGGCCTGGTGGCTTGTACCGGTGTGCCTGATGGTATTGAGCCCGTTACGGCATTTGATCAAGGTCGGTATCTGGGAACCTGGCACGAGATTGCTCGGCTGGACCACAGTTTTGAGCGGGGTCTGACTGACGTAACGGCTACTTACGACGTCAATCCTGACGGCAGTATTTCGGTATTGAACCGTGGTTTTGATGCTGAAGAGGGGGAGTGGCGCGAGGCAGAAGGCGTTGCGCGCTTTGTAAAGTCGCCGGATGTCGCCCACCTCAAAGTGTCTTTCTTTGGGCCGTTTTATGGCAGTTATGTGGTGTTTGAGCTGGGGGAAGATTACGACTACGCCTTTGTCTCTGGCTTTAACCGCGACTACTTATGGTTCCTGGCGCGAAGCCCTCAGATCAGCGATACGCTCAGGGCACGATTTCTGGAGACTGGTGCCGAACTGGGGTTCGATATGACCGATCTTATTTGGTTGGATACTCCGGCTGAGGCCCTCGCGAAGCAGTCGCACTGAGTCTGCATGCTGTGGCTAACCCGGTCCCGATCCCGTGATCCACTTCGCAGGCCACAGTAGGATAAGAGACGCAGCTCGGGCATTACACGATTAGGCGAAGAGACCGTGTAAATACCAGCGACGGTTGTGCCGATCCTGATAAATCCAAACCGGTTGTTTTTGGGGTGTATAGGCAATGTAGTAGTCCCGGCTAACGGGCGTACTCCACCACTGATCTTCGATACGCTCCGGGCCATACTGCACATGCAGCGGGCCATTCCAGTACAGCTGCTCTGCGTCCTGATGGATAGGCTGGGGGGCGGGTAATAACCAAAAAGGTCTTTGTCCTAACGGGTTGTCATCGCTGTTGCGCTCAGCACTCATGATGTGTGTTTCGACCACCGCGTCTTCCGGCAGGTGTTCGTAGCGGCAGTCCAGATAGCCGACAGCCTGCAGGCCGAGCCTGCTTCGCAGTCGATCGACCAATTCGTGGCGGGATGCTATATCAATCCCGCTATGAAACAAGTCTTCAGATGCGCTACTGGCTTCCTGAAACTGCTCTACTACCAGCGAGAGTCCTTCAATGCCCTCAGGGAAAGATTGATTGTCGAGTTGCAGGCACGACAGCTCGAACCAGAGCTCAGCATTGTGCCGTGCCGTATCGGAAAAAACTTTAAAGGAGATACCCGGAGGTGCTTCTGCCGCATGCCGTTGCAATATGGAGTGAGGTTGTGAACGGGGTGCTTGAGGTGAATGTCGAGGTATCAGGTAGCGCCATTCGATGGCGCCACTCGTGAGCTGCGTATTCGTTAAAAAGTGGCAGAAGTGTGCCAGCAAGCGCCGCATGGCGGGATGCAGTTCCTGTTGATTTTGAATATCAAAACCGAACCACAGCGTATCTTCAAAACGCTCCGGCGGTTGGTAGGTGACAGCTGGCTCCTGTCGATTGCCTTGTAGTTGATTGAGCCACTCTAGAAAAGCCTCGCCGCAGCGTTTACCCAGCGCGGGTAAAGGAATATCAAGCAATTGCCGAAATTGCCGTATGCCCGTTTTCTCGAGGCGTTTGACAGCTTTGGGAAATGCATCGTCGATGAGATTCAGAGGGAGTGGTGCCAACCGGATGACAAGAGGTTGTTCGGGTCGGCGGGCGTCATCGCGGTCGGTATAGCTCAGCAGCCAGGCAGCGTTGCGGGTTTCAGCAACGCCGAGCGCGGCGGTGAGTCCACGCAGCTGCATCTCGTTGTCGACATGATTGAGTAATGCCTCAAGGCCGTGATGCACTTGCAGGCAGCTGCCAATTTCAATCATCAGAGCGTTATCGCGCCAGCGTTGTAGGTGCGGTGAGATTCCGTAGGCCCAGCTGGTGAGCTGTTCCAGTAACCTGTCCTCGGTTTCCAGCGAGCGTTCGAGTACGCGGTGTTCACAATGAGAAAGTAATGCCTGCGCTGTGTTGACGCTTTGCCCGGGCAGTACACCGGCCAGGCTGGTCTGATCGTCACAAACCAGCACCTTGCGCTGGGAGGCGATAACAGTCGCGATATCGTGGCGACAGCCCCGTTGTTGCAACAGGGCTTCCAGCGGAAGTAACTCAAAACGGAGGCAAAGCCACAGAGACATCACCCCATAATACTGTATTTTTATACAGTATTATGGGGATAATCCCGATGACTTGCCCTGATGACCCCGTTATTTTGCAAAACTATACTGGTGCGCTTCCATCCGCTGGCTGTAAACCGGATTTTATTTATGCTGAACCTGTATCACCTGACGATATCCCGCTTGGTTTATGTAAGCGTTCGCTCATCGCGGCGCACCGCCACTGTTTCTCGGTGGCTATTAGGCGCGCTGCTGGTCGCGCTATTGGTGGCTTGCGACTCGACACAGACATCCACCGAAACTGCCGAGGTCGCCGCTCCCCCGTCTGCCGAACAACAGAAACTGGAGGCCTTTTTTGCCGCCACCTGGGCCGAGGATCTGGCCCGTTTTCCCGCTAGTGCCAGTTACCTCGGTGTTAAGGACCAGCAAGACCAATGGAACGATGTGTCGGAGTCTTTTCAGCTTGAGTCTCTCGAGATAACGCGCCAACGACTGGCGTTCATCGAGGGCATTGACACCGCCCAGTTATCCTCAGAGCGGTTACTGTCCTATCAACTCTACCGCCTGGATCTGGAGCGGACACTGGCGGGCGCGCCTTTCAGGCATCACCGCTATGTTATTCATCAGCATCGTGGCCCTCACACCGGCGTGGTCAGTCTGTTGGTCAATGTGCACACCGTTACCTCTGAAGCAGACGCTCAAGCCTACATCGCACGGTTGAATAACTTGCCGCAGTACTTTGACGGCGTCATCGAGCAACTGGCGCTTCGTGCTGAGAAAGGCTTGTATCTGGTCGACTGGATGATTCCCAAGATCGTTCGATCAGCAGGTAATGTGCTAAAGGGATCACCATTTGATGATAGCGCCGAGCCATCTATTCTTTGGCAAGATTTTTCCAGCAAGCTGGATGCATTGGATCTGGAGCCCACGGTATCGGAGGACCTCAGCCAGGCCGCGAGAACGGCACTCCTCACCGCCGTTAAACCTGCTTATGAACGGCTCATCGCTGCGCTTCAAGCTCAGCAGAGCGGCGCTCCCTCTGAGGATGGCGTCTGGCGGTTTCCCGAGGGGGAGGCTTTTTATGAAAACAGGCTGCGTGTTTACACCACGACCGATCTGACAGCCGAAGAAATTCACCAAGCGGGTCTCGCCAATGTAGCGCGACTTCATATGGAGATGCGTGCTGTGATGTCGGCACTGGGGGAAGAGGGAGACCTCAGCGACTTTCTTGATCGGGTGCGCAACGACGCTTCCCTGCGCTATCCCAATACCGATGAGGGCCGCGACGCGTACCTGACTGCAGCCCGCAGCGCCATCGAGAGCATGGCGCAGCGGTTACCGGATTACTTTGGGGTGTTACCGAAATCGGACTTGGTCGTGAAGCGAGTCGAGCCTTACCGCGAACAGTCGGCGGGCAAGGCCTTCTATCAGAGTCCGCCGCCAGATGGCTCACGGCCCGGCATTTATTACGCAAATCTCTATGACATGAACTCGATGCCCACTACTGATCTGGAAGCCTTAGCGTTTCACGAGGGCTTGCCGGGTCATCACTTGCAGCGTGCTATCGCCGCAGAGCTGGGCGATGTCCCTGACTTTCAGCGACATACCCGGTTCACCGCTTACACGGAGGGATGGGGCCTCTACTCTGAATATTTGGCGCATGAAATGGGCTTTTATCAAGATCCCTATTCAAATTTCGGGCGCTTGGCGATGGAGCTCTGGCGCGCAGCCCGTCTGGTCGTCGATACAGGGCTGCACCACAAGAAATGGACAAGGGAAGAGGCGGTGGCCTACCTCGTCAACAACACCCCCAACGCTGAATATGACTGCCAGCGCGCCATTGAGCGGTATATCGCTATGCCTGGTCAGGCAACGGCCTACATGATTGGGAAACTCCGCATTGTGGAACTGCGGGAAATGGCGCGCGAGGCGCTGGGTGCTGATTTTGATATCCGTGCCTTTCACGATGTCGTATTGCGCACTGGCGCGGTGCCGCTGGATCAGCTTGAAGCGAACATTAAGCGCTTGATCAACACCACCCTCGCCAATGGTTAACGAACGGCTTTTGGGTGCGGCCACGGGTAAGGTTGTTGTGGCCCTGTCATCGAAAAAACCGATGGTATTTATCTAAACAATCAGCTTTTCAATACCGGCGGTCAGTGGCTAGAGTGTGTCTGGGGTATCTCTTTTTACTGAGGACAGCATGATGAAAATGACGTTAATGAAAACGACGGTCGTGCACACTGCTTTGGCTGCGGCGCTGGTGGCGTTACCGGCTATTGAATCGGTGGCACGAAGCACACCTAAAAGCACCCAAGCCTGGTGGCCGACCAGTCTTGACCTGACGCCGCTGCGACAGCACGAGCGCAGCGCCAACCCACTTGGTGGCGATTTTGATTACGCCGCAGAATTCGCGCGTCTCGATTTGGAAGCGCTTAAAGCGGATATCAACGACACGCTCACGACTTCGCAGCCTTGGTGGCCTGCAGACTACGGTAACTACGGTCCGTTTTTTGTGCGTATGGCGTGGCACAGTGCCGGTACTTATCGTACGTCAGATGGCCGCGGTGGTGCCGATGGCGGCCAGCAGCGCTTCGAACCGCTGAACAGTTGGCCGGACAACGGCAACCTCGACAAAGCGCGACGACTGTTGTGGCCCATCAAGCAAAAATACGGCAACCAGATTTCCTGGGCTGACCTGATGGTTCTCGCGGGTAACGTGGCCATGGAAAACATGGGGTTCAAGACGTTTGGATTTGCCGGCGGCCGCACCGACGACTGGGAGCCCGAGTGGGTGTACTGGGGTCCTGAAGCCAAGATGCTCGCTGACGAGCGCTATGCTGAAGGTCGCCAGTTGCGCAAAGGCCTGGCTGCCGTACAGATGGGTCTGATCTACGTCAATCCTGAGGGCCCCAATGGCAATCCCGACCCCGTGCTGGCCGCCCATGATATCCGTGAGACCTTCGGCCGAATGGCGATGAATGATGAAGAGACCGTGGCACTGATTGCGGGCGGACACTCATTCGGGAAGGCCCACGGCGCGCACAAGCCTGATGACTGCGTAGGTCCGGAGCCAACTGGCGAGGCAATCGTTGAGCAGGGCTTTGGTTGGAAAAATACCTGTGGCAAAGGTAACGCAGAAGACACGGTGACTTCGGGTCTGGAGGGCGCTTGGACAGCCACGCCGACCCAGTGGTCAATGATGTATCTGGCGAACTTGTTTGCCTATGAGTGGGAGCAAACGCGCAGTCCGGCGGGCGCACTGCAGTGGCAGCCCAAGGACGGCGCTGCGGCGGGCACAGTCCCCGATGCCCATCTTGAAGGTGTGAGCCATGCACCGGTGATGTTTACGACAGATCTGTCGTTGAAATTTGACCCCAGCTACCGCGAGATCTCGCAGCGCTTCCTCGAGGATCCCGCCGAGTTCGAGCTGGCCTTTGCGAAAGCATGGTTCAAATTGACGCATCGTGACATGGGTCCAAAGATCCGTTATCTGGGTGACGATGTGCCGGCAGAGACTCTGGCCTGGCAAGACCCGCTGCCCGAGCGCGACTACAAGCTGATCAGTGACCGGGATATCCGTAAGCTGGAAGCCGCCATTGAGGCCAGTGGACTGTCCAACACGCAACTCGTGAGTACCGCTTGGGCCTCTGCCTCTACGTATCGCGCCACCGACATGCGCGGCGGTGCCAACGGCGCTCGTATCCGCCTCGCGCCCCAGAATCAGTGGGCGATTAATAACCCTACTGAATTGGCCGAGGTGATGGCTGTGCTGGAGGAAGTACAGGATGAGTTCAACAGCGGCTTGTCCGGTGGCAAGCAGGTATCACTGGCTGATGTCATCGTGCTTGCGGGTAACGTCGGGGTTGAGCAGGCGGCCGAGGAATTCGGGGTCGAGGTATCGATTCCGTTCACTCCGGGACGTGTCGATGCGATCGAAGGTTCTGTAGACGCAACGTCATGGTCTGTGATGGAGCCTCGCCATGACGGTTTCCGTAATTACATGGCAGACCTCGGCTTTATGTCGCCTTCGCAGGCGTTAATCGACAAGGCCGATATGCTGAATCTGACCGTGTCAGAAATGACGGTATTGCTGGGTGGATTACGTGCCATGAATGCCAACGCCGATGGCAGTGACCGCGGTGTTCTCACGGATCGTCCGGGAGTCTTGAGCAATGATTTCTTTATGAATCTGCTCGATATGAATACCGCATGGGGGCCGTCCTCTGAAGCGTACGTCTTTGAGGGACGCGACCGGCAGAGTGGCGAGCTCAAGTGGACCGCGACGGAATTCGATCTCGTCTTCGGCTCCAACTCGGAACTGCGTGCGGTGGTGGAGTTCTACGCATTTGACGAAAGTCGGCAGCGCTTTATCAAAGATTTCGCCAGCGCGTGGACCAAGGTCATGGACGCGGACCGTTTTGATATTGAAGACTCTGGCAACGTCGTGGTGAGCGTCGCCCAATAAGCGGTTTGACGGTGCATGACTAAGCCCCGCCTCGCGGGGCTTTTTTTATGTGTGTTTTATGTGTGGGCCTTTGGTCGATATCTCGGGGCGACCGTTCAGGCGGAAGGGCGGCAATCTGACTGATTTGGGAATGAATCTGGCGATTCCATAGCCGTCCAGATGGGGGCTACATGAGGAATGGATTCATCCATTGGCAGTGGAATTGCCGGGCTTTGATGCCCCCCTCGTTGCTTGAGAATTTTGATCTGGCGGTAACCGTCTATCTGAATTTTGAGGCTGGCAGGGGAGGCCTGATCCAGCGCCTCGGATGAGCGAAACAGAATAGCGACCGTGCCATGGCTGGCAGCGGCCAATTGAATTTTGCGCAGTTCTGCATAGCGATAATCCGTTGCGCCCAACCAGGCAAAGACCGCGCTGCAGGTGTTGCTCCTTAAGGCTTGCTCGGTTGACCACAGAACCTCATCACGATTTCGGGGGTGCACGAGCATGATCTCCTGGAGGTCGATGCCCTCGCCGGCGAGCAGTGGAGCGTAAGGCGTGTAGGGAGGATCAATAAATACCTGCCAGTGACCTTGTCCGGAAAGGGTTTTCATCATAGGCATGAACACACCCATGGCATCGAGCCCACATTGGTTGCTAATGACTTCGATACACCCTCCGGGTGGCCAGCCTCTGTTGTAGAGTTGCGCATCCAGCGCGTCGAAACCGGTTCTGATCCCGGAAAAAGTATAGGCATCGCCGTTGGCGGCGGTGGCTTCTGGATGCAGGAAAATACGGTTATGTTGACCGGCGTGGAATGGCCCCATACCGTGTTGGCCCATACCTCGCCAGGTGTCGGCACGGCGGAAAATATCTTCGAGCAGATAATTCATGATGTACTCCGGTTCCATACAGTTATGCCTGACCGCCGTCGCCGGTCAGCGAGTGTCAAACGAGACAGCCACAACAGTAAAAATACTGTATAAATAGACAGTATTTGAGCGTGACCCAAAAAGCAAGTGAGGATTTTTCGGACTGTCGTGAAACGCGACAGGTGCATCGATCCGCGCTCTCGGACCCGCGTTTTAGGCGCTATTACCCGGCCAGTTGGTTCTCGAGCTTGGGCGCCTGGCTGCTACGATTTTTGCTCGGCTGGAGCGCCTGGGAACTCACGCATTCAGCCACTTGGGTTGGCATTGTCGGGGCTCTGATGCTGGCACCGGCTCTGGTGCTATCCCCGTGGTTCGGCATCCTGTCAGACCGCATCAACCCGCGTGAGGGGCTTCGGCTCTCCATGGTTATTCACAGTCTGATTGCGCTGCTGGGCGCGATGACATCGGGCTTTGATGTCTACGACCGCGCCATGTTGGTCACGTTGGCGAGTGCTCTGGGCGTGGCGACTTCTCTCCACTCGCCTATGCGGCTCGCGCTCGTGCCGCTACTGGTTGCCCGTGAAGCCCTGCCCAGCGCCGTCGGCTATTCCGCCATGTCATTCAATATCGCCCGTATGGTTGGACCTGCCGTGGGTGCCCTACTGGTGGCCCAATTGACTGTCACCGCCGCGTGGATGATGGCGATGCTGATGTTCTGCATCTCTTTTCTGGGGTTATCACGACTGAGAATCGAACGACCCTCGGACGCCAAAACGTCAGCACCGTATGTTCAGCAGCTGATCGCCGGTTTTCACTATTTACTGGGACGCACTGACCTGAAGTTACTGCTGGCGCTCACGGCATTGAACGGTCTGCTCGGGCGCACGGTGATTGAGCTGCTGCCCGCCTTGTCAGGGCAGCTACTGCAGGGCGGCTCCACCGAACTGGCGACGCTGGTCGCCATGGCGGGCCTAGGTTCGGTACTGGGCGGCTTGTTTGTCAGTCGCCAAACAGCGGACCTAATCGCTCTGTTCAGACTGGTTTGTGTTGCCATTGGCCTTGCCTGCCTTGGACTTGCAAGCCTGCGCTGGTTCTCGGGGACCCTCGGCCTGTCTGTTTGGGTCTCTTGTCTCAGCATTGTGGCGACCATTGCCGGGACGGGTTCACAGACGCTGGTTCAGCTGTGTGCTGAGGGTGACTACCGAGGCCGGGTGATGAGCGTGTGGACGATGTTCGCTATGGGCGCCCCTGCTTTGGGTGCGGCACTACTGGGCGCGGGGGCAGACCGGTTCGGCTTCAGCAGCGTGTCAATGTTGGTAGGGGGGGTCGGTTTAGGTTTGGCGGCGACGTGCTATGCGAGGCGCTCCGCTGTTGTGGGCGCCGGCAGTCCCTGAGCCATCACTACCACCAGACGCTCCAGTAGGCTCCAGGGTTCGCCGCTGAGAAACCCCTTGCTGGCTCCGTCTGCCTGGAAGCTCAGCGCCTGCATCTCCGCGAGATCCCGGCCACCGAGCCGATTGACCGCAGCGCGCACCAGTGCCTGACGATTACGCCAAACGCCGCGCTGATTCAGTGCCTGATTGATCGCCGCACCGCCTGCCACGTCCCGTTTTACATCGGCCAATAATCGCACTTCGCGGGCGATCGCCCACAGCAAGACCGGCGGTTGAATGGATTCGGCTCTCAGTCCTCTCAGCGTTCTCACCGCCGCTCTGGCATCGCCCGACAGTGCAACGTCCACCAGTCGGAAGGCATCGTAGCGCGCGTTGTCCGATACCGTGTCTGCGACCATTTCGGCGCTAATGGTTTGCTCACCATGCAGCAAACGCAGCTTCTCGATCTCCTGAGCGGCGGCCAAAAGGTTGCCTTCGAGCCGCTCTGCCAGCAACGCGACAGCATCGGGGTCGGCGCTTAATCCTGCGCTGCGCATGCGTGACATGATCCAGTCGGGCAATTCAGGGGGCGATACAGGCCAAATGGGAATGATGACGCCGGCCTCGTCCAGTCCCGTATACCACTTACTTTTTTGCGACTGTTTATCGATGCGTCCGCTGACGATCAGCAACACATCCTCTGGTTGAGTACTCAGGTATTCCTGCAGCGCTTTACTGCCCTCGGTACCGGGCTTGCCACTGGGCAGCTGAATTTCGATTAATTTTCGATCGGCAAAGAGAGACAGGGACCCCGCAGAGTGACTCAGCTCCTGCCAATCCTCTTTGTTCGCAATATGAATCCGCTGCCGTTCGGCGCATCCCGCTTGTCGCGCTGCCGCGCGGATGGCGTCGACACACTCTTGAACCAGCAACGGTTCATCGCCGGATAGAAGGTAGCAGGAAGCGAGGGTGTTGCTGAGGTGTTGCTCAAGCTGCGCGGGCTTCAGTTGCATCAGTTGGCGACGCTGTGACTCAGTCTGCGAACAATTTGAGCGGCGAGATCACGACGCATTTCGTCCCGCAACAGACGGAGCTCCTCCGTCTTGCCGACAACGTTGCGAGGGTCATTGAGCATTTGGCGATTGACGGTTGCCCGCGCATCAATGGGATCGCGCTCCGCCTGCTCGAGGGTGAAGTCAGCCGCCAAGGTGAGTTCTAATTCTGCCGCTCGAGCTTGTGCGGTGAGAGACACATTGCGTTGGGTGAACTGTTCAGGCTGCAGCGTCAGTATCAATGTGGCGTCACCGTCATCAGTCAAGATCAGACCATTGGCGGTTAATTCCCGTGTCACCTCCCGAGTCAGTTCTGATCGGGGTTGGCTGCTGACCAGTCGCAGTAGCGTGCCTTCTAGTTGCGCGCCCTCCAGGCCGCTCCCCTTCAATTGAAAGCCACAGCCGGTGACCGCCAGCAACGCCCCGATCACGATCAGGCGCCAGAGGTGCGAGGTGTTGCAGAAGACAGTGTAGACAGTGCGCGCGTTCATCATTGGGCGACAATATTGACCAGTTTCTGTGGCACCACAATGACTTTTCGAATCGTGGCGTCCGCGAGAAAGCGCCGCACGTTTTCCTGATCCTTTGCCAGCGCCTCGATCTCGGTGCGATCGGCTGACGCGGGGACTAGAATTTTACCGCGCACCTTACCGTTCACCTGTACCACGATCTCCAGCTCATCACGGCTCAATGCGGATTCATCCAACGCAGGCCAATGGCTCTCGACAAAGGCTTCACCCGTCAGCTGACGCCACAGGTGTTCACTTAAGTGCGGCGTAATGGGCCACAGCATTTGCAAAACAGCATGCAGCCCTTCACTGATCACGCTGCGGTCCTCCGGTGTCTCACCCGGATGACGACCGAGGTCATTGCACAGCTCCATGATTGCAGCGACCGCTGTATTGAAGGTCTGTCTGCGACCATAGTCGTCGCTCACTTTGGCGATGGTCTCGTGGATCTTTCTGCGCAGTGTCTTTTGTTCGGAGGTAAGGGATTCCGCCGCCGAAGCGCCCTCGTCGGATCCGAAATCATGGATCAGGCGCCACAAGCGCTTGATGAATCGGTGTGCACCCTCCACCCCGGAATCTGACCATTCCAAAGACTGTTCTGGTGGCGCGGCAAACATACTGAACAGGCGTACCGTATCGGCGCCATAGCGGTCGATCAAGGCTTGCGGGTCAACCGTATTACCCTTGGATTTTGACATCTTGGCGCCATCCTTCAGCACCATCCCTTGCGTCAGCAGTCGCTCAAACGGCTCATCACTATCCACCAGGCCTGCGTCGCGCATTAATTTATGGAAGAAGCGGGAATAGAGCAGATGCAGAATTGCGTGCTCGATGCCGCCGACATACTGATCGACCGGCAGCCAGTAATTGGCTTGCGCACTATCGATCATGCCATCGGTATAGTGCGGGCAGGTGAAGCGCGCGTAGTACCAGGAGGACTGCACAAAGGTGTCGAAGGTGTCGGTTTCGCGCTCGCAGGGCTGCCCCTCCAACTCAAACTTGCGCCACTCAGGGTCTGCTTTGATGGGCGACGTCACGCCATCCATTGCCACGTCTTCGGGTAGCAACGAGGGCAAGCGGTCAGCGGGTATGGGGATATCTCGCCCGTCTTCGAGGTTGAGCATGGGAATGGGTGTTCCCCAGTAGCGCTGTCGCGATACGCCCCAGTCTCTCAAACGGAACTGGGTCGTAGTGCGACCCATCTGCTTGGCCCCAAGCTGCGCAGCGATGCCCTCAAAAGCGGCCTCGAAGTGGCAACCATCGAACTCCGCAGATCCTGTGAGCACACCGTGCTCCGTATAGGCGCTGTCCGCGATATCGGCTGGATGGCCTTCGGCGTCACAGATCACGGTTTTCATCGGTAGCGAGTACTTGCGCGCAAACTCCCAATCTCGCTCATCGTGCGCCGGCACGGCCATCACCGCGCCTGATCCGTAGTCCATGAGCACGTAGTTGGCGACCCAAACCGGGATTGCTTCTCCGGTCAATGGGTGCGTGGCGCGCAAGCCGGTATCCATTCCGAGCTTCTCAGCCTGCGCCATGTCGGCTTCGGCCACCGATGTCTGTTTACAGGCGGCAACAAATTCGGTCAGCTCAGGGTTCTGCTCGGCCAACGCAAGCGTGATCGGATGTTCCGCGGCGAGACTGATGTAGGTGACGCCGAACAGCGTATCGGGCCGGGTGGTGTACACCTCGATGCGGTCAAGGTCGGCAATCGGCGACTCCAATCCAAACGCCAGTTCCACACCGCGACTCTTACCAATCCAGTTCCGCTGCATAATGCGCACGGCCTCTGGCCAGCCTTCCAGCGTATCGAGTCCTTCCAGTAATTCCTCGGCGTAGGCGGTGATGCGAATAAACCACTGAGGAATTTCTCGCCGTTCGATCAGCGCACCAGAGCGCCAACCTCGCCCGTCAATGACCTGTTCGTTTGCCAGTACCGTCTGGTCTACGGGATCCCAGTTCACCGTCGCCATTTTCTTGTAGACCAGGCCACGCTCGAACAGTTGGGTGAAAAACCACTGTTCCCACTGATAGTACTGCGGGTCGCAGGTGGCAATTTCCCGGTCCCAGTCATAGGCGTAGCCCAGTCGCTGCAGTTGGGCTCGCATATGGTCGATGTTTTCCCGGGTCCACGCTGCGGGCGCGACCTTGTTGGCGATCGCCGCATTCTCTGCGGGAAGTCCAAACGCGTCCCATCCCATGGGCTGCAGCACGTTTTTGCCCTGCATGCGCTGGTAGCGCGCGATCACGTCGGCGATGGTGTAGTTGCGGACATGGCCCATGTGAAGCTTGCCACTGGGGTAGGGAAACATCGCGAGGCAGTAGAACTTCTCCCTAGCGTTGTCTGGCTGCACGGCAAAACGTCCCGTCTTGGCCCAGTCTGCTTGCAGTGCGACTTCCAGCGTTTGGGGCGTGTATTCCTGGCTCATAGTGACTCTATATTGCGATATTGCGTAATTCTGAAGTGCGTACTGAGGTAACGCTTGCTGTGCGAGCCGACCCTCGGGGAGCGAGGTCTGCCATTTTCAGCTCAGCTTAAATCTTGATCAGTGCCGGCGAAGAGTTTACCAGCATTAAGGGCGGTCTCGACCTAATACCAATGTGATCAGCGCAAATACCAGAACCGGTAAGCTACCTGTCAGCGCATAAGGCGTGTGCCCGGTGCGGGGCTGAACTGCTCCCATCACGACAGCGTCAGTAAACTGAGGCGAGGTTGCGATCACTCGGCCCCCGGCATCCACCAGTGCGGTGATGCCGTCGTTGGTGCTGCGAATCAGGTCCCGCCCCATTTCGACCGCGCGATAGCGGGCCATTTGAAAGTGTTGCCACGGCCCGACACTGTCACCGAACCAGGTATCGTTGCTGATGGTGATTAATAGCGCCGCATCGCGCCCGAGTCGCTGCACGAAGTCGGGGTAGACGACCTCATAACAGATGAGGGATGCGACCGGCAGGCCATGGGCCATGAGCGGTGGTTGGTCAGACGAACCTTCACTGAATTGCGACATGGGCAAATCAAAAAATGCGATGAGCCCGCGCAACCAACCCTCGAGCGGGACGTATTCTCCAAAGGGCACCAGCTTCTGCTTGTTGTAGGTTCCCGATCCGTTGCCCAGCGCCACAACGCTGTTGTAGCGGCCGCCCGTATCGCGTGTAGGGATGCCTGTGATCAGCGTCGTGGCGCTGTTGGTTGCGTCTTGATCGGCCTGACTGATGACAGCTTCTAGCTGATCCCGATAACCGGGTATTGCTGACTCAGGCCAAACCACAATGTCGTGGCTTTCAGACAGTCGCGCACTGCGCTCAACGAAATCGCGGAGAATGCCGCCGCGGTATCGGGGATTCCATTTTTCTTTGAGAGGCACATTCGGTTGAACAGCCGCAACGCGGAGCGGTGTTCCTAAGGGCTGAGTCCACTGTACGCCCGACCACAGCGAGCCACTTAGCCATAATGCAGTTGAGCAGAATAGGGTGATGATCCAGCGTGGCGCGCGTTGCGGCCGGGACAGCGCCGACACCCAAAGGCACCCCAGCAAAACAACGAGCCAAGAGGATCCATACACCCCGATCACGGGGATCCAACCAGCGAAGGGCGAGTCGAGCATGCTGTAACCGGCATAAGACCAAGGAAAGCCTGTCAGCAGCCAGCTCCGTACCCACTCGAACAACACCCACACGGAGGCAAACTGTATGACCTGCCAGCCTAAATGGCGGCTCGCCAGTCGGTTGAAGAGCAGCGCTTGGAGTGTAAACAGCAGTGCCAGACCGCCACAGAACATGACGGTGAGCACTGTTGCCAATGGTACGGGTGTATTGCCGTAGACGTGGATGCTGACGTATACCCACGACACACCAGCACCGAAAAAACCGGCGCCAAAGAAGAATCCGGTACGCAGTGGTGTTCTGCAATGAGCCGGGTTCAGACAAAAGAACAGTAAGCCCGCACTGAGACCGACGAGCGGCCACCAATCAAATGGCGCAAGGCCCAGCGGAAAGATCAGGCCAGCGACACAGGCAAGACCCCAGCGCGGCCAGTTATTGGGCATTACTCTGCGGGCACGGAGGCGTTGGTGGTGACGCGCAAACGGGTGAGTCTTCGCTCGTCGGCGTGAATCACTTTGAATTCAAATTGGTCGAGGCGGACAGACTGATTCCTCGTCGGCAATTGCCCAAAGGCGTTAATCACTAACCCGCCGATGGTGTCGAACTCTTCATCACTGAACGCCGTGCCAAAGAATTCATTGAAGTCTTCGATGGGCGTCAATGCCTCGACCATGAATGAGCTGTCATTAACCGGTCGAATGAGCTGCCCCTCTTCAACGTCGGTTTCGTCCTCGATTTCGCCAACAATCTCCTCAAGTACGTCCTCGATCGTAATCAAGCCTGCGATCCCGCCGTACTCGTCGATCACAATCGCCATATGATTGCGGTTTTGACGAAACTCGCGGAGCAATACATTCAGCCGTTTGCTCTCAGGGACGGCTATGACCGGCCGCATCAGTTCCTTAATGCTGGGCACCGCCGCATCAGTTTGAACCAGCGGTAGAAGATCTTTCGCCAACAAGATGCCGATGACGTCGTCGATGCCATCGCCGATGACCGGGTAGCGCGAGTGACCCGATTGGGTGATTTGCGGCAACGCCTCGAGAAGAGGCTGATCGGCGTCGATGACCACCATTTGTGCGCGAGGGATCATGATGTCGCGCACCTGCATGTCGGTGACCAATAAGGCCCCCTCCATGATTTTTCGTGCGTCCTCGTCAATAATCTCATGTTCCTCGGCCAGAGCGAGCACGCCCTCGAGGTCAGACTTGGTCTGCGGCTCTCCGCTGATGAAGTGGGTGAGTCGGTCCAGCCAAGATCGTTCTTCAGATTCCGACTTGCGGTCTTCAGTCACAGTGCTGCGCCCTCCGGGGGCCATTGAGAATCATAGGGATTGGGAAAGCCCAGATGGTGAAGCAAATCGATCTCCAAGCGCTCCATCAACTCGGCCTCTGCTGACGTTTGGTGGTCGTGACCCAGCAAGTGCAACACGCCATGGATGATCAGGTGCGCCCAGTGAGCCTCGACCGGTTTTGCTTGTTGGGCTGCCTCACGCTCGACGAGGGGCGCACAAATAACCAGATCACCCAGCAGACCGGATTCGGCGTCAGGCGGCAGATCGGCGGGGAAGGATAAGACGTTCGTTGCGCCGGGCTTGGCGCGAAAGGTCTGGTTGAAATTAGCCGCTTCGTCGTCATCGGTAATCCGGATCGAGAGCTCGGGCGTGTGTCCGGACCGGCTCTGCGCGCTTGCCAGCGCGCGGCAGACCCAGTCCTCGATGGTCTCGTCAGATGGCGAGGCCATAGGGGTGTTGCGGTCCACGGACAAGATGATGTTCACGGAGGACCGTCGCCGCCACGCTGAGCGGTTTTTTGTTCGTGCTCGTCGTAGGCACTCACGACCCTTTGCACCACCGGGTGGCGCACGACGTCTTTATTCGCGAACTGAGTAAAGGTGATGCCTTCAACATCCTCTAATACGGTCATGGCGTGTTTGAGACCGCTTTGCGTGCCCTTGGGCAGGTCAATTTGGGTGGTATCGCCTGTGACCACAGCGGTTGAGCCAAAGCCGATACGAGTCAGGAACATCTTCATCTGTTCCTTAGTGGTGTTCTGTGCCTCGTCAAGAATGATAAAGGCGTGATTGAGCGTGCGACCGCGCATAAAAGCCAACGGTGCGATCTCGATCACGTGCCGCTCGATGTACTTGTTGACGGTTTCAAACCCCAGCATCTCGTAGAGCGCGTCGTAGAGCGGTCTGAGGTACGGGTCGACCTTTTGTGAGAGATCCCCGGGCAGGAATCCGAGACGCTCGCCTGCCTCCACCGCCGGACGGACCAGCAGAATCCGTTTGACCTGCTCGTTTAACAGGGCTCGCACCGCACAGGCGACGGCAAGATAGGTTTTACCGGTACCTGCAGGGCCAATGCCAAAATTGATGTCGTGGCTACCAATCGCGGAGACATAGGCTCGCTGGTTTTGACCGCGGGGCCGAATGGATTGCCGCTTTGTGCGGATCAATCCTGCTGTTTCACCGCTGATTTCTGCGCTTTGCGGCTCGCTCAGCAGCTCAAGATCGGCTTCTTGCAGACGCAGATGAATGCTTTCTGGACTCAGTTGAATACCATTTTCAACATCGGCGTACAGTGACGACAGGAGTGATGCCGCCATCTGGCAGCGGGCGTGCGTGCCTCGTAACTCGAACTGATTGCTGCGGTTCTGAATGGAGATTTCTAGCCGCTTTTCAATCTGGCGCAGGTGATTGTCCAGCTGCCCGCACAGGGCTGCCAGATTGCGCGCGTCATTAGGTTCGAGGGAGAGTGTGATATGTGAGGCCAGACCCGGGGGGTTGGCCTCGGGCGCCGATTGCTCTGTGTCCAACGGTTTTCACGCCGCCTCTTTCACATTGGGAACCAAACGATACTCGCCTTGCGGGCTGAGTCAACTCCCGGATGGCGTTATACGGAAGTTGAAATAAGGCAGCCCAGCAGAGAGTTTGTGTAGGCCGCAGTGATTTCAACGTCCGCAAATTCGCCAATGAGGGCACAGTCCTGACACGGGAAGTTCACCACTCGATTATTCTCTGTGCGCCCCGATAGCTGTCCGGGATCCTTTTTCGCATAACCGGTGACCAATATTCGCTGTTTGCTGCCTACCATGGCCTGAGCAATTTGCTGCGCTTGCTGGGCGATTCGTGCCTGTAGAATGTGCAGGCGCTGTTTCTTGACGTCCTCTGGCACTTCGTCGCGCAGATCGGCGGCGGGTGTGCCGGGACGAGCGCTATAGATGAAGCTGAACGACGAATCAAAGCCTACGTCCTCGATCAGTTTCATCGTCGCCGCAAAATCGGCTTCGGTCTCTCCCGGAAATCCAATAATAAAATCGGATGACATTGAAATGTTGGGTCTCACTTTGCGCAGGGCACGAATGGTCGCTTTGTACTCCAACGCGGTATGGCCCCGCTTCATGGCCATTAGAATGCGGTCAGAGCCGCTTTGCACAGGCAGGTGCAGATGGTCCACCAGCGCGGGAATTTCCGCGTAGCAGGCAATGATGGCGTCGGTGAATTCAACGGGATGAGAGGTGGTATAGCGGATGCGCTCGATCCCAGGGACCATATCGACCAAATGCAAGAGTTCGGCAAAATCGATGATCTCGTCGAGGTGGTTGCGCCCGCGATACGCGTTCACGTTCTGTCCTAAAAGATTGACCTCTTTAACACCCCGATCTGCCAGCCCTGCAATCTCGGCAATGACATCGTCGACCGGACGCGACACCTCCTCGCCCCGGGTATAGGGCACCACACAGAAAGTACAGTATTTGCTGCAGCCCTCCATGATCGAGACGAAAGCACTTGGCCCGTCGACACTCGGCTCTGGCAGTCGATCGAATTTCTCAATTTCGGGGAAGCTGACATCGACCACGACCGGCTCACCCCGGCGACGATCGTCGAGCATCTCTGGCAGGCGGTGAAGTGTCTGCGGACCAAATATCAAGTCAACGTAGGGCGCCCGCTTGCCGATTTCGGCGCCTTCCTGGCTGGCGACGCAACCGCCGACACCTATGATCAGATCAGGATTCTGCTTTTTCAGGTGCTTCCAACGCCCCAGTTGGTGAAACACCTTTTCCTGAGCTTTTTCGCGAATAGAACAGGTGTTCAGGAGCAATACATCCGCCTCGTCGGCAGAATCGGTGGGCTCGAGGCCGTGGCTCGCCGCCAGAAGGTCTGCCATTCTGGCCGAGTCGTACTCGTTCATCTGACAACCGTGGGTCTCGACGAACAGTTTTTTCGCGCCTGATTTGCTCATTTTGCTCCGTGGGGTGACTCCAAAGCCCCTGAGGGCGCGGAGTATAGCGCCTGTCTGGCGGAAATTTCTTCCAGTGGTGGAGCTTTGTACGCAAAGTGTTACCATTCCGCCCCTTTTCGCTACACCACCTTGGTTTCCAAGGAGCCAACATGTCGTCTCAGCCCATCTACAAAGTCATTTTCCACAACGGTGGTCAGGTCTACGAGGTCTTTGCTCGCCAGATTTACCAGAGCGATATGTGGGGATTCGTTGAGGTCGAGGAGCTGGTGTTTGGTGAGCGCTCTCAGATTTTGGTTGATCCGGGTGAGGAAAAGCTAAAAAAAGAGTTTTCCGGCGTCAAACGGAGCTATATCCCCTTGCAATCTATTGTGCGCATTGATGAGGTCGACAAGGAGGGCGCCGCGCGCATCTCCGAGGGCGGTACCGCCAAGATCGCGACGTTCCCGGTTACCCCTCAACCCCTTGCTCCCTCACAGGGAGATGACTGAGCGCAGCTCGTGCCCGGCTGGCTATCCGGTCGCCGACTGCTATTGGCCTTAAGTATCATCGCCACCCGCGCCGCTTCTTGTCGCGCCACATTTGTTTTCGCAGTAGGTGCTGAGATGAAAAGGGGCGAGAGTCAACGCGGCTTGGAATAACGAGGCTCCTACCCTAGGCGCTCAGGAAATGACTTTTGGGTAGAGGTTTTGGGGATGGTTAGCCCTCTCCGATGGATCGACCCGCGTTCTCAGCTACTTGAAACCACCTCCGTGAATCCCCATATCTCCTAACGAGGACAATGGTATTTGTCTTGGAACGGAGAGCATCCAGTGGATCGGGAAGACGACATCCAGTACGACGGCGAGATCTTGCCGCCAGAGGCAGAGCAGGTAGTGCCAACGCCTGCTGTCGCCGATGATGTGCTGCCCGATACGCTGGTAATGCTGCCACTGCCCGGTCGGCCGTTTTTCCCAGGGCAGGTGCAGCCTGTTTCATTTAACCCTGAGAACTGGCAAGCGACATTGGATGCCATCGCCCAACAGGGCTCAGGGTTGCTGGGCCTTGCTTTTGTTGACGAATCGGATCCGGGTAAAGCCACGGCGGACCAGTTCCCGACCACGGGGTGTGTTGTCAGGCTTCACCGTCCACCGATGGCAGAGCACAGTGGCCAATTTCTCGCGCAAGGGTTGCGCCGCTTCCGCATCGTACGGTGGCTCAACGAGCAGGGGCCGTTGGTCGCTCAGGTCGAGTACCCCCGGAGTCAGGGTGACCGGGAGAGCGATGAGATCAAGGCTTACGCCATGGCGGTGATCGCGGCGATCAAGGAATTACTGCCCCTGAATCCGCTCTACAGCGAAGAGCTCAAACAACACATCGGTCAATTCAATCCCAGTCAGCCCAGCTTATTGGCGGACTTTGCGGCTGCGCTGACCACAGCGAACGGCGATCGATTGCAGGAGATACTTGAGACGCTGCCGCTGACCCAGCGCATGACGAAGGTGCTGGAGCTTTTGAAGCGTGAGAAGGAGGTTGCCACGCTACAGGGACAAATTAGCACTCAGGTGAACGAAAAGGTTTCTGCGAATCAGCGTGAATTCTTTCTGCGTGAGCAGATGAAAGTGATCGAGAAAGAGTTGGGTATCTCCAAAGATGACAACACCTCAGACCTCGAGCGCTTTGAGCAGCGTCTCGAAAACCTGCACCCGCCGCAGAAGGTGCGCGACCGTATCGAGGAAGAATTCAGCAAACTGAAGGTGCTGGAGTCGGGGTCGCCCGAGTACGGTGTGACCCGCAATTATCTGGATTGGGCGACGTCGGTCCCTTGGGGCGTGTATTCAGACGACAATCTGGATCTCAAGCAGGCGCGGGCCGCGCTTGAAGCTCACCACGACGGGCTGGATGACGTGAAAGCGCGCATCACTGAGTTTCTGGCTGTTGGCGCCTTTAAGGGCAGCATTGATGGGTCTATTTTATTGCTGGTGGGTCCGCCAGGCGTTGGCAAGACCAGCATCGGCAAATCGATAGCAGCGGCGCTCGGTCGCAAGTTTTACCGGTTCAGCCTGGGCGGGATGCGCGATGAGGCAGAGATCAAGGGCCACAGGCGCACCTACGTCGGAGCGATGCCCGGTAAGCTCGTGCAGGCGCTGAAAGACGTGGAGGTCGCAAACCCCGTGATCATGCTCGATGAGATCGACAAGATCGGGGCGTCTTTTCAAGGAGACCCGGCTTCTGCCTTATTGGAAGTACTCGACCCAGAGCAAAACAGCGAGTTTCTAGATCATTATCTTGATCTACGTGTTGACTTGTCTAAGGTCTTGTTTGTCTGCACCGCCAATCAACTCGATACGATTCCCGGCCCGCTTCTTGACCGCATGGAAGAGATCCGGCTGTCGGGGTACATCGCCGAGGAAAAGCTCGCGATTGCCAAAAACCACTTGTGGCCAAAGTTACTTGAGCGCCACGGCGCCAAATTCAATCAGATCCGCATCAACGACGCCGCCATTCGCTTGGTCATCGATGCCTACAGCCGGGAGGCAGGTGTGCGGGGATTGGAAAAGCGCCTCAGCTCGCTGGTGCGGGCATCTATTTTGAAGATGATGGAGGAAGACACCAAGCGGGTGCGCATTGGTAAGCGGGAGGTGGAGGAGATCCTCGGTCAGGCCCGTTTTAAACCCGAGCGTGCCCAGCGCGGCAGAGGCGTGGTCACGGGGCTTGCATGGACCGCGATGGGCGGGGCCACGCTCAGCATTGAGTCTTCCAAGATCCACACCTTGAACCGCGGCTTCAAGCTCACTGGTCAGCTCGGCGAGGTGATGAAAGAGAGCGCCGAGATCGCCCATAGCTACGTGTTGGCGCATCTTCGCGAATTCGGTTGCGAGACAGATTTTTTTGATATGTCGATGGTGCACCTGCACGTGCCTGAAGGGGCAACGCCCAAGGATGGCCCGAGTGCCGGTATCACCATGGCGACGGCGCTGGTGTCGTTGGCGCGTGGCAAGCGTTTGCCAAGACCTTTGGCCATGACTGGGGAATTAACGCTGACGGGTCTTGTGCTGGCGGTGGGTGGTATTCGCGAAAAAGTCATTGCCGCCCGGCGCGCGCGGATTAACGAGGTCATCCTGCCCTTTGCCAACAAAGGGGATTACGACGCGTTGCCGGATTATTTGCGCG
>JADHQG010000045.1 GCA_016778045.1 Luminiphilus sp. | reverse complement strand
ACCGCGTGAATCGCAGGCACCGGCACCGCTGTGGCAGAGGCCAGCTGAATAACCGAGGCCTCGTCTATCAGCGACAGACCAAGGATATTGCCCTCGAGACTGTCTATCGAATCGGCGGAGAAGGGGCGTCTTCTCAAAATGAGTGGCGTCTCGCCCCACGCCAGTTTCCAGGTCTCGTTGTTGGCACCCCCGGATAAGCGGGTCAGACCTGACACGCCATTGCCCGCTAAGGTGCCGGCGAAGGATTGGCGCAGACTGTCATTCAGCAGCTTGGTCAGGGTATCTGGCGTCATCTACAAAAACGGCGCTTAGACGCGTTAACCACCGGGCTTACCTCAGCCCTGCTCGATCTGAAAAGTCAGGCCGGCATGAGCCTGAAGCCTTTCGATTAAGGCGTCGCCCATTGCCGCGGCAGGAGTCCACAAGCCGCCGGAGGCGAGCTCTGGATTATGCAGCAGGCACATCGCGGCCTCGGCCAGCATTTTCGAGGTAGAGCCATAACCCGGATCCCGGTCTCCCTGCACGCTGCTGATCATCAGGTCGCCAGTGCAAGCTTGGCCTGCGAAAATCGCATCGTAATTGCCGTTTTCGCGCTCCTCTTTGCTCGGTCCTTCCCCGGGCTGTAGATTACTCTTTGCAACGGAGTCGTCCTTGGCCACGAATTCAGCCGCCGCCTTGCCCTGATCGCCGTCACCGGTGAGTAACATTTCGTCGTAGCGGAAATCTTCTCCGTAGCGATGCGCCATCAGGAAATTGGATCGATGAATATTCTTTGTATTGATCGGCGCCATGATGAAGGGGGCGCTCCAGCTTTGTAGCTCTTCGTCGTATTGAGGCGCCATACCTGCCGGCTGCTCTGGCCCTGTGAAGCCCTCGGTGAGGGCAAAGGGATTGGTGAGCACCTGAATGATTGCGGGGTTGGCTTTCGCTGAGGCCATGGTGGCTCGCATCGACGCGATGGTGCCGCCGGAGAACGTTCCGTTCATGGCGCGCACCCGACCTTTTACCGTTGCAATGGGTTCGCCGGTTTTCTCAATGGCGTGTTGCTGGAGCAGATAGACACCCAGATCAAATGGAATGGAGTCGAAGCCGCAGCTGTGGACAATGCGGGCGCCAGACAGCTTGGCGGCTTCGCTAAATCGCGCAATGGTCTCGTGCATCCAGCTGGGCTCACCGGTGAGATCCACATAATCCGTGCCGCGCTCGGCACATTGTTTCACCAGTTCGTCACCATAAAGTTGATACGGGCCCACTGTGGTGATGACGACGCGGCAGGCGTCTACCATCTCCGAAACCGATGCGGGATTGTCGACGTCGACCTCGAGCAGCGCGACGGCATCGCTGATGCCCATCTCGGTGCGGACTGAGGCGAGCTTGTCCAGTGATCGTCCGGCCATGGCCCAGGTCAGATCCGTATCGCCATACTCTGCGGCGAGGTACTCTGCGACCAATCGGCCGGTGTAACCGGAGGCCCCAAAAACAACAATATCGAACGGTTGATCTGCGGTGGGCATAACGAAGCGAGCTCCTCAGTGGTCGTTAATGATCGGTGAATAAGGTTAACCGTTCGCATCGACCACGGGGAAACTTTTATGGTGGCCCACACCTCGCCGTTCAATGACAGCATTGCTGTGATTATCATCAGTGCATGGGAGAGGACGTATTGGTTGAAGCGACGATAGAGCGGCTGTTTGCCGCAATCGAGACGCGCGACTTGCGCCTGATCGAATCACTCCTGCACCCCGACGTTTCGTGGCAAAACGTGCCGCACCCACCGGCACAGGGCAGGGAGGCCGTCCTGCAGTTGCTGGGCAATATACTGTGCTGGTCGGATCGGGTGCAGTGGGATGTTGTCTCCAAGTCGGTCTCCGGGACTGCAGGATGGTATGAGCGCTTAGATCGCTTTTGGTTGGCCGGCGAGGAGCACGCAGTAGCCTGTAATGGTGTCTTCACGGTGGATGTGGCCTCAAAGACCGTGATCGCCGTTCGGGATTATGTGGATCTTGGTGAATGGCGGCGCAGAGTTGATCCTGTGATGGCGCTGCTTGCTAAACGCACGGCCGTGGAAGTTGTCGTGCGTCATATGGAGGCGGTTGAGACGCAGGACGCGGTGGCAATGTGTTCGGACTATGCGCTCGATGCCGTGTTGGAAAGGCCTGCCGCCACATATCGAGGCTGGTCTGCCATCGCAGATTATTTCGATACGGTGCCGGCGCGACTGGGCTCCAAACGAGTGAGCTTTTCACCCGTCGAATCACTCGATAGCGATCAAGCCAGGGTCAGTTGGCATATCGACCGCGAAGGGGAATCTTCGGTGTCTGGCTCTGATATGTTCACTGTCATCGGCGGACGGATTGTCCGCCAGGTGACCGCGCTCGGGGGTCCTGACTTTTGAGGCGTGCTGGGTCTACTGGGATGTGGCCCAGTCGGCCATGGTCTCTTTGAGAATGTCGAGGGGCATGGCGCCGTTCATGAGCACGGCTTCGTGAAAGTCTTTTAGGCTGAATCGTTCCCCCAGCGCGTCCTCCGTATCTTTGCGCATCTCCAGCAGTGCCAACTGCCCGGTCTTATAAGCGGTGGCTTGTCCCGGCCAGACCACATAGCGCTCAATTTCTCGAGTGACTTCCTCGTTAGTCATGCCCGTTTTGGCCGTCATGTACTCGATCGCTTGCTCTCGACTCCACCGTTTGGCGTGCATACCGGTATCCACCACCAACCGGACAGCGCGAAACATCTCTGCCTGGAGTCGGCCCAGATCACCAAGCGGGTCGTCTTCGTAGAGTCCCATGTCGGTTTTAGCAATGCGCTCGGAATAGAGTGCCCAGCCCTCCGAGAAAGCATTGAAAGGCGATAGTCGGCGCAACAGCGGCACGCCCTCGATCAGTTGCGAGGTTGAAATCTGGAAGTGGTGCCCGGGTGATCCCTCGTGAATCATGAGCGTTGGCAACGTCCAGCGCGGGTTATCTGCCGTGTCTTTTTGATTGATGTAAAAACGTCCTGGCCGAGACCCGTCGAGCGCAGGTCCGCTGTAATAGCCACCCGGCGACGAGTCTTGGGAGTATTCCGGGACCCTGACGATCTCTAAGGGCTGCGGTGGGATGGTCACAAAATAGTCAGCGGCGATGGCCATGACTTTTTGATCGAAGGCCTCGAGATACGCAATCATTTCTGCACGGCCCTCGTCGGTATTCGGGAACTGGTGAGCGGGGTCATCCATCAGTACTCGGATACGCTGCGCAAAGCTGTCGCCCATGACGCCCTGACTATCGAGAATATCCAGCATCTCACCCTCAATGCGATCCACCTCCGCCAGTCCGGTTGCGTGAATCTCCTCAGGTGAATACTGCGTCGTCGTGTTTGAACGCAGATTGGCGGCATAGATCGCCTCGCCATGGGGCAACCGCCAGATGCCTGCGTCGTGAGTCGCCTCGGGTAGCATGGATTCAAACAGACTGATGATGGCTTTGTAGCCAGGGATCACCTCGCTGGAAACGAGCTGTGTCGCGTCATTGATAAACGCGGCGGCTGCGGCCTCGTCGACATCCTCCAGCTCGTCGAGCTTTGGTTTCAGTGTCGTCACCAGCGGGCTGTTGTCTGCACCCCCTGCGATAAATTTGTTCATACCGACCAGTGCTTTTTCAATGACAAAGTCGGGCGGGATCACGCCGTTTGCCCGGTCGTCGATCACCCGCGCATGGGTCTCTCTCAAGACGCGGCCAAATTCCCGGAGACGGGAAAGATAGCGGCGCACGCTTTTCTCATTTTTGATGACATGCGTGTCGGTCAAAAACTGCGGCATGTTCACCGTGACGCCCGATATCTGATTCACGCGGTAGCCGCTATAACGCAGTTCCGCTTGTCGTAGCAGGTCATCGAAGAACCAGGCGGCGATTTTCCAGGTGAGCAGTTCTTGACCGATGAGCCCCTCAGGTCCGTACGCATCGAGGCCGGCTCTTGCGTCGCGTAGCTTTGCAATGCTCCGTTCCTCCTCTTCACGGGTGTAATCGGCGAGCTTGCCGCTATGAAAATCGAGGGGGGTATTGTCGATCGCACCCAGATAGGTAAGCAGCTCGGGGGAGTCGATGGCCAGCTGAAAGGTGACTTTATTAATGTAGTTGTTGACGCCGACTGGTGTGAACCAGAACCACATTGAGGCCCCTGCTGAGGCGACAATTAACGTGGCCACCAGACCTATCACCACTCGCTTTAGCCATTTCATGCCATGTGCCTCACTGCTTGGTGAGCGCATTGTATGCCATAGGCGCTATCTCATCCCCGCCAGAATGTGGCCGCGGCTGTGACGGCGCGCCGACGACGCGGCTAGCGCAACCACGCTCCGCTGGCGTCAACGGTTTCGATGTTTAGTTGGCCGGCCAAGCCTGCGCTGCGGTGCACGCTGATCTGGGCGTATTCAGGGAGTTGGATCATCTCGAACATGGCCGTCCGAGATGGGTACATGGCGATCGCCACCTGATCCCAAAGTTCTTCCACTTCGCCCAGCATCAGGCGCTCAACTTCGGCGCCAAAACAGAGTTGCCCTCCGACTTGCTGAATGACCTCGGCCACTCCACGCGCATAGATGTGATAGGCCTCACGGCCTGTCAGTTCAGTTTGCCGACCGTCTTCGTACTCTGCGAGCGCCTTAAATTTCAGGAGATTGACCATGAAAATGGGGCCCTCGGCTCCCGGGGTGAGAAAACCCTCGACTTGCTCAGGGGTCGGTGTGACTGCGTTCTGGTATTCCATGAAGCGCTCCTTATGAAGACCATCGTATTAGCGTCTGTTGGCAGAGTTGCCCACAAAGTTCGACAGCAACCTTGCCCGAAGGGTTCAAACGGCCGTGACGGGCGTTTCCGATAACGGCTGCACATTATGGCATAATATATGTCATTATATGGCGCCAGACAGGATGACAGTAGAACAGCATGCAGATACTTCGGACACCTGACACGCAGTTTGAGGGGCTTAGCGATTACCCGTTCGAGCCGCATTACACTGACATTGACGCCGGCGATCAAACGCCATTGCGCATCCATCACATTGATGAGGGTGATCCCCATGCGCCGATTGTCTTGTGCCTGCACGGCCAGCCGAGTTGGAGTTTTCTCTACCGCAAAATGGTGCCGCTGCTGGCGCAATCGGGTTTGAGAGTCATTGCGCCGGATGTGCCCGGCTACGGTAAGTCCGACAAACCCGCTGCGCGCGAGGACTATAGTTACCAGCGCCAGGTCGACTGGTTGGGGCAGTGGTTAGAGGCCAATGACTTTGGCGACATCACAATGTTTGGGCAGGATTGGGGTGGGCTTATCGGGTTGCGTTTGGTGGCTGATCATCCAGACCGGTTTGCCCGAGTCGTGGTGGGCAATACGGGGCTACCGCTCACTACCAGTCTAGATCAGCACATTGTGGATCAGGTCATGGTGTTCCGTCAGGACGGGCAAAGACTGAGCTTTCCGACGATGGCGAGAACCCTGTCACAGCTTCAGGGTATGGGCGCGGACCCTGCAGCGTATCCGATGGGTTTTGCGCATTGGCAGAAGTTCTGCTGGACCACTGAAGACATGCCTGCAGGGTTCTTAATGGAGATGATGATCGCGGCGCCAGCTACGTGGAAGGTCGCGCCACGCGTTTTGCTACATCACTATCTGGGAACGGCTTTGCGCCCCATGACGGCCTTGGGCCGCGCTTATGAGGCGCCCTTTCCAGATGCCCGCTACAAAATGGGACCGCGGGCGATGCCCAGCCAAGTACCGACGCTCCCCACGGATCCATCTGTCGAAGCCCAGAAATCAGCGTGGGCGTTTTTTGAGCAATTTGAAAAGCCCTTTCTCTGCTTGTTTACAGAGGACGATCCGGTGACACGTGGCGTGGAGAAGAGCTTTATCGGGCGGGTGCCCGGGACTACCGGGCTGCCTCATCAGGTGTTTCCACGCGGCGGCCATTTCCTGCAGGAGAAGCGCCATCGCGAGTTGAGTACTGCGATCGTGGATCTGATTCGCCAGACGTCATAGCGCTTGAATCACTCCAAAACGGTGACGCCACGCAATGGGTTGTCGCCATTTATCACCTCGCGAAAAGCCTCGGCCAAGCGCCGGCTTTCTGCGACACAGACCTCCCAGTAAGCGATGCGATCTTCTGCGTTCATCATCCGAAAATCGCCACGGTCGGGAATCTTGCCGTGGGGCAACGCAGCCAAAAAACGCTCGCTCGGGCAGATCAGCACGAGGTTATCGATCACCGGTTTGGGCATTGTCCGCCAAGGCAGCATTTTGTCGAACCAGCCTGGTGTCAGCTGAGGGCGAAAATGTGGATACAGGATTAAACCTTCAGTCTGCTTCCCCTCGAGGGAGAAGTGGTAATCGATGATGCCACCATCCCAATAGGGGCCCGGGGGCGCGCCATCGATGTCGGGCTCGCACTGCATGAGTAGCGGGATCGCGCCGCTAGCCTTTAGTGCAGGCATCAGGTTTGTCTCGGTGAGCGCGATCTTTTGGGTATTGAAATCCGCTGCGAAGGGCACGGTATTCAGCGCGCCATGACAGAAGGCCACGCGCTCAAAAAATTTTGCCAGCGCCCGGCGAGTCAGCGTGTTGGCGAGGGTGGCTGTTGCCATCCCTGCGATTAAAGGCAGGCCGTGTTGCGCCCGCGCCACCCCGACGGCGCGGGCTGTGATAATGGCATTGAAGAAGCGAGGGTGATGAATGACGTTTTGCAAACCCTCTGGTCCCAGTGCCTCGCATAGCATGCTCTCTGCGACGCGACTCACCTCCTGTGGTGAGGGTTTTGCGCAGCTATAAGCTTGATACAGGTAGGCTTGTTGTAAGCGCTTGATCGCTGCGCCCGGGTTTGTCGTGCTCAGGCAGGCGTGTCGCCAGGTACCAATGGAAGATCCCAGCAACGTCAGTGGCTGGACTCCGTCCGCGAGTAGTTGCGCAAGCACTTGATCGAGCTCGGACAGGATCAGCCATTTCGGTCCACCCGACGCGCCTATGAGCGTGCGAAAGGGTGCCGCACGCCAACCCTGCTCACCAATTGTATCGGCAGCCTTGCGGCCCATATAAATAGAAAGTGGTTCCTGCATGGAGTCTGTAGTCCCGCGTTTCGGGAAGTTTTTGGCGCACTTGTCCAAGTTTCGTCTCGATCAGTGTATCGAAATGTGAGCGTTTATCGCTTTGGCAGCAGAATCGGCACGGTGCTTGCATTGGTATCCCAATGGAGACTGTTACGCACGATGCCTGTGGGTACATCAGTCTGCACGACACAAAAAAGGGGGTGCGCCATCGGGAGAGTTGGCGCGGCAAACAACACTGACTAACAAGTGATCGGAAGACATTATGGAAGATGAGCAAATACAGAATGAGCTGCGGCGCGCATCGGTGCAGCAGTTCATTGAGGAAGAGGCGCTGCCGGACAGTTTCGGCGACAGTTTTATACAGTGGTATGCCGGTATTACCGAGCATCTTGCGGCCATGGCCAGGGACCTGGAAACCGCGCCATTAGTGGGTGTTAGCGGCTGCCAGGGCTCAGGTAAGAGCACGCTGGTTAAATTGATGGCCCATGTCTTGCGCGCTGTATATGGCGTTAAGGCAGTTGTCCTGTCACTGGATGATTTCTATTTGACGCGCTTGGCTCGCCGGGAGATGGCCGATACGGTTCACCCGCTGTTTGCGACCCGAGGCGTGCCGGGCACCCATGATCTGATGTTACTCCGCGACACCATTAACGCCTTGCGAGCCGAGCAGGGCGTAGTGTCTGTGCCGGGGTTCGACAAAGCCGCCGATGATCGCACCGAAATGGTGCATTGGCGCCAAGAGAGTGCACCGGTTGGATTGATTTTTCTTGAGGGGTGGTGCGTCGGGGTGCCGCCGCAACCGCTGGAGGACTTGGTCAGCCCGGTCAATGAGACTGAGGCTGAGCAAGACGCAGACAGCCAGTGGCGAACCGAGGTAAACCGTCAACTTGGGGACGGGTATGCAGCTTTATTTGCTGACCTCGATGAGCTGCTGGTGCTGCAGGCCCCCAGCTTTGGCGCGGTATATGAGTGGCGCTGGCAACAGGAGCAGCGCCTGTCCGCGCTGTTCAAAGCGCGGCACCCTGATGCCCCTGATCCCACCATGACGCGACAGCAAGTCGCCGACTTCATTCTGCACTACCAGCGCATTACCGAGCACGCCTTGGCCACTTTGCCTGATCGAGCGGATGTGTTGTGGGAGCTCGGTGATGATCGCGGTGTGCAAAGGATGCACCTGACGGGGGTGGCGGCATGAGTACTGCCATCATTTTTACCGATCTGGATGGCACGCTCATGGACCATCACACCTATTCCCTCGCGGCGGCGTTGCCGACCGTGCAGGCGATGAGCGATCGGGGCATACCCGTTATACCGTGTACCAGCAAAACCCGCGCTGAAACCGCAAAAATCATGGCGTCGCTCGGCCTATCAGGACCGATGATTGTCGAAAATGGTGCGGCAATCTGGGTGCCCGCTGACTTAGGCCTCGTCAAACCCGCGGGCGCCGAGTCCACAGACGGAGGATGGTGCCACCGATTCGGTCCGTCCCGAGGCATGATTCGCAGGCAGCTCGCTATCCTCAATGTGGAATGGGGGAACCGCTATCAATCCTTGTGTGATCTGTCAGACAAGCAGGTCGCGGCCGTCACGGGCTTGGATCTTGAAGCTGCGGTTGATGCCAAGGATCGCCACTTCTGTGAAACCCTCGTCTGGTTGGGCACTCCCTCTGATAAAGCAGCGTTTGCCGAGCAGGTTGAGGCACTGGATCTGCGCTGCATTCAGGGCGCCCGCTGTGTGCACGTCTTGGGATCTGGCGGCAAAGGTGAGGCGGTCAGCTGGCTACAACGAAAAATCCGCGCAGAGCTACCGGGCTTTGAGCACGCTGTCAGCCTCTCTGCCGGCGATGCTCAAAATGATGTCGAGATGCTGGAAGTGACTGACCTGGCGCTACTCGTTCGATCCCCTGCTCACGAGCCACCACAACCCAAGCGACGCGGTGGGATGGTCATCAGTGATGCAGTAGGCCCCGTAGGCTGGGCCGAGGGAATCGACGCGCTGATCGCGAGAATTGAAGAGGAGGAAGACCGTGGCCGACTTTTATCAAAACGGCACGATTACAACGCTGCATAATCTGGGCGCGCGCTCAACGGCTGAGCTTGAGGAAGACCTGCTGCAATTCAGTGAGCGCCGGCCGCTAGGCCTGATTTTGCCATCGCTGTATTCGGAGATTGCCACGCCGGCATTGCCGGCGATTGTCGAGGAACTCAGGTCGGTGCCGTATCTGTCACAAATTGTGATTGGATTGGATCGTGCGACGCAGGACGAATACCAACACGCCTTGAGCTTTTTTTCAGATCTGCCCCAGCATCATCGGGTCCTCTGGAATGATGGGCCACGATTGAAGGCGATTGATGCGCGTCTGCAGGAAGCGGGGCTGGCGCCCCAAGAGTTGGGCAAGGGTCGCAACGTCTGGTATTGCATGGGATATGTGCTGGCAACTGGCAAGGCTGAAGCGATCGCCTTGCACGACTGTGACATTCTGACCTACGAGCGCAGCCTGCTGGCGCGCCTGATTTATCCGGTCGCGCATCCAATATTCGGTTACGAGTTCTGCAAGGGTTATTACCCGAGGGTGTCGGATAACAAAATCAATGGCCGCGTTTGCCGGCTACTGGTGTCGCCCATGATTCGCGCATTGAAGCGGATCGTTGGCGAGTCGCCTTACCTGAATTACTTAGACAGCTACCGCTATATCCTTGCCGGCGAGTTTGCGTTCCGCAAGCGGCTGTTGGGTGACCTCCGCATCCCGACCGACTGGGGACTGGAGATCGGCGTGGTGTCTGAGGTTTATCGTAGCAACAGTAACAAGCAAATTTGTCAGGTGGATATTGCCGACAACTACGACCACAAACATCAGGATCTCTCACTCGATGACCAGAATGCCGGGCTGTCACGGATGTCACTCGACATCGCTCGCTCCCTTTACAGAAAACTGGCGATTCAGGGCACTGTGTTCAATCAGGAAACGTTCCGGACATTGAAAGCAACCTACTATCGTATGGCGCTCGATCTCATCGAAACCTATCGTAATGACGCCATCATGAATGGACTGAATTTCGATATTCACAAAGAGGAGGAGGCGATCGAGCTGTTCGCCGAGAATATCCTCGAAGCGGGCACACAATTCTTGGAGCGGTCCACAGAAGCACCGTTTATCCCGACATGGAATCGTGTTTTCAGTGCGATACCGACGATTTTTGACGAGCTGGTGGCAGCGGTCGAAGCCGATCATGAGGAGTTCTCCGCGACGCAGGGCCGGCTAAAAGTCGCAGGAGGATGATCAGCACGCTGTCGCAAAGGCTGCGCGAGCACCTCGCCGCGGTATACGACGATGTGCGCGGCGGTGCACAGAATGAGTGGCTGGAGCGCCTGCTCAAGGTAGCCCGACTTGATGCTGATCAGGTGCCGCCGGCGGCGCACCGAAATCTTTGGGGCGAGGCGGATGTCGCCGTCATTACCTACGGCGATTCGATACTCAACGGGGCGGAGCCACCTCTGCAAACACTGCATGCTTTTCTAACGAGGCGCCTGGGTGCGCTGGTGTCGTGGGTCCATGTCTTGCCGTTTCACCCCTGGACCTCAGACGACGGCTTTGCTGTTCTGGACTACTCCAGCGTTAATGAGGCGCTGGGCACTTGGGCCGATATCACTAGGCTCGGCGTCGACTACCGGCTGATGGCGGATCTGGTTTTAAACCACTGCTCTAGCCGCTCCGCCTGGTTTGAGAATTTCAAGCGAGGTCAGATGCCCGGTGCGGATTACTTCTTCACCCCCGACGAGGCTTTTGATACGTCCAAGGTCGTGCGGCCGCGGACCACGCCTTTGTTAAATACGGTGGTGACCGAGCAGGGCGAGCGCGCAGTGTGGTGTACCTTCAGCCCCGACCAAGTGGACTTTGACTTCTCTAATCCGGCAGTGGTGGTGGAGTTTGTGTCGATCATCCGCGAGTTGCTGGATGCGGGCGTCAGAGTGTTCCGACTGGATGCCGTGGCATTTCTTTGGAAAGAGAGCGGCACTACCTGTATGAACCTGCCACAAACTCATGAGCTTATACGCCTATTCCGCTTGATCATCGAGTCTGCCCAGCCCGATGCCATCGTGATTACCGAGACCAACGTGCCGAACCGCGAGAATCTCTCCTATTTTGGCAACGCGAACGAAGCTCACGGTATTTATAACTTCTCGCTGCCACCGTTGCTGGTGCACGCGCTGGTTAGCGGCACCAGTCGATACTTGTCCACCTGGATGACAAGCATGCCACCGGCTCAGGACGGTACGGTCTACTTCAATTTTATTGCCTCGCATGACGGCATCGGGCTGAGACCTGTCGAGGGGTTACTTGAGCAAGCGGAGGTGGACGACTTGCTGGCCACCATGAAGCGGTTTGGTGGACGCATCTCGTGGCGGGAAACCGGTGATGGCGAAGCCAAACCCTATGAGGTGAATATCGCGCTGGCGGATGCGCTGCAAGGCACCACGGCAGGCCCAGACCAGTGGGGTCTGCAGCGTTACCTGTGTGCCCACGCCATTATGCTGGGTTTGGAAGGGGTCCCGGCTTTTTATATTCACTCATTGGTGGGCACGCGAAACGATGAGGCGCGTCTCGCGCACACCAGCCATAACCGTTCGATCAACCGGCACCAGTGGGCGCTTCAAGCGCTCAATGCCGAGCTGGATGACGAGGCTTCTGCCCACCACGCCATTTTTGAAGGCGTAAAAAAGCTGATCGCACTGCGCCAGGCACAAGCGGCTTTTCACCCCAATGCCACTCAATTCACGCTCCACCTTGGCGATGAGTTGTTCGGTTTCTGGCGGCAGAGTCTTGACCGCCGGCAAAGTCTTTTCTGTGTGCATAACCTGACGGCCGAGGAGCAAGTGTTGCCGCTGAGTCGCTTGAACCTGGTCGTTAATCACAGTTGGCGCGAGCTGATCTCTGATGCGGTGATTACCGAAGACGTGCGTGAATGGACCTTGGCGCCATATCAAACCCTCTGGATCACCAACGCGTAAGCTAATCGGTGCGTGAGCCTGGCCGATTCGGCCGGTGGGCGACAGCCGACGATCAGTTGCACCAGCTACTGCGAGCACCGCAGCCGCGGTGCTTGAACCGGGCACCGCAAACATGTCAGCCTGCCGACCATTAGGAATAGTGAGGGGAGGGCTTGCATGGGCCCATTGCGGTTGAGCAAGAAGAGTTGTGCCGGCCTGCTACTCGGTTGCCTGACGATGCCATCGGCGTTGGGGTGGTCAGATCATGCCAGCCTCGTTTGGCCGCTATTGCGCCAGCAACCTGAGCTGGTTGAGCAAACCGTCGCGGCAGAGCCCCTTGAGCAGTTTTTGCAGGCAGAAGCAGAGGGCGTAGCACAGACCCTTCAGCAGGTAGAGGCATGGTCGCGAGCGACCATCGAGCACTACCCGCTGACCCCCGAAGCGTTGCGATGGCAGCTTGATACGGCGCCCACGGTCACAGCCTTTTTAGAGGCGATCAGAGTTAATCCTTTGCTCCCTTACCGGCTTTATGTAGACCTGTCACCCGAACGAGCGGCACCTGAGAGGCCGCCACTGGCGTGGACTGAACTGAGCTTTTTGGGCGGCGGCTCGTCTCAGTTGGCGGCGCGTTACTGGCCCCTTGAGGCTGGGGAGCCGGTGTCCATTGCTGAAGTCATAGCGAGTGCGAGCGACGAACCCGACTTTGGTATGGACATCGGGCTGTTCGAAGACAACAACACCGATTTTGGTCGGCGCTACGGTTTCGGTTCCCAACCCTTTGGTAACCCCAATCTCGACTACGGCTCACAGGCACCCTTCCACATGGGGTTCTATCATCTGGACTGGTTGGCACGGACTGCTCAGCCCGATCTGTTACGCACCTACCCACTTTGGCGCATTGCCCTGTTTGGTGAATTGGCGGATCTCGCCTTTCGCACGGGTCATGCGTATTGGGGTTGGCGGTTTCTAGGCTGGGGTCTCCATTACGTTGGCGATCTCACTCAGCCTTACCACGCCGTACCGCTCCCTGGAGTAGACACGCTAGACGCGCTTTGGTCAGCCGCATTGGGAAAGACAGGTGAGATGGTTCAACTGGTCTCCAATCGGCACGGTGTGATCGAGTCTTATCAATACCAACGTCTTACCCAGGCATTGAATGCCGGCGACTGGAACGCGCCGTTGTTGCGCGCTGTTTCGGATCATGCCGGTGATGAAAGCCTCGACTACGACACTTTTGTCATGGCGCTAACAGCTGACTCAGCTGCCGCTGCGGGTGATTTTGATGCGGCCATCGAAGCGGGCGTATCTCCGCGGTTTGTGAGCGACCCAAGTTTTGAGTGGACCGGATCGGGCTTCGAATCGGAGATCGTGACGGTAGTTGAGACGGAGCAAGGCGCTGCGGCGCTTGATTCGCTGGATGCGGCGGTGATGGTGCAACTGGAGAGATTCTCGGCGGTAGGGAGCCGCTGGATTGCCCGAGGTTATCGCGCCGCGGCTACTTCAAATTGAGGTCGTTGGGTGTAATGGATCACGTGGCAAAAGGCTGTATGAGAGAAGCAGGTGTTGAGGATGTTTGAACTGGATGGGCGACTGGCGGCGGATACTTTTGTTCTGGGGAGTACGTCACTCAATCGAGTGTTGCTGATGAACGACGCGCGTTTTCCATGGCTGATCCTCGTGCCTGAACGGCTCGACGTGAGTGAACCCTTTGAGCTCAGCGAGGCCGATCAGGGACAGTTGTGGCAGGAATCGATGCGGCTGGGCGGTGCGATGAAAGCGCACTTTGCCGCTGACAAGATCAATGTTGCCGCGCTGGGTAATCAGGTGGCGCAGTTGCATGTGCATCACATTGCCAGATTCCACGCTGATGCGGCCTGGCCTGGCCCAGTATGGGGTGTCGGTAGCGCAGTCCCCTATGAGGCCGCCGCCGTGGAGGCGCTCATGCACGAGCTGCGCAGCGTGCTCCGACAGCCGCTGTCCCTGACGGAGGCGGCTCAACAATGAGCGTTCGCGTATTGTTTGTCTGCATGGGCAACATCTGCCGTTCGCCGACGGCGAACGCGGTATTTCGCGAGCAAGTGAGGGTGGCAGGCCTGGCTGATGACATTGCGATCGACTCGGCGGGGACACACGCGTACCACATTGGCAACCCGCCAGATCGAAGAGCCACTGAGACCGCCGCAGGCCGAGGCTTTGATATGTCGGACCTCCGTGCTCGACAAGTTGATCACGCTGACTACTTGAGCTTCGATTACATCGTCGCCATGGATCGCGACAACTTGCGGCTACTCAAGGCCGACTGCCCCACAGACCAACTCGGTCGACTGTCGCTGATGCTGGACTGGGCGACGGGTTGGGGTGAAGAGGTACCGGACCCCTACTACGGCGGGGACGAGGGTTTCGAACAGGTGTTCGACATGCTCACCGATGCCTGCCAGGCGCTGCTCAGGCACATTGCCCAACAACGCGGGCTGGCCACTGATGTTTTATAGCGTGGCGGCAAGGCCGGGTGCGTGGCGCAGCGCTGTGAGCTATTCCAGATGAAGTGTTTATTACAACGGGTCACGCGGGCATCGGTGACGGTCGACGACGCGGTGGTAGGCCAAATTCAGGGCGGACTCCTGGCGTTGGTGGGTGTCGAGCCGGACGATACGGCGCAAACGGTATTGAGAATGGCGGAGCGCTTACGCAAATATCGTGTGTTCTCCGACAATCAAGGCAGGATGAACCTCAATGTTGAGCAGGCGGGGGGTGCCATCCTTCTGGTATCGCAATTTACCTTGGCGGCCGATACGACCAGCGGAAATCGGCCGGGGTTCTCCACAGCGGCGCCGCCCGAGCAGGCGTCGCGTCTGTGTGAGGACCTCGCGGATCAGCTGGCCTTGGGTGGGATTCAGGTAGAGACGGGGCGGTTTGGTGCCCACATGTCGGTATCGTTGGTTAACGATGGCCCGGTGACGTTTCTGCTAACTGTATAGCGGACTCGCTGTCTCGGCTGCAGGGACGTCGGTAGCAAAGCGCACATCGTTAGTGTGGAGCCGACCGACTGTCTTTATGCTCAGTTATCCGCATAGTGCCGCACGTATTTCGGGTGGGGCAGTGGCAACTCGCTGACTATGAATTTTATTCGCATGGGTGCAATCGCACGTCGAGCCGTGAGTAGCCTCTGACAAAATTGGATAGCACCCGCTCGGGCTCGCCGACGACCTCAACATGCGAAAAACGCTGGAGAATTTCTTCCCACAGGATGCGTAGCTGCATCTCGCTCAGGCGGTTGCCCATGCACCGATGGATGCCGAAACCAAAGGAAAGGTGGTAACGGGGGTTCTTGCGGTCAATGATGAACGCGTCGGGGTTCTCAATCGCCGTCTCGTCGTGATTGCCTGAGAGATACCACATCACCACC
>JADHQG010000001.1 GCA_016778045.1 Luminiphilus sp. | reverse complement strand
GCTATTTGCCGCTCAATGAATTCCTCGCATTTCCCCCTGAGCAGGTGTTGGCGGGAGCAGAGCGTGCCCACTTGATCGCGCTGGACGATATCGAATGTGTAGAGACGAATCCGTCATGGCAAGAGGCGTTGTTTGGTCTGTTCAACCTCTGTCAGGAGTCTGGCGGGAGATTGCTCGTCACCTCAAGTAAAGCGCCCCAGCACTTAGAAGGCATGCTCCCTGACCTGCGCTCGAGGCTGGGCAGCTTGCCGGTGTTCCAAATGCCGCGTTTCAGCGACGAGCAGATTGTTGATTTATTGCGTCTGCGAGGTGAGGCGGCGGGCTTGCAACTGGGTGAGGAGGTGGTGCGCTACTGCGCACTGAGGTTGCCTCGTAACCCACGCCGGGTAGTGGAATTTATCAATGCGCTGGACAAGTTGAGCTTGGCAGAGGGCCGTGCCATTACCATCCCGTTTGTCAGACAGTCTGCGCTGCTTCGCTAGCGGCGTGATCGGTTGCGTACTCTCCGGGTGCGATTTGCAAGTAGCGGCGCAACCAATGGACCAAGAGGTAAAGCGGTATGGTGTCAGCCAACGCGCAGAGCGCCTTGAAAGCGTAGTTACTGCCTACCAATGTCAGAAGAGCGGGTACCGCAATATCGCCGGCTAGGAACGCGGCGCCAAATGTCACTGTCACCACCATCACGGAATCCACCAATTGACTCAGCAAGGTGCTGAAATTGTTGCGCAGCCAGAGATGTTTGCCTTTGGTGACGCGCTTCCAAAAATGATAGAGCTGGACGTCGCAGTACTGTGCTGCGATGTAGGCCATCATGGAGGCAAAGACAGCGCCCGAGGTGGTGGCGTAAATGAGCTGAAACAGCCCGACCTCTGACTCCACCACTGTGCCATTGGGTAGCGTAACGGGTGCTGCCAGCTGAAGTATCTGCCAAGGGGGCATCACCGCCTCGGGCACAGCAGGTGCGCTGGCGCCCAAGGTCAACACACCCAGAATTAAAAAGTTGATGCCCAGACCCACGCTGACCAAAAAGTTGGCCCGCCCGCGGCCGTATAGTTCACTGATCAAGTCGGTGCATAGAAATGTCAGGGGATAGGGCAATACCCCGACCGCCAGCGCCAGCGGGCCAAGCTGAATAAATCGCGTGATCCCGACAACATTGAGCAGAGTCATCGCAGACAGAAAAATACCTGCGAGGACGAGAAACGTCCGTTCGCGACGCTCGGTAAGCAATGTGCTGGTTTGCATCACCTCAATGCTCTACTTGACCCAGATTGCCATGCAGCACCGAGCCGTTGATGACGGGGTGTTCGTGTGCCCAGACAATCATGTCGGCGATCTCGTCCGGAGAGACCAGTCGACCAAAGCTGTTCATGGCGCCAAGGCTTGCCAGTACTGATTCATCCTGACCGACATGCTGCCGCAGCATGGTCGTATCGGTGAATCCCGGACAGATCAGCGCGGTATGAATACCGCGGCCCATGAGGTCCTGACAGGTTGCTCTCATCATGCCCAGCTGGGCATGCTTGCTGACAATGTAGCTGTATGCGCCGGCGACCGCTTTTTCAGACAAGGTCGAACCGACATACAGCACGCTCGAGCCTCTGGGCATGATTGGTAGCAGAGTGCGGTTGAGCGCGTTGATGCCTGACACGTTGACGGCGAGGACTTGCGCCAGAGCGTCGTCTTCAGTGGTGTCGCAACGGTCTTTCAGCATCAGCGAGGCATTGTGAACGAGACAGACGGGGGTGCCTGAATGCTCAGTGAGTCGCGCCACAAGTGTTGCGCAGGTCTGAGTCAGTGAGGCGCTGTCAGATAAGTCGGTCGACAGGGTTTCTACTCCGGCGACCGGGCAATCCCGCCTTGAGATGTTGATGACGGCGCAGCCTTTGCCCATAAATTGTTCTGCAGCGGCCGCGCCAATGCCGGAACTGGCACCAGTGAGGATCGCGATGGCGTCCATAATGTGGTCCAAGCTTCTATCGAGGGCCGACAGGGTACTCCAGCCGCGCACCGGGGTCACGGCATTGCGATAGAGATGCGCTATCGAGCAGCGATTAAAGTGCTTGCCGATCGCCGCTTCATCACAGACCATGTCAGTCTGGCATTTCAGACGTTGCCCATGGCCCAACTCGCTACCCTTCATATCGACAAGCAAGCGCACAAGTTCTCTGCGGCTCACTTCACGATCTTTTCAGAGACCGAGCGCGAGCGCTTACACGGGCATAATTATGGGGTTTCCGCCCGCATCGTTGCGGAAATGGGAGAAAACGGCTTTTCCGCTGACTACAATGTCTACAAACGGTATCTGCAGAAGCTGTGTGACGCCCACGACGAATATATGTTGTTACCCGGCTTATCGCCGTGGCTAACCGTCGAGGAGCGCGAGGGCGAATATTTCGCCACTTTCTCCGGCAAAACCTTGCGGTTCCCAGTGGACGAGACGCTGCTGCTACCCATCGTCAATGTCACTGTCGAGGCACTGGCCCACTATCTACTTGAGCGCACGCTGGAAGAGGCTGCTATTGGCGACCTGGTAGAGCTCGAGCTATTTGTGACCTCTGGCGACGGGCAGAAAGCCTCCGCTTGTTGGCAGGCCTCCTAAAAAAGTTTTTCCAGTCCGGGAACTTTCCCGTTTGGCGTGTGTCATAGAGACAGTTGTTGAGATGGTGGTGTCTACGGGGACACTGCAAGGGAAACATCTGAGCAGCGAGAGTCCAATGCTTGTGACTCTCCCCGTTTTGAGTGGCTCCTTCATTGCCGGCTGACTATCAGCCGGCTTTTTTTTGGGTAGGCGTTGTTGGATGGGTGTTTTTAGATTGTTGGTGCGTCTGAGCGCCGCAGGTGGAGCCAATCCAATCCCGGGACTATCACGCGAATCGTCTCTAAGAGCCGCGTGCGGTCGCTAAGGATGGTCACAGTGAAAAGCTGCGAGCGTCAGCGGCGCGTTTGCCAAAGTGCCAGCAAGCCCTCCCGGGTTTGCGGCCCTACAAGCGTGTCGGTCACCTGACCGTCAGGGCTGACCAGCAGCGTCGTGGGCAGCACTTTGGGGCGCGCTACACTCAGTGTGGCGCGAGGGTCCTGCTCCAGTAGCGCAAAGGTGATGCCCATTTCAGCAGCCTGCGATGCCAGCTCGTCACCCGTTTTGCCGTCGTAATTGACGGCCAGCACCACTAGCTCAGTGCTGCGATCTAACTCATTCAGTTCGGGAATTTCTTCGCGGCAGGGTGCACACCAAATCGCCCAGTAGTTAATGATTCGCCATTGCCCATTGCCCGGCAGCGGGTCTGATTCGCAGCCCCACAGACTGAGTAGCGCAGTGATACAGCACAGCAATCGCTTCATGCGGTCGCGCGCGACTCGCTCGCAAATAACGCGGCGAGCGAGAGGTCGAGTAGCGCCTCTTCCTGCTGGCGGTTGGTATTCAGTATCTCGCAGGCCACCCCTTGCCAAGGCAATGCCTGCTCGCCCTGTTTAAACGGGGGTTCAGATCGCATCAGGTTGGCGAGTTCTGACAGGGAAACGTGGTGGAGGTCGCGGCTGAGAAGGTAATTACCGCGATCCAGGCGTTTGAGAAATTGTGCTTTGATCAACGCGTCGCGAATACTGCGCCAGCTGTCGGCGTCGATACCTCCCGGAAGCACATCATTGGCGCCGATAATTTCCAGCTCGGCGATGCCGCGCCCGTCTTTCTGGGCAGACCAGAACAAGTAAAGAATGTCGAGTGCTTTCATCAGGGTGGGTGTCTGTGCCTGCTCCTCTGTCTGGTAGGCCGACAGGCTGTGAGCGAGCACCGCGCCGAGGAGCACGATAATCCAAGTGACGTATATCCACATCAAAAATAAGGGGACGGCGGCAAATGCTCCATATACCAAGGTGTAGCTTGATTTGGCCATGACGGCGGTAAACAACACGCGTGCAATGGTGAAGGTGATGGCGGCAGACACACCTCCGATGAGCGCGTGGCGCAGCGGTACCTGACAGTTGGGGACGACCGCGTACAAGCAGGTGAGACCCACTGCGCTGATCAGAAAAGGCAAAAGGCTAATGAGTGCGGATCCGATACCAAACAGCTGTAAACCGCCCCAGTCGTTGGTGGCGGCAAACAGGTAGGCCCGCACACCCAGTCCGAGACCAATCGCCGCGGGGCCTAAACTCAGCACCGCCCAGTAAAGCAAGAAGCTCTGAAGTGGCTTGCGATTAGCCCGGTTGCGCCAGATATCATTGAGGGCTTTCTCCACGTTGCGCAGCATCAGGATGGCCGTGACCAACAGTATCGCCACCCCAAAAACGGTCAGTGAGCGCGCCTGGCCGATGAATGTAGAGAGGTATTGCACGACTTGAATAGAGCTGTCGGGCAACAAAAACTGCAGCAGAAACTCATCCAATTTGCCTTCGATATCGCCGGCCGCGGGCAAGGCTGAAGCAATTGAGAGCGTGACCGTGAGCAAGGGCACCAGAGCGAACAGGCTGACAAACGTCAGCGCCGCGGCACTCGCGTTGAGTCTGTCTTGGACGACGCGACTCAGGAGATACTGCAGACCAAGACGCGCATTTTGCAGTGACGGATGCGTTACCATGAGGTTTTCGGGCAAATAGCACCTTGTTCCATGTTTTCTTACTGTAACGCGCTGTCTCGGGCAACGTCGATAGGCGCTTTGGAGCCGACTCCGTGACAGACCAACCCTATGTCCTGGTGCTGTATTACAGCAGGGAAGGTGCCACCGCGCAGATGGCCCGACAAGTGGCGAGAGGGGTGGAGCGTGTTGCAGGCATCGAGGCAAGGCTGCGCACTGTGCCCGCGCTGCACTCGCCGGAGTCTGAGGACGACGGCGCGGTGATGTTTGCAACTCAGGAGGATTTGCAGGGCTGCGCCGGGCTGGCTTTGGGTAGCCCCACACGGTTCGGCAACATGGCGGCTCCCCTCAAACAGTTCCTGGATGAGAGCAGTGCGCTGTGGCTTCAGGGCTCTTTGATAGATCGGCCTGCAGGTGTATTTACCTCCACCGCGTCGTTACACGGCGGTCAGGAATCCACCTTGCTGAGCATGATGTTGCCATTGATGCACCACGGGATGGTCATGGTCGGTGTGCCCTATTCGGTACGAGAGCTCAGACAGACTCTGGGCGGCGGGACGCCCTATGGCGCGAGTCACTGGGCGACAGAAAGTGGTGATCGGCCGCTGGATGATCACGAGTCGGCGATTTGCCGAGCGCTTGGTAAACGGGTCGCTGAATGGGCGCTGCTCCGTTTAGAGAGGTCCTGACATGGCGACGCAAGCGTTGAATCGCGGTGGTCTGACTCAGTCGATGTGGTGGTTGATGTGGCTGACTTGGTTGGTGCTACTGATGCAACAATCTGCCGACGTGGAGCGATTCTCGGGCACGTTGGCATTAGTGGGGCTTCGATGCCTGCCGCTGTTCCTGTTCTTATTGTGTGTTTTTCGCGACAGTCTGCGGCTGTTGATCTGGTACGAATTGGTACTGCTGTTTTACTTCATCTCTGCGGTCGAGGCAGTATTCGCCTACCAAGCCGATTGGCTGTCGATAGCGGGGTTGGCGCTGATTGTCCTGCAATTTACATTTTGTTTGGTCTACATCCGTTATCGTGGGCGGGAGCTCCGTCAGGAGAGTTGAACCCAAAGCATGGCCGTCACGGCGGCTTAGGTGTCACCGCATCGGCCGGATCAGCGCTGACGCCGCAAACAACAACACACGCAACGTCACATCGACTGCGGCATCAATGGCCACCAGGGAATAGCAAGCATCATGATGAAATTGTTGAGAGGTATTTGGCGCGTTCTGAGTGGGATTAGTCGCGTGATTACGGTGATGGTGCCACTGGTGTTCGTTGCCATTTTTGTGATCGCCTTCAGCGCCGGGCTCAGTGAGTCGCAGCCCGAGCCACTGCCGGATCAAGCGGCGTTGCTGATTGCGCCAGCGGGACCTCTTGTAGAGGACGCGCCACCGGTCGACCCAGTGTCAGCGTTTTTGAACCAGAATTATGATGAGCCGCTTCTGCTCAATGATCTGGTGCGGGCTATAGGCTGGGCAACTGAAGACGAGCGGATTACGGCACTGGTGTTGGAGCTTGAGAATCTCGCAGGCCCCTCGACGAGTCAGACCATTGAGATCAGCGAGGCGATTCAGGCGTTCAAGTCCAGCGGTAAGCCCGTTATTGCGATGGGTGATTTTTATTCTCAAGCGCATTACTTGCTGGCCTCCCAGGCAGATCACATTCTTTTGCATCCGGAAGGCGGCATGTTTTTGGAGGGTTTCTCGGTTTACCGCTCTTACCTCCGTACTTTCCTTGAGAAAATTCGTGTGACCATGCACGTGTTCCGCGCCGGGGAGAGTAAGTCGGCGGTGGAGCCTTACCTGCGTGACGACATGTCTGACAACGAGCGCGCAATTGTCACGCGCTGGTTGGGGGGGCTGTGGTCAGCGTATACCGAGCTGGCCGAGACGGGGCGGCAACAGCCCGAGGGTGAAATGGATCGCTTTATTGCGGCTTTTCCCCAGCGCCTCGCTGACGCAGACAACGATCTTGCAGAGACCATGATGGCTGCCGGTTGGGTGGATGCGCTCGCCGATCATGAGCAGATGAAGACCGCGCTGGCGGAATGGGTCGGCGCCACGGACGAGGAGGGGAACGCCGAGCTGATCGGACTGAGTCGATACGTTGACGACGTAAAAGCTGATTTGACGACTCGCCAGGAGGGATTGCCGCTGATTGCCATCGTCCCGGTAGAAGGCACGCTTGTTCCCGGGCAGAGTGAAGAGGGTATGGCGGGTAGCGATACGATCGCTGGTTACATTGACACGGCCTTGGAGGCAGATGATTTAGCGGCGGTGGTGCTGCGGGTCAACTCGCCGGGCGGCAGCGTATTTGCCTCTGATCTGATTCGCCGCAAGCTCGCCGAAGTGCGTGAAAAAGAGATACCGGTAGTGGTTTCCATGGGAACGGTGGCCGCCTCGGGTGGTTACTGGATTGCCGCCGAGGCAGATGAGATTTGGGCACTGCCGACGACCTTGACTGGCAGTATCGGTGCGTTTTCTGCCTTCCCGACTATTGAGGGCATTGTCGAGTACATCGGGGTCTCCGTGGACGGCGTGGGCACCAGTCCGCTGGCGGGTGCGGCGAGCTTTAACCGCGGTCTGAGCCCCGAGATGGCGAGCATTGTGCAGGCCTTATCTTATGGCGCTTACGATGACTTCATTGAGCTTGTGGCCAACGGTCGTGGCATGACTGATGCCGAGGTCAGGAAAATTGCTGAAGGGATCGTCTGGACGGGCGCCGACGCGGCTGAAATTGGCCTTGTGGACCAGCTCGGGGGCTTACAAGCAGCGGTTGCTTCAGCGGCGGCTTTGGCGGGTGTCGAGGAGTGGCGAACGGGACGGACTCGGGTACCCCCGTCGTTTGAGAGCGTGTTGCTTCAGGAGCTCAGTCGCTCCTTTGGCGTCGCGTCACAGCCTCAGGGCGGTTGGTTGGAGCAGTTAATTGCCAGCTTCCGGCCCATGGTCAAAGGGTTATCGAGCCTGCGAGACCCCATGCACGTCTACGCGCAGTGCCTACCCTGTGCGCCCATGCTCTGAGATGGTCTTGGATTTCTCTGACGAGGTGAGTGAGGCGCGACCCGCCGCTACGGCGATCGTGGTTAGGGACAGCGCGGCCGGGTTGCAGGTGCTGCTGCTTAAGCGCAGCGATGCGCTGAAGCACATGCCGGGCCTATGGGTGTTTCCGGGTGGCAAGGTCGAAGCAACCGACCCCGGCGTGGGTGAGCTCGAGCAGGCTCGGTATGCCGCGGCGCGTGAGCTGCAGGAAGAGTCCGGCATTGCCCTCGACCCCGAGGTGCTGCAACCCTTCTCTCACTGGTTAACGCCGGTGGTGGTTAGCCGGCGGTTTGCGACCTGGTTTTTTCTCGGTGACGTGGCGGGCGATCAGCTTGTGCAGGTGGACGGTAGTGAAATTGTCGAGCACCGGTGGCTGTCTCCGTCATCGGCAGTTGCCCTGCATCATGCAGGCAACTTACCAATGACGCCCCCGACGCTCGTATCGCTTCACGTTATCGAAGACAACGTCGATGTCGCGTCACTCAGTGCCGCCATGCAACACCGGTCGGTGCAACGGTTCTTCCCAAATGTGGTGCGTGAGGACGACCGCATGGTCTTTCTGTACGAGGGCGATGTGGCGTACGAATCAGGAAATCTTGGCGATCAGGGCCCGGTGCACCGTACCACCGGCCAGCGGGGCATATTTCGTTATCACGTCGCTGGATGAACGCCTGACAGCGTCGTGATCTCGAGCCGTAATCACTGAAACCATTTGCCGCCGGGTAGTTGCCGTCGGGTGTCGTCGACAAGCTCCTCAAACAGCTGTTTTAGGCGGCGATCGCTACCGCCCTCCTGCCGTCGGGAGATCATCGTCACGGGGAAAAGAAAAATATCCATTTCTCTGTAGCGCAGCGCTCTAGAGCGTCCTTTTCGATCGCGATAAACCACCCAATCCATGTCGAGTTGCTGACCCAGCAGGTCTCCGAATACCAGGCCCATCGCTTGTAGCGTCAACCTATCGTCGGCCGGCACCATGCGATCGTCCAAAATTCTCTGCAGCGTGTCCAGGTCACGGTCAACGTTCGCGGTTAAGCCTCTGCCGAGTCGATTGGCCAGCTGCTCCACACGCTGGCGTTGATCGTCCATGAATTGGCGGTCAATTGCGGTCAGTGGCTCGATGACTACATCGAAATCCGGTGTTTGCGCGACAGATAGCGGCGCATAGACCAATAAAGCACCGATGATCCAGCTGGCGCCAAGCTTCGCCAAAAACCCTCGTAAAAAGCGAGACCTAAGCGGTTGTGAAAGTTCTTCTGAAGTGGATAATTGCGGCACCATGTCGCCCTGTCCCCGCCCTATAAGGCTCCTCCCGGAGTAAATCGATGATAACCGGAAGTATTGTTGCGTTGGTAACGCCCATGCATCCAGACGGTGCTATTGATTGGCCCGCACTGGCGCGTTTAATCGAGTACCACATTGAGTCGGGTACCGCGGGACTGGGTGTAGTGGGTACGACCGGCGAGAGCCCGACACTTACGGTGCCTGAGCACTGCGAAGTGATTCGCTTTGCCGTGGAGCAGGCGGGCGGCAGGATACCCGTGATAGCGGGTACCGGGGGTAACTCGACTCACGAAGCGATTGAATTGACGGTGGCCGCTGCCGAGGCGGGCGCTGATTATTCGCTCTCGGTCACGCCTTACTACAACAAGCCGACTCAGCAAGGGCTGTTCGAACACTTCCAGTCGGTGGCACGTGCGGTCAATCTGCCGATTTTGCTTTACAACGTGCCCGGGCGGACCGGGTGTGACCTGCTGAATGAGACAGTCGTCAGACTGAGTCAGATCGAGAATATTGTGGGCATCAAGGATGCGACGGGCGACGTGAATCGAGGCGCCGATCTGATCAGCGCGGTACCTGATGGTTTTGCAGTGTTCTCCGGCGACGATGCCACGGCGCTGGAACTGATGCGCCGCGGCGGCAAGGGCAATGTTTCGGTTACCGCGAATATCGCGGCGGCTGATATGGCAGCGATGTGTAATTTGGCGCTGGCAGAAGAGTGGGAGGCGGCGGCTGAAATCGACGCCCGATTAAGCGATCTCAACGGATTGTTGTTCAGCGAATCAAATCCGATTCCGGTAAAGTGGGCCATGACGCAGCGAGGCATGATCGAAGCCGGCATTCGGTTGCCACTGACGCCACTATCAGAGGGCTGCCGGGCACCGCTACACCAGGCAATGGAGGCTTATTTCGCGTGATTCGAGGGGTTTTGTATACGGCCATCTTTGCCTCACTCACTGGCTGCAGCTGGCTGTTCGGTGAGGATGGTTTATTCCCCGACAACGCTGGCCGATATCAAAGTGCGCCCGAGCTGGCGCCAATTGACGTGCCACCCCACCTCTCTACTGACGCGATACAGCCTGATTACCCCGTGCCGCCAGTCGCCGCAAGTGCGCAGTTGGCGACCCAGTTTGAGACGCCACGACCTACTCCGCTGACGGCCAATAATCAGGCTGATGCCGTGCGCATACAAACCTTATCTGACGAGCGCTGGGCGCTGGTGAGCGTTGCACCCGGTCAGTTATGGCCACAAGTTCGGGGATTCCTGACCACCAGCGGCATTGGAGTGGCGGCGGTGGATGCTGAAGCGGGGCTGATCGATACGCAATGGTTCAAGCTAGAAGATCGAGAGTTGGCGACGCGCTTTCGTTTTCGCGTTGATACCGGCGTACAGCGCAACACGGCTGAGCTGCATGTTTTGCAGCAAAGCCGCAGTGCAGAGGAAGTGGACTGGCCGGTCGAGTCTGACGATCGTGATTTAGAGCAAAAAATGTTGCAGGACGTATCACAATACTTGGCCAACAGCGCTGAGTCGGTGCCGATATCGATGATGGCTGATCGCTCGATGAGTGATTCGGGGCGCATCACGATCGAGGATACCGAACAGGAAACCCGTATCAGACTGGAACTGCCTTTCGATCGCGCCTGGGCCTCTTTGGTCAAAGGTGCTGAGCAAGCTGACTTTGCGATTGATGACCGAAACCGCAGCGAGGGTATTCTCTATGCGACGTTCGTCGGACCTCAGGCGGAGGAGGACAGCGGTTGGTTCGACTGGCTCTGGGGTGGGGAGGACGAGCACCCGCTCGCGGGGCATCGTTATCAGATCCACTTGGAACCTGCCAATGATGCGGTGATGTTGATCACGTTGCGGGGCATAGATGGCGAGGCGATAGAGCGCCGCGAACAACAGGCGCTGTTGACCATTTTGCGGGGAAACATTACCTGATGCGCATCGCGTCCCTCGGAAGTGGTAGCAAGGGGAACGCGACGCTGGTCGACACAGGTGAAACGCTGGTCCTCATTGACTGTGGCTTGCCAAAAAAGGACGTTGAGCAGCGGCTAAGCCGTCGTGGGCTTTCGGCGCAAGATATCGACGCAATTCTCGTTACTCACGAACACAGCGATCATTGTCGAGGCGTGGTGGCGCTGTCCAAGGCGCACTCTCTGCCTGTTTTTCTGACGGCGGGAACCGCCAGCAACCGCCGGTTGCAGGGACTTGAGCGCGCCGTCGTCATCAGGCCTGGAGATCGTTTCGATGTGGGAGATCTGCACGTCGCGGCCGAGCCGGTGCCACACGATGCTCGCGAGCCAGTGCAGTTCTGTGTACAGGGTGGCGGGAGCAAACTCGGCGTGCTAACTGATCTGGGCAGTATTACGCCACACGTGGTGGCCGCTTTTTCCGGTTGTGATGCGATGATGCTGGAGTTCAACCACGACCCCGTTATGCTGGCAGAGGGGCCTTACCCAAGATCGATCAAAGCCCGAGTGGGCGGCGATTTTGGCCATCTTGCCAATGCTCAAGCGCGTCAGTTTCTTGAGCATGCGGACACCTCAAACCTGAAGGTGTTGTTCGTGGCGCACATCAGTCAACAAAACAACCAACCTGAACTGGCAGATGCCGCTTTAGCGGGGTGGAGCCACTTGCACTCCTGCTCAGTGATTCATGCCACGCAGGAGGCTGGGTTTGATTGGATAGATCTCAACGCCGCTCAGGCACCAGCTGTCGCCAGCGCTCAAGCTTCCTGAGCTGGGGGTTTATGCTTCCAGCGGCGGTTTGACCACAGAAAGCTCTCAGGCTCTTCGCGGATCGTTTGTTCGGCGGCCCTGATGTAGGCCTCGATAATCGCTTCTTCGGTCATCTGACCCGGCGACTCGACAATTGGGATCAGGCTCAGGTGGTAGTGCCCCCGGGATTTCCGGCGACAGCGAGCAAACATGACGGGGAATTCCGTAAGCTGCGCGATGGTCGCGGGCCCCCGGAAAAACGCCGTGGGCTGATGCAGCCAGTCTGTCCAATAGACATTGTCTCGCTCTCCCGGCGACTGATCAGCGACCAACACGAGGGCGCGAAAGCGGCGTCTATTTTTCAACACGTTGCGCGCCACTTTCTCCATCAAAATGGGTTCACCACCGAAGCGGCTCCGCACTTCGTAAGCAAATCGATCCGCACCCTCATTGTGCAGGCGCCGGTATACGGGGTCGATGGGAATGTCGCCACGGGCGTTGGCGGCGTGCATCATCCACTCCCAATTCCCGAGATGAATGGTCAGTACGATGACCGATCGGCTGCGACCCTGGGTCATGCGGTCGAGCTCATCAAGGCCTTCAACGGTGACTCTACGTTTGAAGTCGGGCAGGTGCATACGCGATGCGTGCAGAATCTCCATGGTCACGTCGGTGAACTGACGATAAAACCGTACGGCGATATCACGACGCCAGATGGCATCGCGCTCTGGGAAGGCATTCTGGAGATTGGTCTCAATGACCTGTGCTCGGTATCGGAATACATGCGCCAACAAGAAAGCGGCGATGGTTGATAGGCCGTACTTAACGGGCAGCGGCAGCCGGGCAATGGCTTTGTAGAGCCAATAGGTCATGTCGACTGACAGTGAGACGGCAGGTTGAGTTGCAGACTCGTGGGGATATCGCTTCTCTTGGGGCACTGCAGCGCCGGATTGTCTGTCAGATTCAGGATGCGCAACGACGTCATTCTCAGCACCGGAATAGGGTCGACAATATCATTGTTGTCCAGCCATAACTGCTCCAATGCCTCCAAGCGTTCGAGAACCAATAAATTGCGGATCTGGTTGCCGCTAAGCTTGACCGAACTGAGTGCCGAAAATTGTTCGAGGCCATCCAGAGATCGGATGCCTGCTTCGCTGCAGTTAAGTATTTTCAATGCCAACGGGGAGGTGGCTTCATGGTCCCAGGCGGTTTGTTGCAGACAGCCGCGCAGCGCTGTATCCGCTACGTTCTCCACCTTGATGACCGGGGCGGGCTCATAGACCGTGACATCATTGACAGTGATGTCGTACTTCTCCAGTTGGGTACAACCTGATAGCAACAGCGCGCCAAGTGAAAGGTATGCGGCGGCTAACCCTGTTGAGAATTGACTCATATAATGACTGCAACGGACTGACCTTCAGTCAATCATGGCCTCTCAAGCAATGCAAACGAACGCTGCAGATCCGCCGCCATCACGCGTAGTAGTCCTGCCGGTTGTGCCGGTTCAGGGAGAATCACCCAAGCGTGCGCAGGCGGCGGCACAGGCGTTGGGCTACCCATTTTTGCCACGCGTCGAATCATCGACGTTGCATTTGGTGGTGGGTGAGACGGACGCCTGGTTGGTGCTGGATGGAACGACGGTGCGTCTGCAATTTGACTCAGCTGCTATGCGACATCGCCGGCGCGGTGGGCAGAACGAGCTACTCGGTCGTGCGATCGGTGTGAAGGCAGATCGCCAACCCCAAGTATGGGATGCGACCGGTGGTTTGGGCCGCGACGCCTTCGTGCTCGCCGACCTCGGGTGTGGGGTCACTGTGAGTGAGCGCGTGCCGGTATTGGCGTGGTTATTGACTGCCGCTAAGAGCGCGGCGTTGGTCAGCAGCTATGTTCAGGTGCGAGAGGCGGCAGAGCGGATGAGTGTGCTGGCTGCAGATAGTCGCCTGCATCGTGTTCCGGAGGGCGCGGTGATCTACCTTGACCCGATGTTTCCCGAGCGCAAGAAAGCGGCGGCGGTCAAGAAGGAAGCTGTGCTGCTGCAACGCCTGGCCGACACGAGTGATGACGGCGAGGATCTATGGCAATGGGCCTGGCAGCAACCTGCATCGCGCATTGTTGTAAAACGTCCCGTGCGTGCACCGGCGCTGGGAACTCAGGCACCGTCTCATTCCCTCACCGGTAAATCAGTGCGCTTTGACGTCTATGTTCGACCATCAGCGGGCGTGGACGGTCAAGATGAAGGTGAGTGACGTGAAGGGAAGTGGTTTCTGGATTGGCACAGAGTCGATGTGTGTTGAGGAGCTTCGATTGGCTGCCCTTCACCCCAGGCCCATTTTTTGTGGCCAATTGGCTGGCAGCAAACCGCAACGCAAAGCGGTCAGCGAAATCCGGGAAGCCGCTGTCGAAGGTCAGAGTCCGGCTGAGTGGCATGATGTCCCGTTACACACGACCATCGGGCAGGGTTTGATGCTGGATCTCATACGTCAGCGCAACCCTGTGGAGCAGATTACCTTGGCGCTGCCGGCGAGTCCGCCGGCGCAAGGTGCGATATCGACAGCGTCGGCACAGCCGCCTGTCGCTACCTTGGGCGGCCATGTGGTGGATGCCCTGATCAGGTTGAGTCGTGGTGCACTCGTTGTGCTGGACTCCCAACTCGGCGGATGTATGACCATCCTGCGGCCGCCTTTGCCAGACAATGCCTGCCCTCTAGAGTTGGCACTCGATGCGTTTGTCGAGCAATTTGTGGTCGCAGAATCGCAGCAATGGGCGTCACGCGGGTTGCATTTGTCACTGCGGCGGTGAGTTCAGCTACCCAATAAGCGTTCGAGAATGCCCAGATAAATGTCGGTTAGCCGCGGTACGTCGGCCAATTTGACGCGCTCATTACACTGGTGAATGGTTTCATTAACGTGACCGACCTCGACCACTTGCGCACCACTAGGGGCAATAAATCGCCCGTCCGAGGTGCCGCCGCCGGTGGAGACCTCGGGATGACGGCCCGTGACCGCATCGATACTGTCGGTGACGGCTTGCAGCAGGGCGCCAGGCTCGGTCAAAAAGGGCTCACCGCTCAATGACCATTGCAGGTCGTAATCGAGCCCGTGCTGATCGAGAATGGCTTCGCAACGTGCCTTGATGAACTCGGCCGTCACATCAGTACTGAACCGCAGGTTAAACAAGACATCCACCTGTCCGGGGATGACGTTCGTCACGCCTTGACCCGCCTGAACCGTGGAAATCTGTAATGAGGTTGGGTCAAAAAATTCGTTGCCCGCATCCCAGACCTCGTTTGTCAACGCATCGAGGGCCGGCAGAGCTCGGTGAATGGGGTTATCGGCAAGGTGCGGATAGGCGATGTGGCCTTGTGTGCCATGGACAGTGAGGGTCGCATTCAGTGAGCCGCGACGACCGTTTTTGACCAGATCACCGAGGTCACGGGTGCTGGAGGGTTCTCCCACTATGCACCAGTCGATTTTCTCACCGCGAGCGGTGAGGACGTCCATTACTTTTACTGTGCCGTCGCGGGCGGGTCCTTCCTCATCGGAGGTAATGAGAACACCAATGCGACCCTGATGGTCAGGATGCGCCCAGACGAAGCGCTCGCATGCCACCACCATCGAGGCGAGGCTGGCCTTCATGTCCGCCGCGCCTCGTCCGACGAGATCCTCGCCGACCTCGGTGGCTGTGAATGGATCGGATTGCCATTTTGCGTCATCACCAGGGGGGACGACATCAGTGTGCCCGGCAAACACTAAAAGCGGGCCTGTCGTTCCGCGAGTCGCCCAAAAATTGTCCACGTCGCCAAAGCGCATGGCTTCAACCGAGAACCCAATCTGCTGCAAACGGGTCATCATCAGCGCTTGGCAACCGGCGTCTTCCGGCGTGACAGATGGCCGTGCGATCAGGTCTTTCGTGAGCGTCAGCGTTGGGTCACGGTCATCAGTTGTTGGCATGTAACATCTCGTTGAGCTCGACCGCGCTCTTGTTAGTCAGGCACTGCACCTCGCCAGTGCTGGAGTGCCGTCTGAACAGCAGGTCAGGCCGGCCTGTCAGCGTGCGGGCGGAGACGGTTTCAATCGTGCTGCCTTTTTCGTCCAGCACGCTGACTTTGGTGCCGGCTGTGACGAATAAGCCGGCCTCTATCGTGCATCGATCGCCAAGCGGAATGCCCAAGCCGGCGTTGGCGCCAATGAGGCATTCCTTGCCCACCGAAATCACAATGTTGCCGCCACCTGAGAGCGTGCCCATCGTGGAGCATCCGCCGCCCAGATCAGAACCTTTACCCACCCATACGCCGGCCGAGATGCGACCCTCAACCATGCTGGGGCCCTCTGTGCCTGCATTAAAGTTGATAAATCCCTCGTGCATCACTGTCGTGCCTTCACCCAGATAAGCGCCTAATCGAACGCGGGCGGTGTGGGCGATCCGGACACCCGAGGGCACAACGTAGTTCGTCATCTTGGGGAACTTATCGACGCTGGAGACCTCCAGGACTGCGCCTTTCATCCTCGCCTCGAGCTGTCTTTGGGCCAACTCGGCCAAGTCGACGGGCCCTTGATCTGTCCATGCCACGTTTGGCAACAGGCCAAACAACCCGGTGAGCTCCGTCTCATGAGGCTTTACCAGTCGATGGGAGATCAGGTGCAGTTTGAGGTACGCCTCCTCAACTGAAGCAGGTGCTCGATTATCTGTCAGCGGCGTGGCAACAATCTGCTGATCTGACTCGATTAATTGCGTTGCAATGGCGGCAAGGGCGGTTTCTCCCGCTGTTTGCAGCGAGGTGGCCAGCTCTGTCAGCTGAGCGGTATCCAGCGTGCCTGAGACACCCTGCAAGGCATCAGCCACGGCGCCGCTCACAGGTGCCAAGGGACGCGGATAAAACGTGTCCAGTATGGCCCCCTCGGCGTTTGTGGATGCGATACCCAGACCAAAACCATGAAGCGAGCTCATTGTGTCATGTCCTCTGGCATTGACTTAAACATGGAACAGTTCCGCATAGTCTTGCTCGGAGAAACCCACCGACAGACGACCGTGTACTGCCAATACCGGTCTCTTGATGAGTGTGGGGTGCTTACGCAGCAGCGTTATGGCCTCATCGCCTTGCAATGCTGCGCGTTGAGCGTCATCTAGTTGCTGATAAGTGGTGCTGCGACGATTGATGAGACGATCTGCACCGAGCGCTTCAAGCCAGGTGGCGATTTGGTCGGCGGCGGGCGTATTTTCGCGCAGGTCAACAAACTCGTGCGCAATGCTTTGGCCCTCCAGCCACTTCCGCGCTTTCCTGACCGTGTCACAGTTTGGGATCCCGAATAGGGTCGGCACACTCATAGCTTTACACGTCTTTTTGATTGATGCGGTTTACAAGGCGGGCCTGCATCTGGGCGGAGCAGACCTCACGTCAGGCCGCGCAGGGTAGCAGAATTGCCCAATGGTCGCGCTGTTGCTCAGGCTTTGTTGCACCGTTTGGGATGCTTTCTGGTGGGATAGCAGGTGGTGCAGATTTCGCAAACCCGTCCGTCGCAGCCGCGGGCAGTGCAGTACTCTCGGCCGTAGAAGATGATTTGCAGATGAAGCGCGTTCCAGCGAGTTTTTGGAAAGGCGCGCTTTAAGTCCCGCTCCGTCTCAACCACATTGCGGCCTCGCGTCAGACCCCAGCGCTGAGCCAGTCGATGGATATGCGTATCCACCGGAAAGGTCGGCATGCCGAAGGCCTGTGCCATGACCACGCTCGCTGTCTTGTGACCCACACCGGGCAGCTTCTCCAAAGCCTCGAGATCCGCGGGAACCTGACCCTCGTGGTGGGCGAGCAATAGCTCACTCAAGCGGTGAATGGCTTTGGACTTCTGCGGTGAGAGTCCGCACGGGCGGATGATGCCGCGGATTGTCTCCACACTCAGCGTCACCATTTCCTCCGGACAATCCGCCTTCGCGAACAGTCCCGGAGTCACCTGATTGACCCGCTCATCGGTGCATTGTGCACTGAGCAATACGGCGATCAGCAAGGTGTAAGGGTCAGTGTGATCCAGCGGCACAGGGGTCTCGGGATAGAGCGCCTGGAGCTTGTCGTCAATGTAGGCGATGCGCTCGGCTTTCGACAGGTTGGATCCAGTCAGCTTGGATACAGTGAGGTGAGACGCTCGGGTCATCACCAACCCTGTTTGACGGTGTGGGCGATACGTTCCGCGGCGTCTACGCAGTCTTTGAGCTCGGCAACCAGCGCCAGTCGCACCCGATTTTCGCCGGGGTTGCCGAGGCTTGTATCCCTCGCAAGGTAGCGGCCGGGAAGTACCTTCACGGCTGCGTGCTGCAACAGGTGTTGCGCGAAGGTTTCGTCATCAATCGGTGTTTCAGGCCACAGGTAAAAACCCGCGTCGGGTGATGACACGTTCAGGCAGGCTGCAAGAATCGGCGTCACTGCGGCAAATTTTTCACGATAACGCGCGCGATTCTCGATCACGTGTTGCTCGTCGCGCCATGCCCATTCGCTGGCGAGCTGGTGGTGCGGTGGCATGGCGCAACCATGGTAAGTGCGATAGCGCTTGAAACGCTCTATCCACAGGGGGTCGCCGGCCACAAAGCCAGACCTGAGGCCCGGTAAGTTAGACCGTTTGGACAGGCTGTGAAAGCACAGACAACGGCTGAATTCTTCATGTCCCATCGCGGCGGCGGCCTGTAGCAAGCCGGGTGGAGGTTGTCCTTCTTGGGGGTAAATCTCGCTGTAGCACTCGTCACTGGCGATCAAAAAGTCATGTTGATGCGCCAGTTCAATCAACCGCTGCAGCATGGGCAGCGGCATGACCGCGCCTGCAGGATTCCCTGGTGTGCAGATAAACAGTAAATCGCAGGCTTGCCACGCATCGTCACTGACGCCATCAAAGTCTGGCAAAAAGCCGGTCTCATCAATGCAGTTCACCAACACCGGCTCAGTTCCTGCCAGCAGGGCTGCTCCCTCATAGATTTGATAGAAGGGATTGGGACAGATCACCGCGCCCGGCTTTCCCCCTGTAACGGCGGTCTGGGCAATTGCGAATAACCCCTCGCGGGTGCCATTGAGCGGCAGCACGTGGCGTTCCGGATCGACACCCGGTAGCGCGAATCGCTGCGCCAGCCACGTTGCAATGCTGGCGCGCAGCGCAGGGAGGCCCGCTGTGGCCGGATACTGCGCGACCAAATGGCTGTGCTCAGCCAGGAGTGCCAGTACCGGATCCGGTGGCGGGTGTTGAGGTTCACCGATCGTCAGTGGAATCATTTGCGACGCATCCGCCACAACACCGTTGAATAGGTCTGCCAGCTTTTCGAAGGGGTAGGGATGCAGCGTCCCCAGACCCGCATTCAAATCGACATCTCCGTGGTTTCTCCACTGGCCTGTCCGACCCCCAGTGCCGTGATGAGCTCTTCTTCCAAATCAGAGAGCAGCTCCGCATCTTGCAATGGTCCGCCAGAGGCATCGGCGAGGAAAAAGATATCTTCAACCCGCTCCCCCAATGTCTGGATTTTTGCGCCTTGAATAGAGACCTCCCGTGCGGACAAGATCGATCCAAGACGAGCGAGCAGCCCAGGCCGGTCGGCTGTGGTCACCTCCAGTATCGTCAAACCAGCCGATTCGTCTGCGGAGAATTGCACGGTAGTGGGGATGGTGAACGCTTTGACAGTCCGGGGCGTGTGCCGAGAGACTGTTCTCACAGCGCTTTCGGCCAAGCTAGACCTGATTTTATTCCCGATCTCGTCGAGGCTATCGGGATGGTTGTCCAATGATGAGCCATCACTCTTCAACACAAAAAAGGTATCGAGCGTGCCGCCATCGGTATCGCTGTAGATGCGCGCGTCGTGGATGCTGAGATCGAGCGATTCGATCGCGGCGCAGATTCTTGCGAACGTATTGGGCTCGTCCTGGGTATGCACGAATATTTGCGTGGCATTGCTGATGGGCGATTCGCTGGCCTGCTTGACTAATACCAGGGCGCCGTCCTGCCGACTGTGATCCGCAATGGCCTCTGTGTGCCATGCAATGTCTTCAGCGCGCTCGCGCAGAAAATAATCTTCGCCTCGTCGGGACCACAGTTCATGTAGCTCTTCTTCGAGAAACCCGCGGTATTCCAGCGCCTCAGCCGCACCGCGCTTGGTCATGTGGATGACCTCTTCACGGGCGAGAGGATTCTCCAAGCCGCGGCTCAGGGCCCGACGGGTCTCGGTATACAGCTGGCGCATGAGTGATGAGCGCCAAGCGTTCCAGAGCTCGGGGTTCGTGCCTGCGATGTCGGCCACGGTGAGCGTATAGAGGTAATCGAGCCGCTCCTGCGTCACGACAATCTCGGCAAAGCGCTGGATTTCTTCCGGGTCGGAAATATCCCGCCGCTGGGCAATTTGGCTCATTAACAGATGATTCTTTACGAGCCACACAATCAGCTGAGTGTCGGTCTGCGATAGCCCGTGATCGACACAGAATTGTTCGGCATCCACCGCCCCTAGCTCTGAGTGGTCACCGCCGCGGCCTTTACCGATATCGTGGAACAATGCCGCAATGTAGAGTAATCGAGGATCTCGAAGCCGCCGTGCGATGCGGGTCGACACTGGGAAACGGTCCGTATAATCGGCCCGCATAAAGCGCCTTGTGTTGGCAATGACCTCGGTGGTGTGCGCGTCCACGGTGTAGGCGTGAAACAAGTCAAACTGCATTTGTCCGATGATGCTGCCGAAAGCGGGCAAGTATCGGCCCAGCACGCCATGCCGGGACATCCGCCTCAGCTGTTTGGTCATGTTGTGAGGTACGCCCAGCACCTGCATAAACAAGTCGCGATTGATTTGCGCGGCGCGAAATGGCGCATCAATCAGTGGCGAGTCACGCCGCAGCAGCCGCTGAGTATTAGGCTCAATGCGATCTACCAGCGGGTCATTGCCGATGAGTACAAAGATTCGCAGCAGGTTACTGGGGTTGTCCCGGAAAACGCCGTCATGACGAGCTCTGATGCGACTGTCGCTGACCTCGAAGTCATCATCGACGACGCGAACATCGGAAGCGGTGGCATCGGCCAGACGATGCTCAAAAACCTCGATCAGCAGCTCATTCAGTTGGCTGAGCGTTTTCATCCACCGGTAATAAACTTGCATGAACTGCTCGACCGCTAGGGTGTCGCCATCGACCATGCCCCACAGCGCGGCGAGTTTTTTCTGGTGGTCAAAGAGCAGCCTGTCGTCGGCGCGCCCTGTCATGCTGTGCAGCGCGAAGCGCACCTGACCGAGAAACTCCTGTCCATTTTTCAGTTGGTCGCGCTCGGACTCGCTCAGGAAATCAGGCTCGTTAACCTCTCCCAAGCCCACGCCAAAGCAACGCAGCGTGATCCATTCGATAACCTGCAGGTCACGAAGCCCACCGGGGGAGCTCTTGATATTGGGCTCCAGCGCGTACTCGGTGTTGCTATAGCGATCGTGGCGATTCTGCTGTTCGCCCAATTTGCCGCGGATAAAGTCGTTAGGCGACCACATGGCGGAGGGCTTGATGATATCTGCCAGTTTCTCGATCAAACTGTTCTCGCCTGCCAGATGACGCGACTCCATCATCGTCGTCACTACGGTCAGGTCTTCTCTCGCCAGCTCCTCGCACTCTTGCAGTGTTCTGACGCTGTGCCCGATCTGCAGTCCCGTATCCCACAGGCTGGTCACAAAACGCTCCAGCCGACCCGCTGTATTAGCGTCTGGTGCGTCTCGCGTCAGGATTAGCACGTCGATATCAGACTGCGGGAACAGCTCACCTCTGCCGTATCCACCGACGGCGATTAACGCCGCCGTCGACTCAGCACCGACATACTCCAACCACAGTCGGGTCAGGACTGCGTCGACCATGTCACTGATTTGGCGAAGAAAGGGGGTGATGGTCTGACCGGGAGTAAAACGCGCGGTCAGCTCTGATCTTGAGGTTTGCAGGAAATCGCGCGCTACCAGCGCCGGATCAGTCCCTTGGGAGAGCAATGAGTCAAGCTGAGCAGTGGGCGACACCATCAGGTCATCAGAAGGGGAGGTGTTCATCCTGCCTCCGGGTGAGCACTTCGCAACCCGTATCCGTGACAACGATGGTGTGCTCCCACTGTGCAGACAGCCGGCCGTCCCGCGTGGTCACGGTCCAGCCGTCTCGCGTATTCAACTTGGTGTAGCGCTTGCCGGCGTTGATCATGGGTTCCACCGTGAAGGTCATGCCCGGCTCCAGCGTCAGGCCAGTGCCCGGTTTGCCGTAGTGGAGCACCTGCGGCTCTTCATGGAAAACCTGACCAATGCCATGTCCACAATACTCCCTGACGACGGAATAATAGTTGGACTCAGCATGCTGCTGAATGACATGGCCCAGATCACCCAAGGAAGCCCCGGGTTTCACAAGCGCTAGCGCCTGATACAAGCATTCCTGCGTCACACGCATCAGACGCTCTGCGTGCGGCGCGACATCACCCACGCCCACCATGATGCTGGTGTCACCGTGCCAGCCGTCTTTGATCACGGTAACATCGATGTTAATGATGTCTCCGTTGCGCAATTTCTTGTTGTCCGACGGGATTCCGTGGCAAATCACTTCATTCACTGAGGTGCAGATCGATTTCGGAAAGCCCTTGTAGTTGAGCGGCGCTGGTACCGCTTTTTGGACGTTTACGATGTGATCGTGGCAGATGCGGTCGATTTCCCCGGTTGTCATGCCCACATCGACCTGTGGTCCGATCATCTCGAGCACCTCTGCAGCGAGGCGCCCAGCTTCGCGCATCGCGTCAATTTCGGTGGGGGTTTTCGGTGCGACGGTGCTCATCAGCTCCTACCGAGGCTATTGGATCGGGAAGGAGCGAGAGTGTAACCGACTCTGAGGCCCTTTGGGGACGTGCTTTTACTGTACTTGCGGCTGTGGTATAAAGCGCGCCCTCGGAGCAATCCGAGAACGCCAACTAAGGCAAATAGCACGCCCTATCAACAGTGCGGACCCGGGTGCCCGTTTACGGTTGGAGTCGCAGGATAGGGCGGAAGGTTAACCCAAACAGAGAGTTTGACTATGACGCAGGTAAGTATGCGTGACTTGCTGCAGGCAGGTGCGCACTTTGGACACCAAACCCGTTTCTGGAACCCCAAGATGGATGCTTACATCTTCGGGGCACGAAACAAAATTCACATCATCAATCTCGAGCACACCGTGCCGGCGTTCAACGACGCCCTGAATACGGTGAAGCGGCTCGCCGAGAATAAAAATCAGGTCATGTTCGTGGGTACCAAGCGTGCCGCCGGCAAGATCATCGAGGAGCACGCGCGGCGCTGCGGCATGCCATTTGTTAGCCATCGTTGGTTGGGCGGCATGCTCACTAACTACAAAACCATCCGCTCATCGATCAAGCGCTTACGTGAACTTGAAGAGCAGGAGCGGGATGGCACTTTCGCCAAGCTGACCAAAAAAGAGGCGCTGATGCGCTCTCGCATGAAGGAAAAGCTCGAGCGGTCCATTGGCGGTATTAAAGAGATGTCGGGGCTGCCCGATGTGCTCTTTGTCGTGGATGTCGACCACGAGCGTATCGCGGTGACCGAAGCCAATAAGCTGGGCATCCCGGTTATCGGCATTGTCGATACCAACAGTGATCCAGATGGTGTTGATTACGTGATCCCCGGCAACGACGATGCGATCCGCGCGATCAAGCTTTACGTCTCTGCGGTGGCTGACGCCGTGCTGGCGGGTAAAGCGGCAGCGGGAGAAGTGGTATCGGCTGATGAGTTCGTCGAGGTGACTGAGGTGGAAGCAGAAGCTGCCCCAGAGGCCACTGAAACGGCAGAAACTACCGAGGCGGGGGCAGCAGCGGCCGCACCTGAGCCCGCTGACGCGTCGGCTGATGACAGTGCTGAAGCCAGCGTGGAGGCGGAGTCAGCAGCCCCTGCAGAGACAGTCGAGGACGCAGAAGAGAAGCCTGCCTCCTGACATTCTTGTCGGCACGATTATGGGGTCTGTGACCCCGGAACCATCAACTATTTTGCCGCCTTCACAAGCGGCTTCATGAGGAAAGAGCATGTCTGCGGCATTGGTTAAGGAACTGCGCGAGAGAACCGGGTTGGGGCTTTTGGAGTGCAAAAAAGCCCTCGCTGAAGCGGGAGGTGACATCGACGCGGCGATCGAAGCGTTGCGTAAGTCCAGTGGCATGAAGGCAGCCAAGAAGGCGGGCCGCACCGCCGCTGATGGCGTTGTGGCGATTCAGACCGCGGCAGACGGCAGTTTTGGCGCCATGGTGGAAGTGAACAGCGAGACTGATTTCGTTGCGCGCGATGAGAACTTTCTCGGCTTCGTGAGCGCAGTCGTTGGTAAAGCGTTTGAAGGGCAGATCAGTGACGTAGAGGCGCTGGCAGGCGGTGAGACAGAGGATGCCCGACAGGCGCTGGTGCAAAAGATTGGCGAGAACATCAGTGTCCGCCGCGTTGTGAACCACCGCGCCAGTGAAGGTGTCGTCGGTGGGTACGTGCACGGTAACAATCGCATCGCTGTGTTGGTCGCGTTAAAGGGCGGCTCTGAGGAGCTGGCTAGGGACGTGGCCATGCATGTGGCGGCCGTCAATCCGCAGGTTGTCTCCCCGGCTGATATGCCGGAGGAGCAGGTGGCCAAGGAGCGTGAGATTTACGCTGCCCAGGCTCAGGATTCTGGCAAGCCACCAGAAATCGTAGAAAAAATGATCGACGGACGGATTCGGAAGTTCCTGTCAGAGAATAGCTTGACTGAGCAGGCGTTTGTTAAAGATCCCGATACCACCGTGGGCAAGTTGGTCGCGGCCGCAGGTGCGGAGGTGGTTGGCTTTACTCGCTTCGAGGTGGGCGAGGGTATCGAGGTGGAGAAAGTCGACTTCGCTGCCGAAGTGGCTGCTCAGCTGGGTAACTGAGTCATTGGTGTGACCGCAGGGCGGTCAGTGAGAGAGGCATACCAGAAGAATCACCAAGGTTTCCGTGTGAACAAAGGTTCGGCCGCCGGTAGCATGACATACCGAGGCTGTACCGCGAGAGGGGCATAAATGGCGGCAGAAAAAGTCTATAAGCGCATTCTGCTCAAGCTGAGCGGCGAGGCCCTCACTGGTCAGGAAGCGTTTGGCATTGACCCTAAAATACTGGACCAATTAGCACTGGAAATTGGCCAGCTGGTCGGCATTGGCGTTCAGGTGGGCCTAGTTGTCGGGGGCGGCAACTTGTTTCGTGGGGCCGCTCTCAATGCGGCAGGCCTTGACCGGGTGACAGGCGACCACATGGGTATGCTCGCTACCGTAATGAACGCTCTTGCACTGCGCGATGCCCTGGAGCGCTCCAACATCGCGACCCAAGCGATGTCCTCTATTCCGATGAGCGGTGTGGTCGAGCATTACGATCGGCGTAAGGCGATCCGTGCGCTCGCCAATGGAGATGTCGTGATTTTCGCTGCAGGTACGGGCAACCCTTTCTTCACTACGGACTCTTCGGCGTGCCTGCGGGGTATCGAAGTTAAGGCCGATGTCGTGCTGAAGGCCACCAAAGTCGATGGCGTCTACAGTGCAGACCCCGTGACGGACCCGAGCGCAGTTAAGTATGACCAGCTGACCTATGACGAAGTGCTGGACAAGAAGCTTGGGGTCATGGACCTCACTGCAATTTGTCTGGTTCGGGACCATGATATGCCCGTCCGCGTCTTTAACATGTCTCAGCGAGGTGCATTGCTGAGCATCGTGCGTGGCGGGGACGAGGGAACGCTGATTCAGGCCTAGAAGGCCCAGAATCGCGAAGCAGGATTATTGCAATGATTGACGATATTAAGCAGGACACCGAGGACCGCATGGGGAAAGCCCTCGAGGCGCTCTCGCACAATTTCAACAAAATCCGCACCGGCCGCGCGCATCCGAGTTTGCTGGATAGCATTCGGCTTGAATACTACGGCGCTGAAACGCCGCTCAATCAGTTGGCCAACATCAATATTGAAGATGCTCGTACCTTAAGTGTGGTGGCTTTCGACAAGGGCATCACGCCCGATATTGAGCGTGCAATCCTCAAGTCGGACCTCGGACTTAACCCGGCGACGGCCGGAGATGTGATTCGTATTCCGATGCCGGTGCTGACCGAGGAGACCCGAAAAGGCTACATCAAGCAGGCTCGCGGTGAAGCCGAATCTGCTCGGGTGTCGGTTCGTAATGCTCGACGGGACGGTCTGGGCATGCTGAAGGAGTTGTTGAAAGAGAAGGAGATCTCTGAGGACGAGGAGCGTCGGGGTCAAGACGCGATCCAGAAGCTGACCGACGACTACGTGGCTAAGGTGGAGGCGGCGCTGGGTGTCAAAGAAACCGACCTCATGGCCATTTGAATTTAGGTAGTCGAGTCCTTGCAAGCCTCAGAGATTCAACTTCGCTCCGTACCGAGACACCTTGCCATTATTATGGATGGCAACAATCGATGGGCCCGACGCGAGGGCTACCCGGGCGTTGCGGGACATCGGGCGGGCGCTGAAGTCGTCCGCGAAATTGTGTCCGCTTGCGAATCTCGTGGCATTCGCTACTTAACCTTATTTGCTTTTTCCAGTGAAAACTGGGGCAGACCCCGGACCGAGGTGCGGGCCTTGCTGGCGCTGTTATCGCGTTATCTGCGCAATGAAGTGAGCAAGCTGATATCAGACGGTGTGCGGTTGCGGGTGATTGGGCGCCGCGACCGCTTTAGTCCGCGAATTCAGCGACTGATCGCCAAAGTGGAAGCGGCAACGGCCTGTGGTGATCGGGCGACACTGACGTTGGCGCTGGATTACGGCGGTCGTTGGGACGTTGCTGAGGTGACCCGCTCCATCGCGCACGATGTCGCCGCCGGGCGCTTAGACCCCGACGCCATCGATGAAGATGTTATCTCGGCGAGACTGGCCACGGCGGATTTGCCGGACCCAGATTTATGTATCAGGACAGCTGGGGAGACGCGCATCTCGAACTTTCTTCTCTGGCAATTTGCGTATGCGGAGTTCTGGTTTACCGAGGTACTATGGCCAGACTTTGACGAGACAGTATTGGACTTGGCATTAGCTGATTATGCCGTGAGAGAACGTCGTTTCGGAGTTCGGCCGCTACTGCATCAATACTGAGAAGATCGGGAACCGACACCATGCTCCGGCAACGAGTGACGACAGCACTGATCCTTGCGGGAGCACTCATTGCGACCCTCCTGTATGCGCCGTATGAGGTGCAGGCTGTCTTGTTTGGCCTGGTTGCCTGTGCGGGCGCCTGGGAGTGGGGTGCATTGGTCGGCGCGCGAACCTCTACACAGCGCCTCGCTTTTGTTTTGCCGCTAGGGTTGGCGTGCTTCGGGCTATGGGAAAGCATGGGTCTCGCTGGACATCAGTCGAAGATCGCAATGCAACCCCTTCTGGCGGCCAGCGCATTGCTGTGGTCAGCCATGTTACTGGGATTGAAGTCCTATCCCGCTGGCAAGTGGTTATGGGGTCGGGCCGGGGTCCGCGCCCTCATGGGGTGGCTGATCTTGTCGGCAACGTGGTTTGCCGTTGTGGTCTGTCTGACCTTGGATAACGGCCCGCTGGTGATTTTTTTCCTCATTCTGACGGTGGCGGCGGCGGATGTCGGCGCCTATTTTGCGGGGCGTCGCTTTGGACAGCATGCACTGGCGGCGGCCATCAGCCCCGCAAAAACCTGGGAAGGGTTCTGGGGGGGCATGCTTTGCGTCGCCGCTATGGCCGTGTTGCTTTGGTACAACCTCCCGCCATCGCATCTGCATCTCGGGCTCGGCTCGTTGTTGGCAGTGGCGCTGGCGACGGCCGGTGCTTCGGTAGTGGGTGACTTGACGGTCAGTTTGCTCAAGCGAGAGGTCGGACTGAAAGACTCTGGGTCATTGTTGCCGGGTCACGGCGGAATATTGGACCGGCTGGACAGTATCTGCGGCGCGGCACCCGTTTTCACGCTCGGCCTGCTCTTGGTGGGGTACTGAGCCGTGCGGCGAGTAGCGGTACTGGGTGCAACGGGGTCAATAGGGCAGTCCACTTTGGATGTCATTCAGCGCCATCCTGATCGCTATAAGGCGACGGTGTTATCTGCGCACCGGTCGGTAGAGCAGTTGGCTGCATTATGTCGGCAGCATCAACCTGATTATGCCGTCATGACTGATCCTGATGCAGCTAGTCAGCTCTCTGAAGAATTGGCGGATCTGCCCTCGGTAAAGGTATTTTCTGACGCCGAGGCCCTCGACGACCTCGTTGCTCAATCCGATGTCGACACCGTTGTTGCGGGCATCGTCGGGTTCGCTGGGTTGCGTCCTACCCTGAGCGCCGCGAGAGCGGGCAAAGTCATTTTGTTGGCCAACAAAGAAGCGCTGGTCAGTGCAGGCGGGTTATTCATGGAGGCTGTGAGACAGGGCGGCGCGACGTTGCTACCTGTGGATAGCGAGCACAACGCCATGCACCAGTGCTTGCCGGTTGACAGCAATGGTCTGCCCGATATGGCGAACGTTGAGAAAATGATCCTGACGGCGTCCGGCGGGCCGTTTCGAGGTCGGTCGCGGGATTCATTGGACTCCGTGACACCCGAGGAGGCCTGCGCGCATCCGAATTGGTCAATGGGTCAAAAGATTTCGGTCGACTCGGCGACGCTAGCCAACAAAGGTCTGGAGCTGGCGGAGGCATGCTGGTTATTCAATCGAACACCCGAGCAGATCGAGATTGTGGTGCACCCGCAAAGCCTCGTGCACTCTATGATTCGTTATTGCGATGGATCTGTCCTGGCTCAGCTGGGGCAGCCCGACATGCGCACGCCGATTGCCTACTGTCTGGCTTGGCCGCAGCGAGTTGATGCGGGGGTGGAGCCTCTGGATATGGTGACGGCAGGGCGGCTCGACTTCGAGGCGCCGGACCTGCAGGCCTTCCCTTGTTTGGCGCTGGCCCAATGGGCTATCGCACGCCCGGGCGGGATGTGCGTATTCAGTGCGGCCAATGAAGTCGCGGTAGCCGCATTTTTAGCGGGCGAGATTCGCTTTACCGACATCGATAGGGTGATTGATGGCGCCTTGCAATCGATCGATTTGGCGGAACCTGAGACACTCGACGCGGTCCAAGCACTGGATCAACTGGCAAGAGTTCATGCGCGAGCCGCTGTTTTGGCAGATAACCCTCCCGGTGCTGCTTGAGGATTTGAAATGATCGATCTGGCGCAGACCATTATTGTCACGCTGGCCACGTTTGCGGTCGTGGTGGGCATTCACGAGTACGGTCATTTCTGGATGGCGCGCCGCGCAGGCGTAAAGGTGCTGAGGTTCTCAATTGGATTCGGCCGCCCCTTGCTGCGATGGCGGGGTGCGGACGACACAGAGTACGTTCTGGCGGCGATTCCGCTGGGGGGCTACGTGCGAATGGCTGACGAGCACGACCCTGAGTTAGATGAAGCTGACCTGTCGAGAGCGCACAGCAGGCAGTCAGTGGGCTACCGGATGGCCATCGCAGCGGCCGGCCCGCTGGCTAATTTCTTATTGGCCATTGTCGTGCTGTGGGGTTTATTTCTGCGCGGAGAAATGGGCATTGTCCCTGAGATCGCTACCGTGGTCCCAGCCTCGCTGGCCGAACAGGCTGGACTGCAGTCGGGGCAGGAGATCCGCGAAATCGACGGCCGTCCAACGCCGACGTTGGCGGCGGTCAATTTTGCCCTGCTGGAGCGGTTGGGCGACTCGGGCGCGCTGAAACTCGCGGTGAGTCGGCCCGGTTCGGATATGCTGCTCAGATCCGAGGTAACACTCGATCAATGGCTCAAGGGTGCCGAACAACCTAACTTACTGGATGCACTAGGTATTACGGTTAAGACGCCTCCGGTCCTACCGCTGGTCGGGGGGCTCTCCGAAGAGGGCAGGGCCATCGCCGCAGGTTTTGAAGTCGGGGACTTGATTCTTGAGGCAGACGGACAAGCGATTGATCTGTGGATGGATTGGGTGGTTTATGTGCGAGCACGGCCGGATCAGTCGATTGATGTGGTGGTGGAGCGAAGCGGGACCAGACAGGGCCTGAGTGTGACACCCGCGGCGCTGATCTCTGAGGGCGAGCGAATCGGCTCTGTCGGTATGTCGGTGCAACTACCGGAAATACCCGCCTCTCAACAGCGATTTTTTGAGCGTGGCCCCGTCGATGCTTTGGTGGCTGCTGTGACGCGCACGGCCGACTTGGTGGTATTTACGTTCAAATCGATTCTGAGAATGCTTCAGGGGCTGATTTCGCCAAGCAACCTCTCTGGCCCCATTACGATTGCACAGGTGGCTGCGTCGACAGCCGAATCCGGATGGGCCGCATGGTTTGGATTTTTAGCGTTGCTGAGCGTGTCGTTGGGGGCCCTGAATTTACTGCCGATTCCGGTGCTCGACGGTGGTGCCATCGTTTTTTGTGCCTTCGAAGCGTTGCTGGGTAAGCCGTTGCCTGAGCGCGTTCAGATGGTGGGTTATCAGGTTGGGGTGGCGCTGGTGCTAAGCATCATGGTGTTTGCTCTGTATAATGACGTGGCAAAACTCTGATGACGTCAAACGGTCTGAAGGTGCGCTCCCGCGGACGCACCGAAAAGCCGTTGCTTTTGGGCGAATCGTTACTCTCGCGACGGCAGGCAAATAGGCTTTTATAAGAAACGGTATGTCCCCAATAGACGTAAAAAGACCGCGGAGCGTTCGCCTCGGCGTAGCGATGTTACTGGCTTTGCTGAGTCTGTGGCGACCCGCTTTTGCTCAAATTGAACCCTTTGTGATTCAGGACATCCGCATCGAAGGGTTGCAGCGAATCTCGCCCGGTAGTGTCTTTGCAGCGCTGCCCGTGGGCGTTGGAGATGCGGTCGATACGCTGGTAGTCCGCGCTGCCGCGAAGAGTTTGTTTGCCTCGGGTAACTTCGATGATATCTCCATGGCGAGAGACGGTGGTGTCCTCGTGGTGATCGTCGCCGAGCGGCCCAGCATCAGCGAGATCACAATCGACGGTAACAAGGCCATTGAAACAGAGGCCTTGCTTGATGGTCTCAAAGGCGCGGGTTTGGCCGTGGGACAGGTGTTCCAGCGATCCACCCTCGAAGGCATGCAGTTGGAACTTCAGCGACAGTATGTCCTGCAGGGACGGTATGACGCGACCATTGATTCAGAGGTGATTGCCGAGCCACGTAATCGGGTATCGATCGCGATTGATGTTAACGAGGGGACCGTTGCGACCATCCAGCACATCAATGTGGTCGGTAACAGCATTTTCTCAGACGAAGATTTGCTGGATCTCTTTGAATTGAAAACGGGCGGCTGGTTCTCATTCTTTACCAGCGACAACAAATACTCCAAGGAAAAGCTGACCTCTGATCTGGAGTCCCTGTCATCTTATTACCTGGATCGCGGATACCTGCAGTTCAATATCGATTCGACTCAGGTGGCCGTCTCGCCGGACAAGGAAGAGGTCTACATTACAGCCAATGTCACTGAGGGCGATCGATTTACCATTAGCGAGGTGGGGTTGAGCGGTGATCTGGTGCTCCCTGAGGAGGATCTGAACCGTTTTCTCATCGTGCAACCTGAACAGGTGTACTCCCAGCAGCTGGTGACCGCTACCGAGGACTACCTGACCCGGAGGTTGGGGAACGAGGGTTATAACTTCGCCAAAGTCACGGGCATGCCTGAGATCGATGAAGACAGCAATACGGTGGTCATGAAATTTTTCATTGACCCTGGCAAGCGCACCTATGTTCGCCGCATCAACTTTGCGGGCAACATGACCACGATGGACGACGTGTTGCGCAGGGAAATGCGGCAAATGGAATCGGCACCTGCTTCGGCCGCCGCCATTGAACAATCGCGCATCAGGTTGGAGCGATTGGGCTTCTTTAAAACTGCCCAGGTCGAGACAGCAGAGGTACCGGGCTCGGATGACCTGATTGACGTGAACTTTGCCGTAGAGGAGCAATCTTTCGGTTCGATAGGCGGCAGTCTGGGCTATGCACAGGACGCGGGACTGATTTTGGGCCTCAACCTGCAGCAGAATAATTTTTTGGGTACTGGACGCAGGGTTGGGGTGTCGCTCAACTCGTCGCGCTACCAGGATGTGATCAGTTTCAATTACACCAACCCGTTCTTCACAGAAGATGGGGTCAGCCGCGGATTCGGCATCTTTTATCGCAAAACGGATCTGTCAAAAATCAACGTCGCGAGCTACACCACCGACACCTGGGGTGGCAGCATGAACTTTGGCTATCCCATTAGCGAAACCCAACGCTTGGGCTTCTCGCTGGGTGTGACCGATACCAAAATCACATCTGGCCAGTACGCGGTGCAGGAAATAGCCGCCAGTCCGCGGTTGGCGCCAGAGATCGAGTATTGGTACTACTCGACACTACAGCGTGACGGCACCTACTCGGCGCCTGAGGTGCTGCAGCCTATCGATACGATTCCCCTGTCTGTGCTCTCGCCACCGAGCAATGCCGGATTTTTGGATTTGAACGGTGATCAGTACTTGAACTGGAGCTTGACTGCGAGCTGGTTGCAATCCACGCTGAATCGAGGCCAGCTCGCGACCCGCGGTGCGTCGCAATCATTGTCGCTGGAAGTGGCAGTGCCCTTATCGGACCTCGAGTTTTACAAGCTAAATTATCGAGGAGAAGTTTACTTCCCTTTGTTTGGCGAGTTCACGCTGCACCTGCGTGGAGAGGTGGGTTACGGCGATGGCTACGGCGCGACCAGCGAATTGCCCTTCTATGAGCACTTCTTTGCCGGTGGTTTCGGTTCGGTACGGGGCTATGAGGCGAACACGCTGGGACCTCGATCCACACCACCTTCAGTCTACTCGGCCAACACGGCTGTGACAGGCATAGACGAAAATGGACGACCCACTGAGTTTGGTGGTCCAGACGGGCGTGGTTATGGCTATGCCGTTGATGCGGCGACGGGCAAGATTCCTGTTCAGCAGTTCTATAACGAGCCCGATCCTTTTGGGGGCAATGTCCTAATTGAAGGTAGTGCCGAGGTGCTATTCCCCATGCCTTTCATCAAAGATCGCAGCTCGCTGAGATCGGCGCTGTTTTTTGACGTGGGTAACGTTTTCAATACAAATTGCCGTGAAAATCAGGTGAATTGTTTTGGTATCGATGCAGGGGAATTACGGTACTCTGTTGGCATTGGTATTACTTGGCTGTCAGGCTTCGGCCCGCTGACGTTTAGTCTGGCAAAGCCGCTCAATGCCAGCCCAATCGATGAAAGAGAGGTCTTCCAGTTCACGCTGGGTAGAGGCTTCTGATGATGAAAAATATGGAGAGAATGCAATGAATGTGCGTGTTTGGCTTGCCGGCCTATTAATGGTTGTTATGCCTTCGGTTGTGATGGCTCAGGGTCGGATTGCCGTGGTCAACCTCGAGCAGGCCATTCTGCAGACTGACGTTGCGCAGCAACGGTTACAGGAATTCGAGAGCAATGAAGACTTCGCGTCAGATAAGGCGCAGTTTGATGCATTGCGTGCGGAGTTGGATCAGCTGGTTAAAGACTTCCAGCGAGATCAGGCGGCGATGAGCGAGGAAGGTCAGGTGGCGGCGCGCCAGAAGATGGCCAGTAAGCAGTCTGATCTCGAATACGTTGCCAAAAAGTTGCAAACGCTTCAGACCCAGAATGCACAGCGGGTCATGCAGGAGCTGGCGCCGCAGGCTCAGGAAGTGCTGAGAGAGATTATTGAAACCGATCAAATCGGTCTGCTGTTGCAACAGCAAGCAGTGATTCACGCCGATCTGGGCTACAACATTACGGCAAAAGTTTCAGACAAGATGAACCAATTGGGCGCGGAGTAACATCTGTGCCGACCCTCGGGGAGCTCGCGACGACTTTGGAGCTCGAGCTCCGGGGGGATGCTGACTTTACGATACAGCGACTCGCCCCTCTCTCCGCGGCTACTGCCTTTGATCTCTCCTTCGTTTCTGAAAAAAAACACTTAGGGAAACTCTCAGAGACCCTGGCCGGCGCTGTGATTCTTCACCCGGACTGGGCGGGAAGGTGGGACGGTAATGCGCTGCTTAGCGATGCGCCCTATGTCTCTTATGCGCGCGCTACACGTGTCTTTGATAACCACCCGCAACGCAGGGGGGGCATTCATGAGCGCGCCGTTATCGACGAGGGCGCGCAATTGGGTCGCAATGTCACCATCGATGCCGGTGCCTGTATTGAGGCCGACGTAGTGCTGGGCGATCGCGTCTGGATTGGCGCTGGCGCCTACATCGGCCACGGCACGCGTATCGGTGCTGACTCTGTCATTAAACCTAATGCAGTGATCTGCCACGCCGTGACCATCGGCGAGCGTTGCATCATTCACCCTAACGCAACCATTGGCGCTGATGGTTTCGGGTTTGCGCCCAGCGCAGAAGGGTGGGTGAAGATCGAGCAACTGGCCTCTGTGACCATCGGCAACGACGTGGAAATTGGTTCGAATTCTGCGGTCGACAGAGGTGCGCTTGAAGATACCGTGGTGGAAGACGGCGCCATCATCGACAACTTGGTGCAGATTGCCCATGGCGTGAAAGTGGGGAGCCGAACCGCTATTGCCTCGCAGGCGGGTATTTCGGGGAGTACCCACATTGGCGCACGCTGCATTATCGCCGGGCAGGTGGGCATGGCTGGACATCTCACGATTGCTGATGACGTCCACATTGGAGGCCAGGGAAGGGTTGCGGGTTCGGTGACTGAGCCCGGTCATTATTCTTCCGGGACGCCGATTCAACCCATCAGAGCGTGGCTCAGAAGCGCATCGCGGTTTACCCAGCTGGATCAAATGGCGAGACGAATTGCAGAGCTCGAAAAAGCGGCCGGTCTCGATCAGAAAGAGGATGACAAAGCGTGACACTCGATATTGAAGAAATCCGTAACCGTCTCCCGCATCGATATCCGTTTCTGTTGGTGGATCGCGTGGTGTCGGTAGAACCCGGTGAGCGAATTGAGGCCTACAAAAACCTCAGCATCAACGAGCCTTTCTTTGATGGTCATTTTCCAGGGATGCCTGTGTTTCCCGGTGTGTTGCTATTGGAAGCGATGGCACAGGCAGCGGGCATTTTGGGTTTTGTCACGATGGATAAAACACCTGCCAATGGCTCCATTTATTACTTTGTAGGCGCGGACAATCTGCGCTTTAAGCGGCCCTGCGTCCCCGGAGATCAAGTCATGTTATACGCCAGTATCGTCAGCGAGCGGCGCGGCATTTGGAAGTTTGAGGTGGAAGCCAAAGTGGACGGCGAACTCGCCGCCGCGGGCACCATCTTGTGTGCTAACCGTTGATTCATGATCCACGACACCGCCATTATCGATCCCACTGCTCGACTGCATGAGTCGGTCGAGGTGGGGCCTTGGACGCTGATAGGCCCTGGCGTTGAGATAGGCGAAGGAACCAAGGTTGAGTCGCATGTGGTGATCAAGGGGCCCACGAGGATAGGCGCCCGGAACCACATCTATCAGTTTTCAACGGTAGGGGAAGCGACGCCTGACCTGAAGTATCGTGACGAGCCAACCGAGCTCCGCATTGGGGATGACAATGTCATCCGGGAGAATGTCACCATCCACCGCGGGACGGTTCAAGATCGATCACTGACATCGATCGGAGATCGAAATCTCATCATGGCCTATGCCCATATTGGACACGACAGTGCTGTGGGCAACGACACTATTTTAGTGAACAACACAGCGCTGGCAGGTCACGTTGAGGTCGGCGACTGGGCAATTCTGTCCGGCTATACGCTTGTGCATCAGTTCTGCAAGATCGGAGCGCATAGCTTTAGCGGTATGGGTACATCCATTGGCAAGGATGTACCCGCGTTTGTGACTGTGGCAGGCAGCCCAGCAGAAGCCAAAACGATTAACGCAGAGGGCTTGCGTAGAAGGGGCTTCGATGCGTCTGAAATCTCAGCGCTACGTCGCGCTTTTAAAATTCTATATCGTCAGGGGCTCACGTTGGAGGTCGCGATGGAGCGACTGGAGAGCATGGTTACCGATGCGCCGAGCGTGCAAATATTGATCGACTCGCTGCAGACTTCCCAGCGCGGCATCGTTCGTTAGTGACGGAGCAATTCTCCCGTATTGGCATTTGTGCGGGCGAAATGTCCGGCGATCTTTTGGCCGGTGCGGTCATGGAGGCATGGGCAAATCGTGGCAGCTGCCCAGAACTCACGGGTATTGGTGGTAGCCGTTTGCATGCTGTGGGATTGCAATCGCTGTGTCCCATGGACCGATTGTCGGTCATGGGTTTGGTTGAGCCGTTAAAGCGCTTACCGGAGCTGTTAAGCATTCGCCGGCAGTTGATTTCCCAGCAACTTGGGGAAATGCCGGATCTTTTCCTGGGGGTCGATAGCCCCGACTTTAATTTACCGGTGGAGCGGCGCTTACGACGTGCCGGTATCACCACCGCGCATTTAGTCAGCCCCTCGGTCTGGGCATGGCGTAAAGGGCGGATTGAAGCTATCCGAAAAGCCACTGAGAGAATGCTCTGTCTTTTGCCTTTTGAGGTCGAGCTCTATTGTTCCGCGGGCATCGATGCCGTATGTGTGGGGCACCCTTTGGTCGACGAATTGTCGCTGCTTCCCGACGCTATGACCGTTCGTCAAAGCCTAGAGCTTTCGGAAAACCAGCCGATTGTAGGCGTGTTGCCGGGCAGTCGAGAAGCTGAGGTTCGACAGCATCTGCCCATCTTCGCCGAAGCGATGACAGAACTTTGTCGTCGCTACCCCGATCTCCATTTTGTGATTCCCGCCGCGAATGCAGAGCGTCGAGCGCAAATTCAGCAGATGCTGAGCGGCTTCGATTTGCCGCTTATCGTGGTCGAGGGTCAGGGTAGAGAGGTTATGCAGGCCAGCAACGCATTAATGATTGCATCGGGCACCGCCACTTTGGAGGCGATGTTGCTGGGCAAGCCGATGGTGATCGGTTACCGCATGGCCGGTCTGTCCTGGTTCATCCTTTCGCGACTCGTGACATCCCCCTTCGTTGGTTTGCCGAATATCCTGGCGGGCGAGGCGGTGGCGCCGGAGTTATTGCAGCAGGAGCTGACCTCCCAGCGGCTAGCGGATGCGGTGTCGGATCTGTTAAGCGGGCTGGGCGAGACGCAAACTGCGCGGTTTCGGGAGCTGGCAGGCCAAATAGGCGGTAACTTTGCTAACCGATGTGTCGATGCGCTGCTGCCGCTGACGCAACGTTCATGAGTGGTGATCTTTTTGGGGAGACGCAAGGCCATCTTATCGCCGGTGTAGATGAAGTTGGACGGGGTCCTCTGGCGGGTGATGTCGTCGCTGCGGCAGTGATACTGAACGACCCCCCACCTGCGGGCGTCACGGACTCGAAGGCGCTGTCCCCGGCAAAGCGCGAGCTGCTTGCCGACGCGATTAAGCGTGAGGCCGTTTGTTGGGCATTGGGCCGTGCGTCGGTGGAGGAGATTGATCAACTCAATATTCTCGAGGCTTCGATGCTGGCCATGCGCCGCGCCGTCGAGGGGTTGGTGGTGCTGCCCAGTCTGGTATTGGTGGACGGTAACCGACTGCCGAGATGGCCCTATGAAGCCCGGGCTATCGTGAAGGGTGACCTGACCGAACCCAGTATTGGCGCGGCATCCATCCTCGCCAAGGTGCAGCGCGATGGGGAGATGAAAACGCTTCACAACCAATATCCGGGCTATGGGTTTGACCGCCACAAAGGCTATCCGACACAGGCGCATCTCTCGGCGCTGAGCCGTCTTGGCGTGTCGCCCGCGCATCGGCGCAGCTTCGGGCCAGTGAAACGCTTGCTGGCCGACCCGGAGGTGAGATAGCGTTCCGGTATGAGCTCGTTCGTTCACCTTCGCCTCCATACAGAATATTCCCTGATTGACGGTCTGTTGCGCATCAAGCCCACGCTTGAGCGGGTGGCGGAATTGGGTATGCCGGCGGTCGCGATCACTGATCATCACAACTTCTTTGGTCTGGTAAAGGCCTACAAGGCAGCCGCTGAAAAAGGCGTCAAGCTCATTGTCGGCGCAGATTTGCACGTACTGGATCCAATAGACCCAGACCGCCACCATGAGCTCTGCTTGCTGGCACTGAATGACAAGGGATATCAGAACTTAATGTTGCTGCTGTCTCGCTCTTATCAGCAGGGCCAATATCTGGGACGCCCGCGGGTGCAGAGAGATTGGGTGCTGGAGCACGCAGAGGGATTGATCGCACTGTCTGGTGGTCGCTTGGGCGATATCGGGCAAGCACTCGTCAATGGCCGCGAGGCAGATGCGCGGAGCGCACTGCAGTACTGGCAGGCTGCTTTTCCCAACCGCTTTTATCTGGAACTGCAGCGAACAGGTCGGGAGGATGAGGAGGATTATCTTCACGCAGCGGTGGCACTGGCGGGGCAGTATTCCTGTCCGGTTGTGGCGACAAATGATGTCCGCTTTTTGGAAGCGGAAGAATTTGAGGCTCATGAGGCGCGGGTGTGTATTGGCGACGGCCGAACTCTTGACGATCCCCGGCGCCGAAGAGCTTATTCCGACCAGCAATACCTGCGGACAGCAGAAGAAATGGCGGAACTGTTTGCCGATATCCCCGAGGCGCTTGAGAACACCGTTGAAATTGCTCGGCGTTGCTCTGTCTCGCTGACATTAGGCGAGCCTTTTTTACCCAACTATCCGGTGCCCGCGGGCGAGACGATCGAGCAATACCTGAGCCGTTTGTCGTTCGAGGGGCTCAGCCAGCGCTTTACTAACTGGGATGATGAACGGCTGGTTCCGTATCGCGAGCGTTTGGATTTCGAACTCAATACGATCAACCAAATGGGTTTCCCGGGCTATTTCCTGGTGGTAATGGACTTTATCCGTTGGGCAAAGGATCAGGGAATTCCGGTGGGCCCGGGTCGGGGGTCCGGGGCGGGCTCGTTGGTAGCCTACGCACTGGGCATCACCGATCTTGACCCGATTGAGTATGACCTGCTGTTCGAGCGATTCCTGAATCCTGAGCGGGTATCGATGCCAGATTTTGATGTCGATTTCTGCATGGAGCGGCGCGATGAGGTGATTGAGTACGTCGCCCAGACCTATGGTCGTCGAGCGGTATCCCAGATTATTACTTTTGGCACGATGGCGGCCAAAGCGGTTGTCAGGGATGTTGCGAGAGTGCAGGGCAAGCCTTACGGGCTTGCTGACCGCATGTCCAAGCTGATTCCTTTTGAGGTCGGTATGACCTTGTCCAAGGCGCTTGAACAGGAGGAGCAGCTAGTCCAGCTACTGCAGGATGACAGTTCGGCGCAGGAAATCTGGGATATGGCGGTCCAGTTAGAGGGCGTCACCCGAAATGCCGGAAAACATGCCGGGGGTGTGGTGATTGCTCCCGGTGAATTGACGGATTTTTCCCCCATTTACTGCGACGAGGACGGCGGGGGTGTCGTTACCCAATACGATAAAAATGACGTGGAGGAAGCCGGCCTGGTGAAGTTTGACTTCCTCGGCCTTCGCACTCTGACCATCATTCAGTGGGCGATCGAAATGATCAATGCCGGAACCGAGACGCCTTTGGATATTGACCGGATTCCGCTGGATGATGAAACCGTTTTCCGATTATTGCAGGGGGGCGATACCACCGCGGTATTTCAGCTTGAAAGCCGGGGTATGAAGGAGCTGATCAAGAACCTCCGCCCTGATTGCTTCGAAGATATCATCGCGCTGGTTGCGCTGTTCCGCCCGGGACCGCTGCAATCCGGGATGGTAGAAAATTTTATTAACCGAAAGCACGGCCGCGAGCCGGTGGCTTATCCAGATCCGCAGTACCAGCATGAGTGGCTTCAGCCCATTCTTGAACCCACCTACGGCATCATCTTGTATCAAGAGCAGGTCATGCAGATCGCTCAGGTGCTGGCGGGTTATACGTTAGGCGGTGCAGATCTGCTGCGACGGGCCATGGGTAAAAAGAAACCCGAAGAAATGGCGAAGCAGCGGAGCGTGTTCGAGGAGGGCGCGGCCGCACAGGGTATCGACCCAAACTTGGCGATAAAAATATTCGATCTCGTCGAAAAATTTGCGGGCTACGGCTTTAATAAATCGCACTCGGCTGCCTATGCGCTAGTGTCCTACCAGACGGCGTGGTTGAAAACACACTATCCAGCGGAATTCATGGCCGCGGTGATGAGCTCTGAAATCGATAATACGGATAAATTGCTGACGTTTCGTGACGAGGCGAAGCGTATGGGGTTGACCGTTCAGCCGCCCTCGATTCAGGTCGGGCAATATGCATTCTCGGTGGATGCAGAAGGGTGTATTCGGTACGGGCTTGGTGCCATTAAAGGTCTTGGTGAAGGCCCCATCGATAATCTTCTGGCGGCGAGAGACAGTGGACCGTTTCTCAGTCTGTTTGACCTTTGCGCGCGAACGGATCCACGGAAAGTCAATCGTCGTGCGCTGGAAGCGCTTATCAAGAGTGGCGCGCTTGATGAGCTGGGCGTAGAACGCTGGGTGTTGATGGCAGCACTTGACGACGCGATCAAGGGCGCCGAGCAGGTGGCTAATAATTCAGCGGCAGGTATCGATGATTTGTTTGGTGAAGTCATTGCCGCCGGCGACTCTAGTGAGGATCCCTACCAAGAGCACCGCGGTGCCCGACCTTGGTCGCTGACAGAATTGTTGAACGCCGAGAAGGAGAGCCTGGGTAGCTTTCTCAGCGGCCATCCCATGGAGGCGTTTGAATCTGAGGTGAGGAAGTTTGCACCGCGGCGTATTCGTGAACTTCAGGCCAATAACCAGGCGGTGGTCGCGGGTTTGATTCTGGATATTCGAACCATCAAGACCCAGCGCGGCCCCATGGCAGTGCTGACGCTGGATGATGGCTCAGGTCAGATTGAGGCGACGGTATACAACGACGTGTTTACCGAACATCGGGATCTGCTGCAGAAAGACCTAATCGTTTTGCTGGACGGCAGACTGCAGGTGGATGACTTCAACGGTGGTCTGGCAATGCGGACCAAATCTGTGCGCTCGCTGGAGCAGGCGAGAAAAGCCAAGGTCTCCCAGCTGCGTCTCAGGGTTACAAGCCACAGCGTGGATGAGCACTTCAGCACCCATTTGGCCAACACGTTGCGAACGGCAGTCGGTGGCCAGTGTCCTGTGGTCATGGAGTACAGTCAGCCCAAAGGGTCAGTGGCGGTTCAGCTTGGCGGGGCCTGGCAGGTCCATCCCAGTGACGCACTGCTGGATGAGCTGCGAATCGCAGTCGGTAACGATGCGGTGGATTGGGTCTATGAGGCGTAGTCTCTGTGTGACCGCTTTGTTGTCGCTGGTGGCCTGTGGTGAGACGCCGCCCCCCTGTTCCAGTAACGCGACGGAGCCGTCGGCACCGAGCGCGGGTTGTTTGTTACCCACCGAGGGCGGTGTGCTGCTGGTGAAGGATTGGTCCGGAGAGTGGGCACTGCCGGGTGGCAGCGTTAAGAAATCCGAGTCAGCGCGTTGCGGTGCGGAAAGAGAGGTGTTCGAAGAGACGGGGCTGGCTGTTCAGGCCGGAGAGCTGGCAACGGTCTTTGATAACGGCTTTCACCTTTATTGGTGCACGGCATCCTCACCGGATGCGCTGCACATCCATCGTCCTTTGGAGGTGCGAGAGGTTGCTTGGTTGGCACCCGACGCGGTGCCCGAGTCATCATGGCGCTACCCCGGTCAGGGTGAGATGATAGACGACCTTCTCGCGGGGCAGTCGCCGAAATAGTGTCTGCGCCATCTCGAAAATATTTATTCAATAGGCAGAGTCCACCATGAACCAGGAATCGATTGAGGCGGCGGTCTTCCGACGTTTGCTGTCACATTTGGACGGGCGGAAAGATGTACAAAATATTGATCTGATGAATCTGGCCGGCTTTTGTCGTAACTGTCTCTCCAAGTGGTATGCGGAGGCTGCCGCCGAAGCAGGCGTGACGCTCGACAAAGAGCGTGCGCGTGAAATCGTTTACGGCATGCCCTACGCTGACTGGAAAGCGCAGTATCAAACTGAAGCGACGCCCGAACAGGCCGCTCAATTTGCTAATCAGCGCTCCGATTCAGCCGGGTAGTGAATCCAAAACCTCCCTTAACGAGACGACATCGGCATATTTGGCATTGAGATCGTACAGGTTAGCCTCGTGCGCCTGCGCGTCACGGTCTCCGCACGCCTCTCTGGGCACCAGAACCCGGTAGTTGTTTTGTAAACCATCGACTGCAGTCGCGCGCACACAGCCGCTGGTTGTGAGACCGGTGACGACCACCGTATCGACGTGGTTGGCTCGGAGCCAATTGTTCAGATCGGTGCCATGAAAGCTACTCGCATGGCGTTTTTCCAACTGCAAATCAGTCTCGACAATGGGCAACCGAGGATCGAATTGGACCCATTGGGAGTCGGGGGTCAGTAGGTTGAGTGCGGGCACCCGCGCACGGAATACGGAGGCTTGTTCCTCGTTGTGGTAGACCACGGTGGTGAGTACAACCGGCATCTGTGCCTGATGGAAAGCGTTCATCAGGTCGACATTGGCTTGTACGACGGCGTCTGCCTCTGACCCCAAAGGGCAGGCGGGGTCGGTGAAGCCTACGACCACGTCGACCACAATCAGTGCAGGTCTCTGGCCCATGCCGCCATCAATTCTCTCTAGGGCGTTGCGTTGTGACATAACCTTGATTCCAGACAAGTTCAGGAGCCGGTGCCATCATGGCTGATCTGCCCAGACGACGCCATCGTCTTGTCAGCGCCGGTTTTTCATCCATAAGCCTAGATATGTTCTGACACTGACACGCCCGAGGTTGATGCCGATCGATCGAAGTGGCGCTACACTCTTCGAACTTCCCCCGTTGACCTATATGGGTAGCCGGGTGGATATGAGAAAGGAGAAACACAATGACACAGCAGGTGGTGATCAAGGAGGTAGCGGCGCGCGATGGGCTGCAGGCTCAGCCGAAGCATCTGACAGTGGAACAGCGCATGAGCTTGCTGGTTGCGCTGGCGCAAACCGGGGTGCCCGAACTGGAGATTGGCTCTTTCGTCTCACCCAAAGCAGTTCCTCAAATGGCAGGGACCGACGAAATCGCTGCCAATTTGCCGCCTGTCGACCTCGCTTACAGTGCGCTAGTACCGAATATGAAGGGCTATGAGCTGGCAGTTCAGGCGGGTATCCGCAGCCACGCGATTGCGCTGGCGGCGACAGAAGAAATGAATCAAAACAACATCCGCAAAAGTCTCGAAGAGACCCTTGTCATGGGCGAAGATATTCTGGACCGCGCAGCAGCAGAGGGTGTTGCGGTTCACGCTTACTTGGCTGTCGCTTTTGAATGTCCCTATGAAGGGCCTGTTTCAGAGTCGCTGGTGCTTGAGCAGGTAGACAGGTTGATGCAGCACAAGCCGGCTAGGTTGGTCATCGCCGATACCATTGGCGCTGCAAATCCCGCGGCAGTGCAGTCCATGATGCAAAAATTGGTTGATCGATATGGGCCGGATCAATTGGGGTGCCATTTTCATGATACCCGGGCCATGGGATTGGCGAATGTTTACGCTGCCCTGCAAGCGGGTGTCCGACAGTTTGATGCCTCGGCAGGTGGGTTAGGGGGCTGTCCTTTTGCTCCCGGTGCTAAAGGTAATGTCGCCACCGAGGACGTGGTGATGTTGTGTGAATCGATGGGCTACGAGACCGGCATCGCGATGCCGAATCTGCTGGACGCGGTGGCGCTACTGAGCGACATGATCGGTGCGCCTCAAGGCGGCAGGGCGCACACCTGGCTGACCAAGCAATGCGCTTGAGCTGAACCATGCGTGTCAGCGATGCCATTACGGGCCGACAAAGTATTCGGGCTTTCCTGTCGGAGCGCCCTGTTGATGACGAGCAGATAGAGGCGCTATTAACCATCGCAGGCAGAGCGCCGTCAGGGTCGAACATTCAACCTTGGCACGTTTATATCGTCCGGGGTGATACCAAGCATCGCATCACCGAGGCCTGCACAACCCGATACCTCTCCGGTGATGAGGGAGAGTACGAATATCATTATTACCCCCGAGAATGGCGGCAGCCCTATATTGGCCGGCGTCGTCAGACGGGGTTCGGTCTCTATGGTCTCTTGGGTATCGAACGGCAAGATGTCGCTGCAGTACAGGGCTATCGCGCTCAGAACTATGCGTTTTTTGGAGCGCCCGTCGGGCTGTTTTTTACGATTGATCGAGATATGGAGCAGGGTAGTTGGCTCGATTACGGCATGTTTCTCCAATCGTTTATGTTGGCCGCAAGGGAGGCAGGCTTGGAGAGCTGCGCACAGGCGGCCTTTTGTTCCTACTACGATAGCGTCATGCCAATTTTGAATGCACCCGACGAACAGATGCTCGTTTGCGGCATGTCCCTGGGCTACGCGGACCCCGACGCGCTGGTGAATACCTACCGCACCGAGCGACTGGACGCCCGCGAATTTATGACTGTACTGAACTGATCCTGCTGGTCACGACGCGCGCGCAACCATTTGCTTTGCGATGATCATGCGCTGAATCTCGTTGGTGCCCTCCCCAATACAGAGTAGTGGCGCGTCTCGGTAAAACCGCTCGATTTCGTATTCCGGCGAATAGCTATAGCCGCCAAACACTCGCATCGCGTCCAAGCTGTTCTGAACCGCCGCCTCAGAGGCAAAAAACTTCGCCTGACCCGCCTCGAGATCACAGCGCTCGAGACGATCAAACTTGTCGGCCGCCTGGTGCACTAGCAATTCGGCAGCCGCCGCCCGGGTCGACATTTCAGCCAGTTTGAGCTGGATTGCCTGATGTTCTGCAATTGTCTTGCCAAAGGTTTTGCGCTCCATCGCATAGTGAAGGGCCATATTGGTGGCGCCTTTGGCCATGCCGGCACCGCGCGCGGCAATGTTGATGCGGCCGAGTTCCAGCCCTCCTGCAACTTGCTGAAAACCCTTGCCTTCCTCGCCACCGACCAAATTGTCCTGCGATACCCGAAAATCCTCGAAAATGAGTTCTGCGCTGTCGATGGATCGGTAACCCAGCTTTTTCAGTTTTTTCCCTACGCTGAACCCCTCACCCTTTTCACAAATAAACAGGCTCATGCCTTTGTGCCTGGGAGAGGCGTTGGGATCCGTTTTGGTCAGTACCGCCAGGCAATTGCCGTTGATGCCATTAGAAATCCAGGTCTTGGTGCCGTTCAGGATGTAATCCTCACCATCTTTTTTGGCAACCAGTCGTATGCCTTGAAGATCCGACCCGGCGTCGGGCTCGGTTAAACCAATGCCGCCTCGTAACTCACCGGTCGCGAATTTGGGTAGGAAATGCTCTTTCTGCGCTTGCGTACCGGCGCGTTCGACGCAGCTGGCCATAATTAAATGCGAGTTAAAAATACCGGAAGGCGCCATCCACACCTCGCAGATACGCGACACGATGCGGGCATAGGTGGATGCGCTCAGCCCTAGACCGCCGTATTCCTCCGAGATGGTGGCGCCGAAGAGTCCCAGCTCTTTCATCTGCTCTACGAGGCCCGTTGGGTACGCGTCGGCTTGATCGTGTTCCCGGGCGATGGGCCGCAATTCCTGCTCTACCCATTTATCGATGGTCGCCAGAATCTGTTGTTCAACTGAGGCATCGTGACCCATGGTAAATCTCCTGAAAAATGAGTTTAGGCGGCCCGCTTGGGGACGAGAATTTGGCGCTCGAAGACACAGACTTCGACATCGTCCTGATTGATGCCGCGGGTGAGCACGCTGACAATCCCGGCGTTGGGTCGCGACCGAGACTCCCGCTTGTCCAGTACTTCGGTATTGGCATAAAGCGTATCTCCCGGAAAAACAGGTGCCGGGAGTTTGATTTCTTTCCAACCGAGGTTGGCGATGGCCGCCTCGCTAACATCGGACACGCTCATGCCAACGATGATGGCGACAGTGAGTGGGCTAGCAACGAGGGGTCGGCCAAATTCGGTCTCCGCGGCGTATTCCTCATCAAAGTGCAGTGGATGTGTATTCATCGTGAGCAACGTAAACCATGCGTTGTCATGCTGCGAGATCGTCCTGCCGGGAAGATGATGATAAACATCGCCCACAGTGAAGTCCTCGAACAAGCGGCCTTTTTGGTGCGCGTATCGCGCTTTGGCGCTCGGTTTGGTCATGATCGGCTCCCGTTTGCAGGACTCTAGAGGTTGTGACAAGTCCAGATCCAACTAAAATGTCGGGACAATTAAAGTCTGGGGGGTTGCTGGCGTCCATGCAAGCTGAACTATCAAAAACTGCAACGGCAAAAACAGAACCAACGAAAACTGAACTTGCTAAGAAGAGCAGTGTGGCGTCGCTGCAGAGCGATACGCGCATACCTTTGTATCGACAGATTTCAGATCAGCTATTGGCCGGCATTCGCGAGGGCAAGTTTCCTGTTGGCACGTTTTTGCCGGGAGAACTGGATCTGATCGACCGCTTCGACGCCAGTCGCCACACCATTAGGGAGGCGCTGCGTGTCCTCGAGGATATGGGGCTGGTTAAACGTCAGCGTGGTCGAGGTACCGTGGTGTTGTCGACCGACGCCTCGCCGGCTTTTGTGCAGATGGTGCGCTCTCCCTCCGAGCTCTTCGGCTACCCAGACAGCAGCATGTTTCGCTTGCTCTCGGACAAACGCATAAAGGCGGATAAGTCGTTGGCGCGCGAATTGGGATGTCAAGCTGGCCAGGAATGGGTTCAGATCACAGGACTGCGAACACTGGGCTCAGACGGCATGCCGATTTGCTGGGCGAGTGTTTATGTTATCCCCGAATACGGATCGATCGCGCAGCGCTTGGGCGGCAGTGCGCGCCCAGTTTACGAAATGATCGCGGAGACATTTAAAGAAAGCATTGAAAACATTACGGTTCGCCTCACCGCAGGGGTGCTGTCAGCGCAAAAGGCGGAAGCGCTGGGAGTGGAGGCGGGTTCGCCATCATTGAGCGTCAGTCGTTTTTATCAGGGTAGGGGCGGCCGCGTGTTCGAGGTTTCAATCTCTGAGCACCCTGCCAGTAACTTCAGTTATACCTTCGAATTTACGCGTGGGTGGCAGACAGCTGACCACTGGTCCTGGAGCAACTGAGATGACGCCAAACCACGATGCCCCCATTCGTAGCTTTCTTTTTACCCCGGCTAATCATCCGCGGCGCGTGGAAAAAGTGTTTCAGGTCGGCGCCGACGCGGTCATTTTGGATCTGGAAGACGCTGTTGCCATTTCCGAAAAACCGGCCGCGCGCCAGTGTGTGGTGGACGCGTTTAGTGCACGACCGGACCGCTCAACCCGCCATTATGTTCGGGTGAACAGTGTCGATACGCCCTATTGTGAGGAGGACATAAAGGCGACCGTTGGTCCATGGCTCGATGGGGTGGTGTTGCCGAAAGTGGAGTCACGTTCGTGCATCAACCAATTAGAAAGTCTTTTGGCGGCAGCCGAGGCCGAACAGGGGTTGCCGGTGGGCAGTCTGGATTTGATGCCGATAATCGAAACCGCCGCAGGGGTGGAGTCAGCCAAGAAGATTGCGACCGCCGATAGCCGTGTGAGAAGGATGGCGTTTGGCGGAGGGGACTACACCCTCGATCTCAATTATGAGTGGGGAGCCGATGAAACCGTGTTGGCCTACGCTCGCGCCAAGCTGTCCCACGCCGCAAGGTTGGGCGACTTGGAGCCCCCCATTGATACCGTTGTGCTGCAGATCAAAGACAATGACCGCTTTCTGCAATCGGCGAGATACGGCAAACAGTTTGGATTTGGCGGCAAGCTCTGCATTCATCCCGACCAGATTCCATTGACGCACCAGATCTTTACGCCATCCGAAGAGGAAATCGCTCACGCTCGGGCGGTGGTTGATGCTTTTGAAGCTGCAGAGGCTGAGGGTTCCGCTTCCATACAGTTGGACGGATATTTCATCGATTATCCGATTGTGTATAAGAGTCAGCGCATTCTCGCCTTGGCAGACAAGTTACTCGGCTAAGGCACGTTGTATCGCAGCGGGGTTAAGTCTTAGCTAGCGTCGGCCGCCCGGGCGAGTCGGCACAGCCTGTGCGTTGGTGTATTATGTCCGGACATTTCCGGAGTGTCCGATGCAAGCCTCCCACCTTACCCACCAGACGGCGCCTCTTAGCCGCGCTATAGCGGATAGTGTCCTCGCATTAGATCGAGCCGGCGTGCCGGACGATGTCTGGCATTACCTGAAGTTGTGTCTTGCCGACGCGATAGGCATTGCATTGGCCTCCCGACAGTACGACTTTGCGCGCAAATCTCTTCAGTCACTGGAACTGTTGGGTAGCGCGGGTGCCTCGACGATCATCGGTCAGCAAGACACGGTATCGCTCCGCGATGCCGCGTTGATGAACGGTCTGCTGGTGCACGGCCTTGACTACGATGACACCCATCTCGCGTCGGTGGTCCATTGCACCGCCAGCGCGTTCCCTGCCGCACTGGCCTTGGCGGAGCAGCACCAACTCAGTGGCGCCGACCTGATGTTGGCGACGTTGGTAGCGATAGAAGTTGACGCCATGTTGGGCACTCAGGCTGGCGGTGTCTTCCAGCAGGTCGGTTTTCACCCTACTGGCGTGGTCGGCATTTTTGGGGCGACGGTGGCGGCCGCGCGTTGGATGGGCGGCAACGCCGAGGCGCTGGTGAGAGCCCAGGGCGTTGCACTGAGCATGAGTAGCGGCAGCATGGCTTTTTTGGATGACGGTAGCTGGACCAAGCGGCTCCACCCCGGCTGGGCGGCCTCAGCAGCCCTGCAGGCTGCTGCGCTCGGTGTGTCAGGCTTTGAGGGCCCAGCTGAGGCCTATGGTGGCCGCTTCGGTTTTTATGCGCTTTACGCGCCGGGTACCTCAGTCGACACCGAGGCGGTGTCAGTTCAGCTGTTTCAGGAATGGGCGTTGCGGACTGTCGCGATTAAGCCCTTTCCCATTTGTCACTTTAATCACGCCCCGGTAGACGCGGCGCTGACGTTGCGTCGGGAGCATGGCGTTGCGCCCGAGGATATTGAATCAGTCACGATCTTGCTGCATGAGCGCCAGTTTGGTGTCGTGGTGGATCCCATCGACGCCAAGCGACAGCCGCAGGGTGAATACGACGCCAAGTTCAGCGTGCCTTACGCGGTAGCGACCGCATTGTGCAAGGGGCGTTTTAACCTGGCCGACTTGGAGGATGCTGCGCGCTTGGATGCGGAGGTGCTGGACTTGGCGCAACGCATTGATTGTGCCCACGACGAACGGTCCCGTTACCCTGATGTGTTTTCCGGTGGTGTCAAAATCAAACTCCGGGATGGCAACGAGCTTGAGCATTTTGAGTTGGTGAACCGCGGAGCTGAGGGCAAGGTGCTATCGCATGATGAAGTGCGCGGTAAATTCCTCGATAACTGCACGCTGACAATCAGTCGCGAGTCGGCCGAGCAGTTATGGGACGCGCTACTCCATCTTGATGAAATGAATGATTTAGCGGCATTGACGGCATTGCTGCGGACTGGAGCCAGCGGCGCTGATTAAGCGCACGAGGAGCAGGGTATGTTGATGAAAGCAGGGGGCCGCATCATGAGCGCGGCCGAGTATGAGGAGAGTCTACGGAAGTACAGTCCGACGGTTTATGTCGACGGAGACCGGATTGACTCAGTGGTCGATGAGCCCCGATTGCAGCCCGGTATCCGTGCGATCGGCGTGACCTACGATTTTGCCCAGAAGCCCGAGTACGGTGGATTGATGTTGGCTGACCAAGCTACCTCGGGTAAGACTGTGAATCGAATGCTGCACATTAACCGTCACAGCGAGGACTTGCTGTCCAAGCTCGAAGCGGTGAGGCTGCTGTGCCGAGAGAGTGGCTGTGCTCAACGCTATCTGACCCACGATGCGCTCAATGCCATTTATCAGGCGACTTGGCAGATGTCGGAGGATACTGCCGGGGAGCACCACGAACGTTTTCTTGCCTACCTGCATCGGATTCAGGACGAGGACCTGACCCTTGGGGTCGCCATGACCGATGGCAAAGGGGATCGCAGCAAGCGCCCTGGCGATCAGCAAAATATTGACAGCTACGTGCATATCACGGAGCGGCGCGCTGAGGGTGTTGTCATCTCGGGGGCCAAGGCGATCGTGACCGGTGGTCCTTATATGCACGAACTGCTGGTGATGCCTTGCCGAACGATGCGAAAGGAAGATGCTGATTTCGCAGTATGTTGTGCGGTCCCTATCGATGCGAAGGGCCTCACGATTATCTCGCGACCCGCGGGCAGGCCGGGTGAGGCCGATGCTCAATTCAGCTCTAAGTATGGTCAGAGTGTTGCGGTATGCCATTTTGATCAGGTGCTGGTGCCCTGGGATCAGGTGTTCCTGGCAGGTGAGCACCAATACACCGAGCATCTTGTGACCTCATATGCCAACCATCATCGGCACAGTTGTATTGGTGCGCGGGCCGGCTTTGGCGATTTGCTCATTGGTGCGGGGTCACTGATGACTGAGGCTAACGGTCTCGATATGGATAACGTGCCGCACTTGCGTGACAGCATGGCCGAACTCATCAAACTGGTTGAGGGTTTCTTTGCCTGTGGCGTGGCGGCCTCGGTTTATGGTGTAGAGGATCCCTGCGGCTCCTGGATGCCCGAGCCTGTGTTTTCCAATGTCGGCAAGTTGCTGTTGGCCACGCAGATATATGACATGCATCGCATAGCCCACGAAGTGTCGGGCGGGCTCATCGTTGCGTTGCCCGGGCCTGATGAGGACCATAACCCGGCAACGTCGGGCGATTTGGCCTCGGTGCTGGCTGGCCGCCCGGATATCCCCTACGACCAGCGCAAGCAGGTAGCGCGATTCCTTGGCGATATTACTGCTTCGTCAACCGGCGGGTGGTATTCGGTGATCAGTCTTCATGGCGGTGGCTCTCCTCAGGCGATGAAGCGGGAAATTTACCGCCGGTATCCGATAGAAGAGCGCCGCTCATTGGTCGAGCGATTGCTGGATCGAGGTGTCGCGGAGTCTGGATCGTCGGGCGCCCCCAATCGACAGAAGCAGCCCGGCCAGTGTTGTGCCACGGGTTGTCAGCCTCCCGAAGCCTCAGACGAGAAAAGCGAGGGCTGAGTATGTCGCGCGGTCAAAGTCGCCTCCGCGCACTAGCGGAGAGAGCAGTGCTGTTAAAAAGGCACCGCTAACTCTGCGGGCGGCAATATAGTGGTGCGCTTCATTAAGCGAGCATGCTCAGGGTTGAATGGATCTCGCCGATGCATGGTGCACGCGTTGTCCCACATCAACGCATCACCCGGCTGCCAGGCATGGGAGTAGACAAACTCAGGCTTGGTTGTCCACTCAAACAGAAAAGCCAGCATATCTGCGCTTTCCTCGGGGTCCCAACCCACAATCTCCGTAGTCATCCCCGGGCACAAGTACAAGGCCTTTCTACCCGTGACCGGGTGCGTGCGCACGATTGGGTGATGAATATCAGGTGATCGCGCCTTTTGTTTGTTGTTGGTGGGCACACTGTATGCCTGGTTAAAGGCTTCATAGGATTGATTGGCCAGACACCCATCCAGCTTATTACGAGCTGCTTCGGGCAACGCATCCCACGCGGCACACATATCCGCGAACTCAGTGTTACCGCCCTCAGGCGGTAGCGTATCCGCCATCAATAATGAACCTACGGCCGGCCTGGGTAGATAAATTTGGTCGTAGTGCCAACCCACCTCGTTATCGGACAGAATGCCGATGCGTCGGCCTTCTCGCTCAATATTGGAGACATAGAGAATCTCGGGATGGTCAGGTGAGAGGTATTCCTCTCGCACATGAATTTCGAGGTCACCGAATGCTTTGCTGAACCCGACCAATGCGGCTTCATCAAAGGATTGATTGCGAAACAGCACTAGCTTGTGTTCCGCCCACAATTTCCTGATCGCGATGATGTCCCGCCCTTCAGGGGTGCCAGAGAGCTGAAAGTCGAGCACTTCTGCACCGAAAGTGGCACTGAGAGAGCGAGTCGCGTACATGGGTTGACCTCTTTACATCCGAAATCTAATTGTACGGACATTTGCAGGTAATACCAACTTTGGGGGCGATCGCTCTGGAGTATTAGATACGACGGCTACCCTTGATCTCGAGCGCCATGACGCCGATGAGTACCAGTGCAATGCCGAGCCACTGTGCAGGCGCGAGCACTTCACCCGTCAGCTCCTGCGCCATCACGGCGGTCGCTGGTGGTCCGAGTGTGCTGATAAGAGAAGCCCGGGAGGCACCCACACGCCGCACGCCTTCTGCCATGAAAAAGAGCGGCAACACCGTTGAAAACACCACTAACCCTGCGAGGATCCACCAGGCGTGGCTGGACAGAGCGATATTTTCCCAACCGCGAAACACTTGATAGTGGACGGCCATGCCCACTGCGGCGGCGGTCATGGCGATGAGCGTAAACAGACCGCTGCCCATGCGCTGCGTGAGTTCGCCGCTGATGAGCGTGTAAATGGCAATGCTCAGGGAACAAAATAGTATCCATGCCATGCCGGACCACTCGCTCATCGTCAACCTGGCATTCAGCGCACCCGTCACTAGCACGACCCCAAGAGTGGTTAGGAGCAGTGCCAACAACACCCTGCCTGATGGCGGTCGTTGAGTCATCAGCATGGTGATCACAACAACGAAGATGGGATAGGCAAATAGTAAAGGCCGCTCGACGCTGGCATCCACGATGGTCAGGGCATAAAAGTTGGCCATCGCGCCGAGGTAATAGCAGAGCACGCCTGCAAAAACCGCGAGCAGCACGTATCGAATCCAAGCTTCCCGACTTGCAGTCTGCCGTGCGTTGCCGCGATATAGCCAAGCGAGCAGCGCGAAGCCGGGCACGGCCAAGACGGAGCGAATCGCCGCGACGTCATGGAAGCTCAGGCCTTGTTGATAGAGTGCCTTGGCAAAAAGCCCTTTGGCGGCTAGCAGGAGTGCGCCCGCCGCAACGAGCACCCCGCCAATGAAGCGGGAGTTCTCGAGACCTGTCAGGTGTCGCGTCCTCCGGCAGTGAGTTCGCTGAGGACTTCGTCGGTTGTGAGGACCCGCGACCATAATCGTTTCAGCATGGTGAGCGTGGCTTCCTGCATTTCCTCGCTATCGGTGCCGGTGGCGTCGCTAGTCACTACCACGCGATATTGCAAGTCGCAGGCCTCCATCGATGTCATGGCGACGCAGTTGTTAGTCGAAACGCCAGTGGAGACCACGGTGTCCACGCCGAGTGCGCGCAGCGAGCTGTCTAATGCGGTAGACCGGAAAGCGCCCTGAGTCGTTTTATTCAGCACTAAATCGCCGGGTCCGGGTTTGAGGGCATCGACCACCTCGTGCTCGGGCTGACCCGCGATGTTGTTAGTGGCTTTAATGATGGGCGCGATATGGCGGGGCGCATCGCTGGCATCGGCCGCGTTAGCGCCATAGGTAATCCAGATGACATGCGCTCCGGCATCTCGAAATCCGGCGATGAGTTTTTGGATGTTGGGAATCAGCAGGTTGTCGATGCGATCAAACCGGTACCGAGCTGACTCACTGTTTCCCTGTTCGGCCAGTAGCTTGCCCAAACCCATTTCGCGGTTGCCTGTGGCGTTTTGCATGTCGATGACGAGCAAAGCGGTGCGGCTGGGGACGAGGGTAAATTGCTGACTGAAGTTGTCGATGAAACTGGGCTGGCTCATAGGTCGCCGTCCTTGAAATGTTCGTACATTCTAAGTCATATTGCCGGACTGGCGCGAAGGACAGAAAGGGACGACAGAACTTATGGACAAGTTTGCAGAAGCAGGCTACGGGCAGCGGGACATCGGTTTTGGTGCTCGGCCCGCGCTGATCATCGTCGACTTTCAGAAAGGTTTCACCGATGCCAGCAACCCGTTAGGACGCAGCGATCATGTTCAGCGCGCGGTGGACAACACGGCGTTGCTACTGTCCGCCTGCAAGGCCAAAGGTATCCCCGTCGCTTCCTGTGCGGTGTCCTGGGGGGGTCCCGATGAGATGACCTATTGGAAGATCGACTCCCTCTATGACGGCAGCTTCTATCATGGACATCCGTGCACAGAGCTCGACCCGCGCATCCGCGACGACGAATACATCTTCCAGTTCATTAAAACGGCGCCCTCCATTTTTTATGAGACCCCGCTCAAGCCTTGGCTGGTCACGCATTGCATCGATACCACCATTATCACTGGCTGTACGACCTCGGGGTGTGTGCGCGCCTCGATCGTGGACAGCTTCTCAGCCGGCTACCGCACCATTGTCCCCGCGGATTGTTGTGGTGATCAGGATGAGGAAGCTCATGCGAGCAACCTTCGGGACGTGGGTCGACGCTATGCCGATGTCACTGATCTGGAGAGCGTACTGGCACATATCAAAGGACTCTGAGCCATCCTTTGATCGCTTGACGCCTGTTAACTTAACGAAACTCAATTAAATCGGACTACCCGCCAGGAGCACCCTATGCCTATCGCTCACATTAACGGACACGATATGTACTACGAGGTGCATGGAGATGGTCCGCCAGCCGTTTACATCGGCGGTTGGGATACCTTTTGTCACGGCCGGCATCATTATCTGGCAAGGGGCATGACCGATCAGTTCTCCACGGTCATCATCGATTACCGGGGGCTGGGTGAGTCAACCGACGACTACTCGATGGAGCCCTCTACGCAATTGTTTGCCGATGACATCATTGCTCTCTTAGACCATCTGAACATGAAGTCCGTGTATTTCGTGGGGTTGGTCGGCATTGGCGCATGTATTGGGCAGTGGGTGGCTGTAAAGCGGCCTGATCTGGTGCGCTGCATGGTCAACATGGGCTGCTGGACTTGGGCCGACCCGATGCTTTCTGATCACCTTCAGGCTTTTGGTGACATCCACGAGCACGCGGGGTTCCATGCCTTCCAGTCGATGGTGGCCTCCCTGTCTTTCAAACCTGACTACTACAACGCCAATCGGGAAAAGCTGCTCGGTAGCGGCGGTGTATGGGGCGCACTGGAGGGGCGTATCCAAACCCATCTGCGCTTTGTGCAAGCCTGTCGGGGGCACGATATTCGGCCGCACCTCGGTGAGATCGAAGCGCCAACGCTGGTGATTCATGCGGGGGAAGACATCATCACCGGGCCCCGCACGACCAAGCCGTTGGAGGAGGGGCTCAGGAACTCCGTGGGGGTCACTATGGATGACGTCGCCCACGTGGTAGCCGGCAAAGAAGAGAAAATAGCGTTCGGCAAGATCCTGTTCGACTTTCTAGGGGCTCACTAAGCCCGGCAGCCACGTAGCTAGGGCATCGCCCGCCGAGGTATCGGTAGAGTCTCTTTTGCTGAGGCTTCGGCGGCAATTGCCTCAACACTTAGACACAGTGCGCCGGGTTCGTTCGGCACGCTCTTCTTTCGTTGTGATGGCCTAGCCTGGGCGGTTGGGTTAATGGGGTGACCCGGCTCGACGTCCCACCATCGTTCCAGTTTGATCGCGCTCAGATGACGCCTCGTGCTGCCAAGTCCTCGAGGTCCGTCACGCCCAGTTCCTCCCCGAGAATCTCCGGATTATCCGCCCCAAGGCCCGCGCCACAGTGGGTCTGCAGGCGCTGCTGATCGATCTTGATGGGATTGCTCAGGCCGCGATACTCACCGAACTCGCGGTGGGTCATGGTTTGCATCATGCCAATGGAGGCGACGAAGGGGTTGTCGAGGGCGTTAGGTAAGTCGTGCACCGGCGCCACGGGGATGTAGGTCTGGAGCTTCTCGAACCAATGGTCGGTGTTTTGTTTTTGGAATATTTCATCCAGAACCTCAGTCAGTGCATCGCGGTTTTCTGCGCGAACAGCCATTGAATTAAAGCGTGGATCGTCTGCAAGCTCTGTGTGCTCCAAGCGCTCCAATAGTAAGTGCCAGAACTTGTCAGTCATGCACATGATAAAGATCCAGCCGTCGCGGGTTTTATAAAGTTGTACCGGCGTGTTGTAGGGGTGAGCCGAGCGCGCCACGCGGCCGGTCTCGATGCCGTGGTTGAGGTACCAGGTGCCGGGGTAGGTCAGCTGGTGCAATGCCACGTCGAACAGGCTGATATCTACGTCGCGCCCGCCCTGATTCGGGCGAGCCAGCAGGGCCGAGACGCAACCTAATGCCGCCACGACCCCGGTCATGAAGTCGATCATTGATAAGCCAAAGCGGGAGGGTGGGGTGCCCGGCTCGCCAGTCACAGACAAAAACCCGCACTCGGCTTGCATCAGGTAGTCATAGCCCGGCCAGTCAGCGCGATCGTTATCCCGCCCGTAGGCCGAGATATGCGTGCAGATGATGTCGGGTTTGACACCCTTAAGGTCGTCATAGGTCAGACCCATTTTCGCAGGCTGGCTGCCGCGCAGATTGTTCCACACCACGTCGCTCTTTTTCACCAGCTCGTGAAACAGCGCGCGACCTTCGTCGCTTTTCAGGTTCAGCGTCACGCTTTTTTTGGCGAGGTTAAAGGCCTGAAAATAGGCGCTATCGTCTTCGGCGAGGGTGACTGATCCCGACTGACGCGATGGGTCACCGCCCGTGGCGCGATTCTCGATCTTGATTACTTCGGCCCCCAGCTCGGCCAGGTACATCGACCCGTAGGGGCCCGCACCAAACTGCTCAATAGCCAGTACACGAATGCCGGCGAGGGGTTTCATCATGATGTGCTCCAGCGAATCTTGGATGAGGGAGAGATGATACCTTGCACCTGTCTGCAGATTGGTGCATCGTTGGGTAGGAAGCGAAATTGTAGCAAATGTCCGGTCAATTGTTTTAAGTGCCTTTGAGCACTCGCAATTTTCTGAACCCTGCGACTCGCGTTGCGATCACTAGAAGATCTATCACAAGAGGAGGCCAACATGCCTTATCGTCTTGGTGTCGACGTCGGCGGCACATTCACCGACCTGATTCTCGTCGACGAAAAATCAGGCTCCCTTCACACAGCGAAAGTCCCCAGCACGCCGGCTGATTCTTCTATCGGAGTGATGAACGGTGTCGCAAAGGTCTGTGACAACGCCGGTGTGGATCCGTCCGAAATCGCGCAGGTGATGCACGGCACCACAGTGGCCACGAATACGGTCCTGACCGGAACCGGGGCTAAAGTCGGATTGGTAACTACCAAGGGATATCGGCAGGTACTGCAGATCGCACGCTCCTACGTCCCCGGCGGTCTCGGTGGATGGGTGATTTACAACAAGAGCCAGCCTCTCGCTCCGCTCTCGTGCACGATTGAGGCGGATGAGCGTATGGGCGCTGACGGCTCCGTTGTGCGAAAGTTGAACAAGAGCGCACTGACCAAAGAGCTGAAACGGCTCAAGAGCGAAAATATCGAGGCTCTGACGATTTCTCTGGTCAACTCCTATGCCAATCCGGCTCACGAGAAGGAAGTGGAGAAAATCGCCAAGCAGGTGCTGCCCGGTATTCCGGTCTCACTTTCTTATGATGTCGTGCCTGAGATGCAGGAGTACGAGCGGACCATTACAACAGTGGCGAACTCCTATGTCCGGCCTAAAGTGGCTGCTTACGTGAAGAGCCTCGAGCGAAAGCTCAAAGCCAAAATGAAGGATGTGAAGCTCCACATCCTCCGCTCTGACGGCGGCATGGCTTCGGCCAAGGTCGCCCAATCCCTGCCAGTGAATCTGCTGATGTCGGGACCCGCCGGTGGTGTATCCGGTGCCGTTTGGGTCGCCAAACAGGCGGGATTTGAGAACCTGTTGACTTTCGACATGGGCGGTACCTCGACGGACGTGGCGCTGGTGCAGGACAGCAACGCACAGCTGCGGCGAGAGACAACGGTTGGTGACGTGACCGTGAGAGCATCCTCAGTCGACGTTCGCACTGTCGGTGCTGGGGGCGGCTCAATCGCTCACGTGCCAGAACTCACTGGCGCATTACGCGTTGGCCCGGAAAGTGCCGGCGCCGAACCGGGACCGGCTGCCTACAATAAGGGTGGTGACCTGCCGACCGTGACAGACGCCAACGTGGTGCTGGGCTATTTGCCCAGTGAAGTACGGCTGGGCGGAGACATGGAGATCCGCAAGGACCTAGCAGAAAAAGCGATCAAGCCGGTTGCGGACGCTCTGGGTATTTCGGTGAAACGCGCCGCGGCGGGCATCATCGATATTGTTAACGAGAATATGTATGGCGCACTGCGTCTGGTGTCAGTGGAGCAGGGCTTTGACCCTCGCGATTTTGCCTTGATCGGGTTCGGGGGCGCGGGTCCGCTGCATGCCAACGCACTCGGCAAGTTAATGAATAGCTGGCCGGTGATTATTCCACCCGGTCCGGGCGTGCTCTGCGCTTACGGAGACGCGACCACGCGAGTGCGCGACGAGGCGTCGCGAACCTTTATTCGTCGTTTCGCCAATATCTCACCCTCGGAATTGACCAAGACCTATCAACAGCTGGCGAGCAAAGCGCTCAAAACGCTGGAAAAAGAGGGTGTGCCCAAGGCGCATCGCTCGGTGACCTATCAAGCCGATATTCGTTATTCCGGACAGGGACTCACGCTGACGGTCGATTTCGATCTCAAGAAGCTGAAGTCTAAGGGCTTGTCGGTGATAGGCGATCCCTTTGATGATATGCACCGCCAGCTGTTCACCTTTGCGCTAGACGCAGATAAGGAGATCGTAAATGTTCGGGCGGTGGCGCAAGGCAAGAGTGCCGAAATCG
>JADHQG010000044.1 GCA_016778045.1 Luminiphilus sp. | reverse complement strand
TAGCTACGTGTTGGCGCATCTTCGCGAATTCGGTTGCGAGACAGATTTTTTTGATATGTCGATGGTGCACCTGCACGTGCCTGAAGGGGCAACGCCCAAGGATGGTCCGAGTGCCGGTATCACCATGGCGACGGCGCTGGTGTCGTTGGCGCGTGGCGAGCGTTTGCCAAGACCTTTGGCCATGACCGGGGAATTAACGCTGACGGGTCTTGTGCTGGCGGTGGGTGGTATTCGCGAAAAAGTCATTGCCGCCCGGCGCGCGCTGATTAACGAGGTCATCCTGCCCTTTGCCAACAAAGGGGATTACGACGCGTTGCCGCATTATTTGCGCGACGGCATCACAGTGCATTTTGTGCGCAGCTTCCGCGAGGTGTTCGATATAGTCTTTGAGGCCTCGGCAGAGCAGAAGCAGCTTCATTAGACGTGGACGTTGCGCGTCGCAAAGAGGCTGCCGAACGACAGGTATCGCCCCCGAACCGAAATAGTCGAGCGCGGCACACACGGCAGGTTGTCAGATTACGTTGGCCGTCAGGATCGCGCGGCGCGGGGCGGGGAAACCTTCGATCGTAAGTGTAGGATCCTCGGGGTCCAGAAACTCCTCCAATGAGTGAAACGTCATCCAGGGCGTGCGTCGTTGCTCTTCAACTGAGGTCACACCCACATCGACGATCTCAACCTCGTTGAAGCCCGCTAGCTTGAGCCAGCTCGAGGCGAGACCGGGACTTGGCAATTGCCAGACATTGCCCATGCGCGCATAGCGTCCATTGGGTTCCAGCAACGCGTCATCATCGCCCTCGATTACCAGCGTTTCCAGCACCAGTTGCCCTCCGGGCGCCAGCTTGTGCTTCAAGCTCGCCAGGTGCGCCATCGGGTCCCGTCGGTGATACAGCACGCCCATGGAAAATACCGTGTCGAAGACGTGCAAATGCTCCGGCATGGCTTCGAGCGTCATGGGTAAAACGTGGATAGCCGGCTGCTGCAGATAGTGTTGGACGGCTTTGAACTGCAGGATGAATAGCGGCGTAGGGTCGACACCGATGACCTCGGTTGCCCCGGCACCCAGCATGCGCCAGCAGTGATAGCCATTGCCGCAGCCCACATCGAGTACCCGACGACCTGTGAGCGGTGCGATCGCATCGGCCAGACGGTCCCATTTCCAGTCAGACCGCCACTCGGTATCGAGATGCAGTCCGCACAACTCAAAAGGTCCTTTTCGCCATGGATGGAGACCCATTAAGGCGCTGTGCAAGGCGTCCATTGTCTCGTCCGGTGCAGTGCCCGATAGGCCCACCCGCGAAGTATTCAGGCGTATGGCAGCGGTCGGCAGTGGTGGCAGGGCCGCGAGGGCTTCCCGCCAGCGGGAGAGATCACCGTAGCGCGCTGGAGAAAGTCCCGTGCTGAACTGGTCGGGTAACGCCTCTAGCCACTCTCTGAGCGGCCCCTCCTGCCATCGAGAGTTCAGCGCCTCCCAGTCGCTGACGAGCTCGGGGGGTAGTGCGTGTTCGAGCGGGGAGGGGGACGTCATGCGATGGCGATGAGCGAGCCAAAGTTCAGGCACTGGAACCAGACATCGCATCGGCTAAATCCCACTTTTTGCAGGCGCTCAACATGTGCCTGACGCGTTTCGGGCACTAGCACATCTTCAAGCGCCTGCCGCTTCTGGGCGATTTCGAGATCGCTATAACCCTGTTGGCGCTTGAAATCATGGTGCAGGTCGACCAGATACTCATTCAGACGCGGGTCGGGCAGGGTGAGTTTTTCTGACAGGATCAGTACATCGCCCGGCATCATCGCTTCACGAATGCGACGCAGCAGTGCCTCGCGTTGTTGAACAGGAATGAACTGGAGCGTGTAGTTCATCATGACGACGCTGGCATCTTCGAGGGCGCTGTCCAGCACATCCGCGTGCCGGAGCTCAATTCGGCGCGCCTCCGGGAACTGCGCCAGATGGCTGCCCGCTTGCTCGAGCATCGCTGCCGAATTGTCGATGCCAATAAGCTCACAGCGATCACAGGCGGGTTCGCGTGCCACAGAGAGCAGCGAGGCACCCCATGAGCACCCCAAGTCATAGATGTGTGAGCCTGGCCGCGCGTGCTGCGCGGCGAGGGTACCGGTCATGCCCACTACTGTGGCATAGCCCGGTACGGAGCGATTGATCATGTCTGGGAAGACCGACGCGACCGAGGCATCGAAACGAAACAGACCGGGGTCAGACAGTGGAGACGAAAAGAGCTCATCGCGCTGCCCGGCAGGCGCGGGTGATGCGGGCGTATCAGAAGTCGATATTGTCATGAGGGTATGAGGCGCATTGTGAGCATTCAGGGTGAGGTGGCTGTCAGTCCCAGAAAAAGCCAGCGATCGAAGGCGACAGGCAGAGGATAACAGGGCTTGTAGGTCCCTCGGTTCGTCGAGCATACTTTCCAGCCCTATCTGAAGCCGCATTTACGAGTTTTTGCCATGTTTGACACTCTTCCCGTGCTGCCACCTGACTCTATTCTGGGTTTGGCAGCCGCTTGTCGCGCTGACCCCAACCCTGACAAGGTGGACCTCACGTTGGGCGTTTACATGGACGAAACCGGCCTCTGCCCGGTCTTTGAGTCAGTGCAGCGAGCCCAGCAGGCGTTGGTCAGCGAAGAGCAAACTAAAGTGTATATGCCGCCCCAAGGAGATCCCGATTATCTGAACGGGATCCGCTCGCTGGTATTTGGTGAAGCAGGGATGGCTGACCTCGGTGATCGCAGTTCAGCGGTACAGACGCCGGGTGGTTGTGGCGCGGTGAGGCTGGGTGCCGAGGTATTGCATGCTGCTGCACCGGATGCCACCGTCTGGGTGAGTGATCCCACCTGGCCGGTGCATATCCCGCTGATGGGCTCGGTGGGACTGCAATTCAAAACCTATCGCTACTACTCCCCTGAAATGAAGGGCCTCGACTTCGAGGCCATGCTGGCAGACTTGCAGGGTGCCCAGTCGGGTGACGTGGTCCTTCTTCACGGCTGTTGCCACAATCCCAGCGGTGTCGATCCGTCGCTGGAGCAATGGGGCGTGCTGGCTGACTTGATGGCGGAACGACAGCTCCTGCCGATGATTGACTTTGCCTATCAGGGGATGGGATCAGGCCTCGATGAGGATGCCGCGGGTATCCGGTCGGTGCTTGAGCGCGTGCCTGAGATGATCATCGCGGTCTCTTCTTCGAAAAATATTGGCCTCTATCGTGAGCGTGCTGGTGCAGTGGTGTTCGTGGGCGGCGATGCGCGAGCCGCCGAAGCGATGGCGAGCCAGGCCGTTTCCGCGGCTCGCCGTGTATATTCCATGCCGCCGGCTCATGGCGCGCTGTTGGCGGGAAGAGTGCTGTCCTCACCGGCATTGCGATCAGCCTGGGAGGCCGAATTGGGTCAAATCTGCCAGCGTATTAACGGCCTGCGCGGTCAGTTTGAGGAGGCCTTAAGCGCCGCTACCGGACGAGACTTTGGCTTTATCGGTACAGAGCACGGCATGTTCTCTTTTCTTGGGCTGAGTGTTGAGCAAGCGCAACGCTTAAGAGCAGATCAGTCGGTATATATGCTGGACTCGTCGCGCATCAATATCGCCGGGCTCAACGCTAATAATCTCGGCCGCGTGGTCGAGGCGGTCGCCTCGGTGCTCTGACTGGGTATTTTGGCTCGGTACTTTGAGCAGCGCCGCCGCGCTCAGCCCTCCAGTTCGACCAGGCGCTCCAGAGCGCGATCGAGCGCTTGCTCCGATTCGGTGACAGCGGTCAGCGTCGCCGCGACGTCGTCGGGCGACTGTTCATAAAAGCTCGGTTGCGCAATGATCTCCAGCAGTTCGGCGTGTCGCGCCTCCAAAGACTCGATTTCACCGGGCAGGGCGTCCAGCTCTCGTTGATCCTTGTAGCTCAATTTGGTTTTTTTCTTGGGCGTTTCATCGCTCCCGTGATCTGGTATCGGTTTTTGAAGAGCCGTGGCTCCGTTGTCCACCGTTTCTGCAGAGCGAGAGGCAGAGGATGCGTCAGAAGACCTAGCGGGAGTGCCGGCATCCCCAACCGTCCCCGCCAGTCGTCCACCTCTGGCTTCCCAATCTGAATAGCTACCCGCTTGCTCTTCGACGTTTCCGTCGCCTTTCATCACCAGAAGGTTGGTGACCACCTTGTCGAGAAAATGCCGGTCGTGGCTGACCAAAATGATCGTACCTTTGAATTCCAGCAGGATTTCTTCCAGTAGCTCCAGCGTCTCGATATCGAGATCATTAGTGGGCTCATCGAGGATCAGTAGATTGGCAGGCCGGGTGAATAAGCGCGCCAGAATTGCTCGATTGATCTCGCCGCCGGACAAGGCTTTGACCGGGGTTCGGATGCGGTCGGGGGCGAACAGGAAGTCGCCGAGGTAGCTGATGGCGTGCCGGCGCTGGCCGTTGATCTCAATGAACTGCTGCCCGCCACACACGTTGTCGATCAAATCCTTCTCTGGGTCGAGCTCGCCTCGTAGCTGATCGGAGTAGGCGATCTCAAGTTGAGTCCCGAGCAGCACATCGCCCTCGTCAGGGGTGAGCTCACCGAGCAGGAGCTTGATGACGGTGGTCTTACCAACGCCGTTGCTGCCGACAATGCCGATTCGGTCACCGCGTTGAATAATGGTGGAAAAATCGTGCACCACCAGTTCGTTCTCGTAGCGAAACGAAATATTCCGCGCTTCGGCGACGCGTCGCCCCGAACGATTGGCTTCCTCGAGTGAAAAGCTCCCTTTGCCCTGCGCCACGCGACGCTGCGTGCGTTCCTCGCGCATGGCCTTGAGGGCTCTGACCCGACCTTCATTGCGCGTCCGTCTGGCTTTAATGCCTTGCCGGATCCATGTCTCCTCTTGCGCTAGCTTTTTATCAAAGAGGGCGTCGGCTCGCGCTTCAGCTTCAGCGTGCTGTTCTCGTAAAACCAAGAACTTGGCGTAGTCCGCCTGCCATAGAGATAGATGGCCCCTATCAAGTTCGCCGATGCGATTGCAGACCCGCTGCAGAAAGCGCCGGTCATGGGTAATGAGCACGATGGCACCCTCAAACGCATTGACCTGTTGCTCCAACCAGTCGATGGAGGGGATATCGAGGTGGTTGGTCGGCTCATCAAGGAGCAAGACGTCGGGCTCGACCACCAGCGCTCGGGCGAGCGCCGCGCGCCGACGCCATCCGCCCGACAGCGTCGCAAGCGGCTCGTCGGCATTCAGATCCAGTTGCTGCAGTACCTTTTCGATCCGCTGCTCCATGGTCCAGCCGTCGTGATGCTCCAGCTGGGTCTGAATCTGGCTCAACTCCTCCAGCGCGTCAGCAGAGCTATCTGCTGTCAAAGTGTGGTAACGCGAGAGCAAGGCGCCAATCTCGGCTAACCCTGTGGCGACGTAATCAAACACACTGGTCTCAAGATGTTCGGGTAGCGCCTGCTCAAGGCGTGCCACTGTGATATTCGGATCTACCCAGCGCTCGCCGTCCTCCGCAGAGAGTTCACCTGACAGTATGCGCATGAGCGTCGATTTGCCCGCGCCATTGCGACCGAGGAGGCCCAGCCGCTCGCCTTTGTCCAGCGTCAGGCTCACCTTATCCAGCAATACCTGGGTTCCGATACTGAACTCGATCTGATCGAGGCGAATGTAGGGCATGGATGCTCTCCTGAGGGCGGGCAGTTTAGGACAGAAAGCACCTTTTGCGCGGATTTGGGTAGAATGACAGTTCTGGGGGAATAACGTCATGACAACAGCGACAATCGACGCGCAGGATCATGCGCGGTGGATAGCACTCTGGTTGGCGGTTTGTGCCGTCACGATTTTGGGCATGATTCTGCTGGGCGGGGTGACCCGACTCACCGAGTCAGGCTTATCGATGGTGGACTGGCGGCCCATCATGGGCGTGATACCGCCGCTGACCGAGGCACAATGGTTAGCCACCTTTGCCGAGTATCAGCAGTACCCCGAGTACCAAAAGATCAACCAGGGTATGGATCTCGCCGGGTTCAAACAGATCTTCTGGTTCGAGTACCTGCACCGGGTGTTGGGCCGTCTGATTGGCCTGATGTATTTCGTGCCTTTGGTGATCTTTGCGTTGCGCAAAATGATTGCGCCACAACTGCTACCCACTCTCATCCTGTTGCTGATTTTGGGCGCCGCGCAAGGCCTGCTGGGCTGGTATATGGTGAAGAGCGGCCTCGTTGACAGACCTTCAGTCTCCCAATATCGGCTCACGGCACACCTTGGCGTGGCAGTGGCTATCTATGCCTTAATGATGTGGCTGGTATTGCGGGTGAGTGCGGGTCTCTCGCCGGCGCTCAAGCACATCAGCGGCTGGGGGTGGGCATTGGTTTTGGGGGTCTACACACTGATTTTGTCCGGTGGATTTATGGCCGGCACCGATGCGGGCTTTGCCTATCCGACTTGGCCGATGATGGGCGAGACGTTTGTGCCCATGGGGTACTACGCCGAAGGCTGGCAAGCCACTTTCGAAGGGGTGGCCACGATTCACTTTAACCACCGTATGCTGGCCTATGCCATGGCGCTTCTCGTGTTGGTGCTGAGCGTACAGTCTTTGCGAACGAGTGGTCGTACCGGCGTCCGACGTGGTGCGTGGCTGATGCTGTTGGCGCTGACGTTTCAGGTGGCACTGGGCATCGGCACAGTGCTGACGCAGGTAGCGATTCCCATGGCGGCTACGCACCAGGTTGGCGCGGTACTGCTGCTGACAGCAGTGCTCTACTGGATACACGCCCAGACTGACCAAAAGCTGGTACTCTCCGTTTAGTCAAGAGTGAGACGGACCTCAGAGGCGATCCTTCGCCTCGGTAGCCGTCATGAGTATCCGCAGGAGGCGGAACTGGCGTGAAAACCCTCATTGTCGAGGACAGTGCAACCCTCTGTGCCATCTACACCCAATATTTAGACGGCAGTGGTCTGGACGTGACTGCTGTCGAGACTCTGGCTGAAGCCCGCGAATCGTTGAGCCAGCTCAATCCACAGCTGGTGCTCCTCGATATTGAACTGCCGGATGGGAATGGCCTCGACCTGATGGACGATCTGAGGCGTATTTCTCCGCGCCCGGCAGTTGTGGTGATGACGGGACATGGTGCCGACTACGCTGAGCGGGCCATTGCGGGCGGAGCCGACGATTTTCTCAACAAACCTTTCGATGCTGCGCGTTTGCGCGTCACCCTACTGAACGCCGCGGAAAAACTGAAACTCACACAGCAGGTTCAAAGCCTGTCGGTGAAGCGCGAGCGCTTGGGGCCTCTGCGCGGTCAGTCATCAGCCATGCAGACCGTTTTTGAAACGGTCGAGTCACTGGCGGGCACCTTGGCGACCGCGTTCGTCATGGGTGAGAGCGGAACGGGAAAGGAGCTGGCAGCGAGAGCGATTCATCAGTTATCGGCGCGCGCGCCCGGCCCGTTCGTGGTGGTGGACTGTGCGGCCTTAGCGGCTGATCATATTGAGCAAGCATTATTTGGCAGCGTTAATGGTGGGGGCCTGGTGGCGGAGGCTGCTGCCGGCACGCTGTTTCTAGACGAGGTGTGCTCGCTGAGTTTCGAAGCCCAATCAACGCTGCTCAGATTGATCCAGCACGGTACTTATCGCCCCGTCGGCGCCACAAACGAGGTCGCCGCAGATGTGCGCATCATTGCGTCAACGAATCGCGACCCACTGTTTGAAATGCGCGAGGGGCGTTTGCGTGAGGACCTCTATTACCGCCTTCACGTTGTTCCCCTGAGGATGCCGCCTGTCCGCGAGAGGGCAGATGACGTGTTGTTACTGGCGCAGAGTTTTTTGTCAGCCATTGCCGCTGATGAGGGCAGGGAGACCGTTCAACTCAGTGATGCGGCCGCCGAGGCCCTGAAGCATTATTCATGGCCCGGTAACGTGCGGCAGTTGGAAAACGCAATGCGGCAGCTTGTGCTGCTGGGTTCGGCGGACGAGATCGACGAGGCGTCGGTTTATCGCATGATTTCGGGTACCGAAGTTGCGGTTGATACCGACGGGCTGTCCGTCGACGCGGCACTCACCGCTGGAGGCGACACGGACGGCGAGATTGAGCCGCTCTGGATTACAGAGAAAAAAGCCATCGAGGCGGCAATCGCAGCTTCTGACGGTAGCGTGAACCGTGCTGCCAAGGCCTTGCAGGTCGCGCCGTCCACGATTTACCGCAAAATCCAGTCGTGGAAATCGCCAACGCGGATGGAATGATTCTCGTGCAGGGGGTTCTAGGAATCCTTGCTTAGGCTCGATACGACGAGCCGCCGCTTTGAGTCGATAAGCCGGCACGCCAAAGAGTCAGCGCATCCTCCTCCTGACGTACCATTCTGGCTCCGCTTTGTTTCATTATGCAGATTTTTCTGCGCTTGAGCGAAGTCGAGAGAGAGCAGCTGTACAAGGCCGGATAATGAGTGAATCAGAACAAATATGGCTGGGTAATCAAGCCTTACAGCATCCATCCGTCTCTCCCGAGGGAGACTATGTCGCGATCGACGGGGAGTCGTTTTATCGCATCCGACACTTCGATCGGATGGCAGATTTTTTCATCAGCCTTGTGAGCGATGCCAATCATTGGCTATTTATCTCTACATCCGGAGCGCTGACGGCAGGCAGAACCCACTCGGGCAATGCGCTGTTCCCTTACTACACTGAGGACAAAATTAGAGACAGTGCGGACGTGACCGGACATCGCGCCATTTTTTTGGTGAAAGAGGGCCAACGCACGCGCTATTGGGAACCGTTTACCCCTAAGTTCGACGGCCTCTATCGGCTCGAGCGTAACCTGTACAAAAATATCTTGGGTAGTGCGCTCATTTTTGAAGAGATCAATCGCGATCTAGGGCTGACCTATCGCTACGCGTGGCAGACCTCCCATCAATTTGGCTTTATCAAAAAGTCATGGTTGCTCAACGATAACGCTGCCGAGGTCGATATTCGGTTGCTCGATGGTATTCAGAATATTCTGCCCTGTGGGGCCGAGCCCGGGACCCAGAACGAGCTGAGCTGTTTGCTCGACGCGTACAAGAAGAACGAGCTCGACGGGGCGTCGGGTGTCGCTGTCTATTCAATGAGCTCACGGCTTACAGATAAGGCCGAACCGAGTGAGGCGCTCGCTGCTACCACCGTATGGTCGTATGGTTTAGGCGCTCCGCGCTACTTGCTGTCGGCCAGACAACTGAATGACTTCCGTAAGGGATTTCCGGTGGCGCAGGAGAGTGATGTTCACGGCCAGCGCGGGGCTTACTTTGTTACCGATCACCTGCAGCTGAGCGGCGGTGCCCAGTGCCATTGGGGCGTAGTCGCTGACGTCAATCAGGGACCGGCAGCTATCGCCGATCTCATTGATCGCGTAGTTACCGGTCGCTGCACCGAGGACGCGGTGAACCGCGATATCGACGCAGGACGGGCGAGGTTGCAGAAAATGATTGGCACTGCCGATGGTTTTCAAGCCAGCGCTGAGCCGCTGAGTGCGGCGCATCACACCGCTAATGTGTTGTTCAACATCATGCGTGGTGGACTTTTTGCCGCAAATTACTCAGTGTCGAAGCTGGATTTCATCGGTTTTTGTCACGGTTGGAACCGTTACGCCGCTAGCAGCGTTGAACAATGCATTGCACACCTGCCAGAGCAGGTTGACTATGCCGTGCTCCGAGACACCATTGAAAATGCCAAACAGCCGCTGTTACTGCGATTATTTTTGGAGTATCTACCTCTCACGTTCAGCCGTCGGCATGGCGATCCCTCTCGACCCTGGAATCATTTTTCGATTGATGTGCTCACTGCCGATAACGAGCCTCGGCTGGCCTACGCAGGCAATTGGCGCGACATATTCCAGAACTGGGAGGCCTTATCGACCTCGGTGCCCGGTTTTATCGACAACATCATTTGTAAATTTGTCAGCGCGTCGACACCCGACGGATACAACCCCTACCGTATTACACGAGAGGGCATTGATTGGGAGAAGCCTGAACCCGAAAACCCCTGGGCAAATATTGGGTACTGGGGAGATCATCAGATCATTTATTTGCTTAAGTTGCTTGAGCTATCGCGGCAACATTTCCCTCAGGCGTTGATAAAACTGATGGGTTGCGATGCCTTCGCGTATGCCAATGTGCCCTACAAAATAAAGGGATTCGACGAACTGCTGGCGGATCCTTACGACACGATTCTTTTTGATTTTGAACTCGATGAGGTGATTTCGCGTCGCGTGTCAGAAGTCGGCGCTGATGGTCGCTTGGTATGGGTTGGTGACTCGGTTTATCAGGTCAACCTGCTGGAGAAGTTGCTCGTCACCGTGCTGTCGAAGTTGACCAACTTTGTGCCGGGCGGCGGCATTTGGATGAACACCCAGCGACCAGAGTGGAACGATGCGAATAACGCGCTGGTGGGTACGGGCATCTCTGCCGTGACACTGTGCTATTTGCACCGGTTTTTGGTGGTTCTCGATCAGCTATTGGCGGAGATCGACGATGACAGTCTTCCTATCTCTCAGGAAGTGCTGGCGCTTTTTAACGATGTGGCGACTGTTTTTCACTCAAACTCGGCAGACCTTATACGCAGTAACCTGTCGGAAACACGCCGCTTTGAGGTGATGGAGCAGCTCGGTCGTGCGGGCGAGGTGTTCCGCGACCGGGTCTATGCAGCCGGATTTAACGGCGACCGGGGCATGGTTCCCCTGTCTGATGTGCGCCGATTTGTAGACACCTGCCGCCCCATTGTTGCGCAGAGTATTTGTGAAAATCGACGCGAGGACGGACTGTTCCACGCCTATAACCGGCTGCGCATTGAGGAAGGGCGTATAGGACTTATTCGACTCGATGAGATGCTAGAAGGGCAGGTGGCTGTCCTGAGCGCGGGGGTGTTGTCTGCCACTGAATCGCTAGAGGTTCTCACCGCGCTGCGAAGATCAGCTCTGTATACCGAGAGACAACACTCGTACTTGCTCTACCCGGTCAAAACTCTGGCGCGCTTCACCGACAAAAACCAGCTCGACGCCACACAAATACCGGCCCCGTTGTTGGCGCAATTGACGCAAGCAGGGCCTGACGCGGTGTTCGATCGGGATGAGCAGGGCCGCATTTATTTTAGCGGCCACCTCACCAAGGCGGCGGATGTTGATGGCGTGCTCGACAAGCTCATCGACGAGGGCCTGCAGATTACGCAGTCGGACCGGCATCATGTGCAGCAATTATTTATCGACACGTTTCGGCATGACCTGTTTACCGGACGGTCGGGGGGTATGTATGCCTATGAGGGGATCGGCTCTATTTATTGGCACATGGTGTCAAAGTTATTGCTCGCGGTGAGTGAGGTGGTGGCAGCCGCTGACAAGGCGGGGGCGTCGGAGGAAACGCTCAATGGCCTCAGGGCAATGTATGAGGACGTTCGCAAGGGTATCGGATTCAACAAGTCGCCAGAGGTCTATGGCGCGTTCCCAACTGACCCTTACTCGCATACGCCCGCCTCGGGTGGGGCGCGTCAGCCCGGCATGACCGGGCAGGTAAAGGAGGAGGTGCTGACTCGACTTGCCGAAGTTGGGTTGCGCGTAGAGGCAGGACATATCGTTTTTGATCCGGTTTTGTTGCGTACGCAAGAGATGCTGGAGGAGAGAGCATCGCTGCACTACGTCGACATATTGGGTCAGCCGTGCACCGTTTCGGTTGATGCAGGTCAGCTGGCTTACACCTTCTGCCAGGTGCCTGTTGTGGTGCAAAAGGGCGATCAGCCCAGCATTACTGTTCAATCTAGCGACGGTCGGGAGGAGATCTTGTTGACGGATCGCTTGCCGCAGTCGTTGTCGGAAAGCATTTTCATGAAGCGGGGCGAAGTCACCGCACTGCAGGTCGCGCTCACTGTGACCACTTCTACCAGTCGTGGCTGACCACTTGGCGCGGTCCTAGTAGTGGTTTACGGGTTGGTTTTAGGGCTACCCTGAGAAGGGCTGCCGCCCCGAGAAGACGGTAATGGTGCTGCAGGTCAGCCCTGTAATGCGAGATCGGGCGCTGATGAACCTTGCGTCTCGTTATTCGGTTGGGCTTCGATCCGTTGTCCGGTGAGCTGTGTCTTGATCTCCTCAACTGCCGCCTCGTCCAGCGCATAATCCTTCATTGCCCACAGAGCGATCAACGTTCCCGTGACGGGCACGCCGATGAACGCGATACGCAGCTGCGCCAGCGTCTCCTCGGTTTGGATGGCGATATTCTGATCAAAGCCGATGAAGCCCAGAATGAAGCCACTGAGCAATCCTGCGAAGGCAAGCCCGAACTTCACCATCCACCAGTAGATTGCACCGAATAAACCTTCGCGACGTTCTCCGGTCTGCAACTCATCGAGATCACAGATATCTGCGGTCATGGACATCATGATCGTAAACAGTCCACCGATACCGAAGGCAAAAATCGGTATCGGTAAAAACATGAGGTAGGGGTTGCTGGGGTTGAAGCTCCACCAAAAGAGTAGGTAACCCAAAATAGACACTGATTGGGTCACCATAAAGGTCGTGCGTTTACCGTATTTTTGCGCCATCCAATTGATGGTCGGGATCACTAAGAAGCAGGTACACAGTGCCGAGACGCTGCCGAATAATGTGGGCCACACCCCTGCCAACGCTGGATCACCCTGATTCATGTAATACACGATGATGAACCAGGCGAAACCCGCGACGGTGTTGTAGGCGTTAAAGATACAGAAGGTTGCGATGCAAATTTGTTGGAACGGCCGGCAACGTAAGGTAATCACAATGCCCTGCAGCAGCTCTTTGACCGCGGCTCCCAGTGTCTCGTTGCGGTGCGGCGTGCTGTTGTCCACCGAGACAGCACCGCTACGACAGAAAATGGCTGGCACCATCGCCAGTAGCATGCACGCCGCGCCGACCCAAATAGACAGCGTCCTGGCGCCCTCGGTCGCACTGTCGAACCACTCGGGATCGTAGAGGACAATCCAGAACCATGGGGCAATAACCCAGGCCCACTGACCAATCCATTGCGCTACCGCCATGAGTCGGGTGCGCTCATGGTAGTCATCACTCATCTCATAGCCCATGGCGACATAGGGCACACTAAAAATAGTCAGGCCAATAAAAAAGACGCAGGACCAGCATAAAAAGTAGACAAAGTTGTACAGCTCGCTGTTGTCCGCAGAGAGTTGCCACATTGCAATGTACGAGAGGCCTGAGAGGATGGCGCCGATAAAGATATAGGGCCGCCTTTTACCCCACCGCGAGACAGTCCGGTCAGAAATAAATCCCATGACGGGATCGGTGATGCAGTCCACCAGTTTGGGCAGAAAAAAGATCAGGCCCCAGAGAAACGGGCTCATGCCCAAACTTTGGACCAGTATCACCATAAAGATGCTGAGCGCAGCCGGAAACATTTGGTTGGCAAGCATGCCAATGCCAAATGCGATCTTCTGCCCGATAGGAATGCGGTTTGCTTCAGCCATACCCTGACACTTGCCCCAAATTTTTTATCGTTATGGTCTGTGATGTTAGCAACGCTGAACCGAGCGGCTTCTCGAAAGCCGGTCAGCGGGGCATTTTGCGGGATCAGTGGGTTCGCAGGCGCTGAGGTAGCAAGTTCACGATGGGCTCGAGAAAGCGGGCGCGCTAAAGCGCGTGGCCAATGCCCCTGTTACGAACCGCATGGCGCGCGTGCAGACAAAGTTGAAGTTGTAAGGTGAGTTCGGTGACTAGTGCTACGACTGTTCGTCAGAGAAAAACCCGGTCGCGACGCCGTCCTCGCCATAGACCGGCTCTTTGATTTCCACCCGGAACTTGTTGGTCTCGGCGTTGAGTATGTTGTATTGCGCGAGGTGGCCGAACATATTGAGGTACCACTCGCCCTTCAGGTGAGCCTCCAAGTCAGCCTCGCTCTCCCACTCTTCATACACCACCACGCGACCGGGGTGGTTGAGGTCAGCGGTCCAGAGATAGTGAATGCAGCCTTTTTCGGTATAAGCGCCGTCGATCAGTGCCTTGCCTTTGACCAGAGCTTCATCCCGGACCTCAGGTGGAAATTCAACGACTCCTGCTACAACGACTCGAGACATAATGACTACTCTGAATTTTCAGGTTTACCAAATTATAGATGCAAGCGTCGGGCTGTTCACGCTTTGACCCGAGATGCTTAACCATATCCGCTCTGACCGCAAATCGTACCGGGTGGAGTGAGGAGAAATGGTAGCTACGGGTGGACTTGAACCACCGACCCCAGCATTATGAATGCTGTGCTCTAACCAGCTGAGCTACGTAGCCACATAAGGAAATCTGTGAGGCGCGCGATTCTGCAAAACTCCGTGATTGAAGTCAACCAGTGGGCCCTGCCAGGTTGCCTGTCATGAAGGGAACCGCCCGCTAACCGGATAGACAGACCCCCATGAGTGACGAACAAAACAACCCATACGCTGGGTTAGAGGACAGGCTTGCAAAGACGACTGACGAGGCGCGCGCTGAGGCGGTCGACAAGCGGCACGCTCGCGGGGGCCGCACTGCCCGCGAGAACCTCGCGGATCTCACCGATGGCGGGCCCGTCTCAGAGTATGGCCAGCTGGCGGTTGCGGCGCAGCGCACGAGACGTGAGGGAGACGCCCTGTACGCCGATACGGCAGCCGATGCGGTCATCACGGCAGTTGGCCCAGTTAATGGCGATTTGTTTAATGACAAGCGGAGTCAGACCGCGCTGATCATTAATGATTACTCGGTGTTAGCGGGCACGCAGGGCTACTTCCATCACCGCAAAATTGACCGGATGCTGGAGATCGCCGAGCGGGATCACTTGCCCATTGTCATGTATACCGAGGGCGGCGGCGGTCGGCCAGGCGATACCGATGTATTGGTGTCGATGGCAGGATTGAACGTGCCCACCTTTCATCGCTGGGCGGCGCTGGCAGGGCAGGTACCACGGATCGCGGTGAATCATGGCTACTGCTTTGCCGGCAATGCGGCGCTTTTTGGTGCTGCAGATCTTCGTATTGCCACTGAGGCGAGCTGCATTGGCATGGCCGGTCCGGCGATGATTGAGGGCGGTGGCCTCGGCAGCTGGAAGCCGCAGGATATTGGTCCCGTCTCGGTGCATCGCGAAAACGGTGTAGTGGATATTGTCGTCGCCGACGAGGCCGAGGCGACCGAGGTCGCCAAACGTTTGCTCGCCTGTGTGCAGGGTTCGCTGACGGATTGGCAGGTGGCTGATCAATCAGAGTTGGCCGCGCTGATGCCTACTAACCGCCGCTATGCCTTCGACGTACGCAAAATCATCCGACACCTCTTCGATACGGAGTCCTTCATCGAGACGCGACCGGACACGGGACGCGCAATTATCACAGGGCTTGCACGGGTCGAGGGTCGCGCTGTTGCGGTGCTTGCGAGTGATTGCCGTCATTTGGGCGGCGCGATTGATGGCGAATCCGCGATCAAGGCAACGGCGATGTATCAGCTCGCAGAGCGCTGGCGTCTGCCGGTGGTATCGCTGATCGACACGCCCGGTTTTATGGTGGGGCCTGACAGTGAAGCGGCCGGTGCGCCGCGAGTGATGTCAGACCTCTTTATTGCGGGTGCAACACTCACTCAGCCGATTGTGGCTATCTTTTTGCGGCGCGCTTATGGCTTGGGCGCAATGGCCCTGACAGGCGGCTCATTTGAGGTGCCAAGGTATGCCGCCAGTTGGCCGCAAGGTGAGTTTGGTGCCATGGGTTTGGAGGGG
>JADHQG010000043.1 GCA_016778045.1 Luminiphilus sp. | reverse complement strand
TCACGGTCCATATGGGTGCCACGGTTTACACCGCGCGGCGTGACTCAGAGAGTCAGTCTTTGTGCAGTGTCGACATCCATCGCATCGATGCGCAGGGCGAGGTGGGTGAGTTGATCGCACAAACTGATTGCGCGGTCCTGGCCATGAGTGCGGGCTTTATGCCGGCCTACCAGCTGGCGTGTCAGGCCGGGGCAAAACTGGACTATCACGACGACCGTGCGGCCTTTGCCTTGAGCGGAATGCCCGCAGGGCTCGTTTTGGCGGGCAGCGTGAACAGTATTCACTCATTGGACGCAGTATTGGCGGATGGCCGCAACGCGGCGCGGGCCGCGCTGCGTTGCATTGATATCAGTGCCGATGAGGATGAGCCCGTTACCTGCGCCGCGCAGGTGAATCACCCCTGGCCCATCTTCCCGCATCCCAAGGGCAGGGAGTTCGTCGATTTCGACGAGGACCTGCAAATCAAAGACATCGTGAACGCGACCCGGCTGGGTTACCGCGATGTGCAGCTGGTAAAACGCTACTCGACAGTGGGTATGGGCCCCTCGCAGGGCCGACATGCTGCGCTACCCACTGCGCGCTTGGTGGCAAAGGCCACTGATCGCACAGTGAGTGAAACCGGCGTCACCACGGCGCGGCCTCCGGTCAAGCCGGAAGCGCTGGGCCACATCGCCGGGCGACGGTTCCACCCCCATCGACAGACGGCGATCGCGGACCGCCACGATGCCGCGGGCGCGCAGTGGATGCCTGCAGGGCTCTGGGGGCGACCCGCATTTTATGGTGAGCCAGATGACAAGCTGCGCTGTGTGGCCGAGGAGGTCATGGCGGTGAGGACGGGCGTTGGTGTGATCGATGTCAGCACCTTGGGTGGACTCGAGCTTCGTGGTCCCGACGCTGCCGAGTTCATGAATCGTTTCTATACCTTCGGGTTCCTTAAGCAGCCCGTAGGGCGCACTCGCTATGCGGTATTGGTCAGTGAGCAAGGGGTGGTCATCGACGATGGCGTTGCCGCGCGGCTTGCGGAGGATCATTTTTACGTCACCGCGACGACGGGCGGGGTCGACCGGGTGTATCGCGAGATGCTGCGCTGGAACGCGCAATGGCGGTTGTCCGTCGACATTACCAATGTCACGGCAGCTTTCTCGGCCATCAACATCGCAGGGCCGGATGCCCGCGCGGTGCTCGAGGCGTTGGACTGTTCGATTGATCTCAGTGCTGATGCTTTTCCGTATCTCGGTTGCAGAGAGGGCGATGTGGCGGGTATTCCCGCACGTTTGATGCGGGTGGGGTTTGTGGGGGAGCTGGGCTACGAGCTCCACGTGCCGAGCCTGTTCGCCGCCGCATTGTGGGACGCGGTCATGGAGGCCGGCGCGCAATGGCATATCACACCCTTTGGTGTCGAGGCACAGCGTCTCCTGCGGCTGGAAAAGGGCCACATCATTGTCGGGCAGGATACCGATGGCATGACACACCCGGGTGAAGTGGGGCTCGACTGGGCGATGAATCGCACCAAGCCCGATTTTGTGGGGCGCCGCTCGGTGGATATTCTCGCAGCCTCCCATCCCATCCGGCAGCTGGTCGGGTTTTCACTGGATCTTACGGCGCCCAGGCCGTTGGAAGGGCACCTGGTGATTAAGGACGGCGACATTGTGGGTAACGTCACCTCCTGCGAGATCTCGCCCACGCTCAATCAGATCATCGGCCTGGCCTACGCGCACCCCGATGATGCAAACCCGGGCGATCGCATTGCGATTCGCACCGAGGGTGGGGTGCTGGTGCAGGCGCGCGTTGAAGCCCTACCTTTTTACGACCCCGACAACGCGAGGCAAGCGTTGTGAACCCGCGCAGTCCGTTAGAAGGTTGCGGGGTGATCGAGGGACCCGGCGGCTTGCTGCTGCGTGATCTGTCACTTGCCCGTCGAGAGGGTGTGCGGGGCGCCGGTGCTCGGGAATGGCTATTGAGTCAGGGGCACGCACTTCCGGATGCGCCGAACCAGATTGTTGCCAGCGGTGAGTCAGGCTTTGTGATGTCACTGAGTCATCGCGAGTTCTGGCTGTTACAACCGGCTAGCGAGGCCTCATCAGGCCGACCGGCATCCGAAGCCATTGCGGCTGGCGTCTGGCCGCTGTATTGCCAGCACAGTCACGCGTGGCTGCAGTTGGCAGGAGAGCCGCGAGCCGAGGTTATGGCGAAGCTCTGCGGCGTGGATCTCTCAGACGCCGACTTCCCGCTGGGCAGCGTCGCTCAAACACAGGCGGCCCGGGTATCGGTGATTGTCGCCGCCCATCAAAGTGACGACGGCCAGTCCGTGTTTTCGATTTTTGTAGATCAATCCCTTGCCCGCTATGTGTGGGAGGCGACTGAAGATGCGATGGGCGAGTGGCTCGAGTAATTCTGTCGCGCTAGCCGCCGGCCGCCAGCGCCTCAATTTGCTCTAACAGCGTCTCCGGCACCTCAACGCCCTCTGCTTCATGCTTCAGACGCTCAACCCCGCGGCGCTCGCCGGGGATCCGCACGTCGTTGCCCTCAGTGAGTGCGCTAAACATCGTTTCCAGATGGGGGACAAACCCCTCGCCGAAAAAGGCCGGATCCATGGCGATGATGGTTTGACCGACATTAGGGGGGCCGCCTTCGGTGTTTGCGAACATCGAGGCTTCATAAGAGCAGTTGCTGCCAGTGAGTACGCCGGCCAGCACATCCACCATTAAGCCCAGACCAAAGCCTTTGGGTCCGCCCACAGGGAGTTGCGCCCCCTGTAACCCTGCAGCGGGATCCGTGGTGGGGTTGCCATCTGGGTCGATCGCATGGCCGGGCTCAATCTCACGGCCCTCTGCGGCGGCGCGCACCAGATTCACCCGTGCGGTCGAGGCTGTGGCCATATCGATTACCAGCGGTTCATCACCCGCGCGCGGCGCGCCCATCGCGAAGGGGTTGGTGCCAAAGAAGGGCACCTTGCCGCCGTGGGCCGCCACGGCCTTGGAGCTATTGGCGAACATCAGCGATACCAAACCCTCGCGCGCGAGGCGTCGCACAAACCATCCCAGCACGCCCGCCGATGAGGACCGATGAATTGACATGAGTCCCACGCCCTGTGCGCGGGTCGTCTCAATGAGCCGCTCCTCGGCAATCACATACGCGTGGTGGCAAAAGCCAAAGTCCGCATCGACCACGGTGGTCGATTCCGAGGTTTTGACGATTTTCGGCGCCGCGGCTGGGTTCACTTTGCCGCAGCGGAGATGCTTGAGGTACAGGTGCAGGTAGCCAAGCCCGACATTGCGGATGCCCTCGGCCTCTGCGTCCATGATCTCTTCGGCGACGATAGCCGCCTGTTCGTCGCTGGCACCCGCTCGCTTCAGCGCATCAAAGCAGAGGGATTCAATCTGATCGAGGGTGAGTACGGGCATGACGGGCTCCTTGATTGAGCCCTGATTGTGTCAAAAACCCGCGTTACCTGCAGGAACGCACGCGTTTAGCGGCGTCATCCAACTCCGGCTGACTGAGCCTCGCCCAACTTTTGGACGGCATCGTAGAGGTAATGAGTCAATGCTTTGCGCCCCTTAATGCCTTCCAAGGCTCCATAGGGCAGGGTATCCCCGATTGTGACGTCAAAGCGGGTACCAAAGCGGGCCTGGGCTTCACGAATGAGAAGGGCCATGCGCAATGACTCTGATAAGTGCGAAGCGATATGAAAGGAACGGCTGTTCTGGCCATGGAAGAAGACAGGTACGACATTGGCGCGAGCGTCACTGATGAGCTTAGCGGCAAAGGTGGTCCAAGGCGCGTCGACTACTTGGCCTATCCCAAACCTGTTCGCGGTGGAAACAAATCCGGACGGGAAGATCAGCACTGGAATATCTGCAGCAATGGCCTCGCGGGCACGGCGCCCCATCGCCACGTTATTCTTCATGGCCGCTTTGCTTGATGAGAAATCGACCGGTAGAAAGTGCGGAGCCAGATCCTTGTCCCGACAGAGCAGTGCGTTAATCAAGATCCTGAAGTCACCTCTCGCCTGTGCCGCAAAATGACACAGGATGGTGCCGTCCATGACGCCAAAGGGGTGATTGGCAACCATCACCAGCGGGCCGCATGAGGGTATCTTGTTTAGCTGGTCACTGTCGTAGCGAAGATCGATGCGTGTTTGCGCCACGGCATCTTCAAAAAATCTAGTGAGTTCAAAGGGTTGTGACTTTAAAGTGTCGTAAAGCTTTTGTACCTTGCGCCGTCCAAAGACGTTCTCGATAGTGCGAATCAGATGGCGTGCGAGCCAAGGATCTGTGGGCTCAGCATAAGTGAGCGTGGGGCGCTCTTCCAAAAAATGCTTGAAGAGTGGGTCGTCCAGCGAGATGGTCATGGTTCATACCCTCGGCCAACTTTCCTGAGCGTATACGCTAAAAATGACAAAACGGTGTCAGTGCCTGTGATGGTTTTTTATATCGCTGTCCAGCCACCGTCTACCGAAAACAACATGCCGGTGACAAAACTCGAGGCGTCGCTCGCCAGCCACATGGCGGCTTTGGCCACGTCCTCTGGGGTGCCAAGACGGTTCATGGGATGACGGCTGGCGAGGTGTGCGCGTTCGTCTTCTGGGATGGACTCCCTCAGCAGGGGCGTCTCGATGAAGCCGGGGCAGATGGCATTAACGCGAATGCCAGATTCTCCATATTCTACGGCTGTGTTGCGGGTCAGACCGCCAACGGCGTACTTTGATGCGACATACAGTCCCGCGCCTGGGAAGGTGGTTTTGCTCAACGCGGAGGCCATGTTGATGATATGTCCTGAACCGGCAGGCGACATGACTTTGAGACTCTCGCGCATGCAGAGCCACACACCCTTGAGATTGATACCCATCAGCCGGTCGTAGTCGGCCTCGTCGGTTTCCTCGAGCGGCACCAGCGGTGAGCCGACGCCAGCATTGTTGAGCACGATATCCAGTGCCCCCAGCGCCTTCAGACTGTTGGCGAAGAAGTCTGCTACCGCTTCGGCGCTGGCCACATCACACAGCTGACCATAGTGGTTCCCGCCAATGGCGGTGAGCGATGCCAGCGCCTCGTCCAACCGTGCTTGTTCTACGTCACAGATGGCCACGTCTGCCCCCGCCGTTACAAACGCCTTCGCGCAGGCTAGGCCAATGCCCGCGCCGGCACCGGTGATCAGTATTTTTTTGCCCTTCAGTGACAGCTCCATGGCACCCTCCCTCAGTCAATCCGAGGCAAGAGAATACTCGGGTTGCTCCCCGTCCGCTAAGTGATTAGGCAAAGACCTGAACTTCCAATTAGACTTCCCGCATGCATTACGACGTGTTTAACGGTGACGCTGACGGCATCTGTGCGCTGTTGCAGTTGCGATTGGAAGAGCCGCTGGTTTCAACTCGCATCACCGGCATCAAGCGTGATATTGCCCTGTTGGAGAGAGTTGTAGCGGAGCCGGGTGACACGGTGACCGTGCTCGATATCTCCATGGTCAAAAACAAAGACGCGCTTAACCAGTTACTCGCGAACGGCGTGATGGTCGACTACGTTGACCATCACGCCGCGGGGGATATTCCTGAACACCCCAATCTCACTGTCACTATCAGTGAGGCGCCCGAGGTGTGCACGGCGCTCTTGGTGAATGGTCGCCTTCGCGGTGCGCAGGTGGCATGGGCGATCACGGGTGCCTTTGGCGATAATCTTGATGAGCCGGCCAGCCAGGTGGCGAGAAAAGCCGGCCTCTCCGATCGCGATACCGCGCAGCTCCGCGAGCTGGGTATCTGTCTCAATTACAACGGTTACGGGCCGTCCTTGGAAGATCTGCATTTCCATCCGGCGGAGCTCTATGGCGCTTTGTATGCGGCCCGGAACCCGGCTGCGTTTGTGGCGTCTGACGCGTTCAGGAAATTGCAGGACGGTTACCGGGAAGATGTGGCCGCCTCGGAAGCGCTGGCACCAGTGCATGTCCAGCCTGGTTTCGCCGTGTATCAATTACCGAATGCATCCTGGGCACGGCGTGTCAGTGGCGTGTTCAGCAATGATCTGGTGCGCGCGTATCCGCACCGTGCTCACGCCGTACTGACCGAGCGGGATGACGGTGCATTTCTGGTGAGCGTGAGGGCGCCTTTTGAACGACGTACAGGCGCCGAAGCGGTTTGCTCACAATTTGAAACCGGTGGGGGTCGGGCGGCAGCGGCGGGCATTAATCGCTTGCCCGTGGGTGACCTCGATCGCCTGGTGAATGCACTGGCCGCCGAGTATGGCGGCCGAGCTTGACTGCCTCAGGCAGCGCTTTTGCTGAAGGACAGCTCCGGGAAGCCGCCGTCTGCTGACTCGCGCAATTTGTCGTAGTAGATATGCGCGCCGCCAAAGTAGACCAGTACGCGCGGCTTTCTCTTTTCGAGGTTGGCGCCCATCATCCACGAATTCACCTTGTCTCCCTGAGCCATCAGCGTCTGCTCGTGAATTTCGGCGGTGTGCGCTGACCACTCGTCTTCTGCCTCTTCGCTTGGCTGGAAGAGGTCGTAGCCGTCGGACTCCATCTTTTGGATGCAGTCCGTAATGTAGGCCACGTTTTGCTCGATGGAGGTTGGCAGGTTGGCGAAGGGGGCCTGAGGGCCGGTAATCATAAAGAAGTTGGGGTAGCCGGCGGCGTAGACACCCATGATGGACTTGGACTCTTCGTCCCACTTCTCGCGAAGGGTCCGGCCGTCGCTGCCCCGAATGTCGATCGCTTCCAGCGCGCCGGTGTAGGCTTGGAAACCCGTCGCCAAGACAATGATGTCAAACTCGTAGAGGTTCTCGGTCGTCTGGATGCCGGTCTCGGTGATCTCTTGGATCGGCTCGCGATCCTTGATGTCCACAAGCTTCACGTTGTCGCGGTTGTAAGCCTCGTAGTAGCCGTGATCCAGCGGCGGGCGCTTGGCAAAGAGCGGATAGCCTTTGGGCGTGAGTAGCTCGACTAATTCGGGGTCATCCACTTTCTCAGCGATCTTACTGGTGATGAAGTCAGAGGCCATTTGATTCGCCTCCGCGCTGCCGAGCAGGTCATCGAATGTTTCAAATACCCAGCGGAAGCTGCCTTTCCAGTGCTCTTCAAAAATACGCTGGACCTCCTCGGGCGGCGTGTCGACGGCGTTGCGCCCCGGAGGTTGTTCAAAGGCCATGCCAAACATGTGATTACGCGCTTTGGCGATGATTTCGTCGTAGTTGTCTTTGATCTCTTTTTCCCACTCAGGCGTCATGTCCTTTTGCATGGCGGGCAGTACAAAGTTGGGTGTGCGTTGAAACACCGTGACCTGTGCGGCGGTTTTCGCGACCTCGGGTAGCATCTGTACCGTCGTGGCGCCCGCACCAATGATGCCGACGCGCTTGCCCGCTACATCGAGGCCTTCTGGCCATCGTGAGGAGTGGAAGATCGGACCGTTAAATCGATCTTGCCCAGCGATGTTGGGTATCACTGGCTGTGAAATCATGCCCATGGCGCTGACAAAGTACTTGGCGGTATGGGTTTCCCCGCCTTGGGTGCGAACGTTCCACAAGCCTGTTTCGCTATTGAATTCGGCGCTTTCTACTTCGGTGCTCAATTGGAACATGGGCCAGAGTGAGAACTTGTCCATGACGAATTTCAGGTAGTTCTGCGTCTCTTCCCAACCCGAGTAGCGTTTGCTCCAAGACCACTCCTGAAGGACTTCTTTAGAGAATGTCAGGCAGTAGTAGTAGGACTCACTGTCAGTCGCAGCGCCGGGATATTTGTTCCAAGCCCACGTGCCGCCCACTTCGCTGGCGCGGTCAAACACTTTGACGTTGAAGCCCGCTTCTCGAAGGTGGTAGCTCAGCGATATGCCGGCAAAGCCTGCACCGACAGCGATCACGTCATAGTCTGCAGAATGTGAGGTGCTCATATAATTCTCCTGCTGGCGAGTACCCCTGCCTTGAGGCCGATACTCCAGTACACTCATGTCCCAGGCGGTCAGGCAGACCGCTTTTTTTATTGGCTGACTCTTCTCACGAATCAGTCTGAGCTAAACTTACTTGTGTTCAGCAAGTTGCGTGGGTCACTATCGCCAACGCCCTGAACCTTGTCAACGACCACGCCACAATAGAGGTTAAAACTATGTCATCCAATTCAAAACCGTCGATTGGTATTGTCGGCGGTACCGGAGATCTTGGGCGCGGCCTGGCGCTGCGTCTGGCGAAAGCGGGACACACTGTGCTGGTCGGATCCAGAAAATCAGAGCAAGCCGTGGAGGCGGCCGAGGCATTGACAGCAGAGCTGGCTCAGCGTGGTGTTGCGCACCCGCCTATCGAAGGCTTGGACAATGAGAGTGCCGCACAGCGCGGTGAGGTGGTGTTTGTCACGGTGCCCTTTGGCGCCCACACGCCGACGCTCGAAAGCATCAAGGGTGCCGTTCAGGGCAAAGTATTGGTGGACGTAACGGTGCCTCTGGTGCCACCCCGTGTGGCGCGGGTACAGCTCCCTCCGGAGGGAAGCGCAGGCATGATTGCGCAGACGCTGCTGGGCGAAGACGTGCATGTTGTGAGTGCCTTGCAGAACGTCGCGGCGGCCCATCTGCAGGCAGATATGGATATACCTTGCGATGTACTGGTCACGGGCAATGAAAAAACCGCACGGCAGACTGTCATTGATCTGATCGAGTCCATGGGCATGCGCGGCTTTCACGCGGGATTGATTCACAACGCGGCGGCAGCCGAAGCCCTGACGTCTGTGCTGATCAACATCAACAAGCAGTATAAAACCCATGCGGGGCTGCGCTTGACCGGCATCGATTGACGACGTGAAGGCAGCGTCACTTCACCTGACGCCGCTTCAGGGCCTGCCTGCAGTGGCGGCCGGCGACGCGCTCGGGGATCTTATTATCGCGTGTACCCGGAGCCAGGCTGTGACCGTGGACGACACGTCGGTATTGATCGTGGCGCAAAAAGTGGTGTCGAAGTCAGAGCGGCGGCTGGTCTGTCTTGATGACGTTCAGGAGAGCGCCGAAGCCCTGGCGCTGGCGGCCGAGACCGGCAAGGATCCTCGTTTGGTCGAGCTCATTTTGCAGGAATCGATTGCCATCATCAGAGTGCGGCCGGGTCTGATCATCGCTGAGCACCGCTCGGGTCATATCTTGGCCAACGCGGGTATCGACACTTCGAATGTCGGGGTGTTGCCGACGCACAGCGCACAGCATGTCCTGCTGTGGCCAGAAGACCCTGATGCGAGTGCTAAAGCATTATCTCGCGCCATGTCTGACGCGTTCGGCGTGTCGGTGCCAGTGATTATTAATGACAGCCTTGGGCGCCCTTGGCGGATGGGTACGGTCGGCTTTGCTATCGGAGTGGCGGGTTTGCAATCGGTCTGGGATCAGGTGGGCGAGCGCGACCTGGACGGCAGAGTGATGCAAGTCACAGCACCGGCGGTTGCTGATTCGCTAGCGGCCGCGGCATCGCTTGTTCAAGGGGAGACAGATCAGGGCACGCCGGTGGTGTGGGCGCAAGGCGTCGCGCTGAGGCGGGCTGCAGATGGGTCGTCTCGAGATTTGCTACGCGAGCGTGAGCAGGACATGTTCAGATGACGGCTCCTGAACGTGTGGCGGGCGAGGCTTTGCCCCTTGTTCTGCTCAGCGGTGGCGGTGGTGGCGCCAAGTTAGCCGGCGCGCTGTCGGCAGTGGTAACGGATCGACCCGTTATCGTGGTCACCAATACCGGAGATGATTTTGAGCATCTGGGCCTGCTGATTTGCCCAGACACTGACAGCGTCATCTATGCCGCATCGGGCAACATTGACTCGCAGAAAGGCTGGGGTCGCGCCGGTGAAAGCTGGGAGGTCTTCGACACGCTGAGCGCACTTGGCGGACCGAGTTGGTTTCAATTAGGTGACAAAGACTTGGGGCTTCACCTAGTGCGGTCCGACTTGCTCTCGCAGGGAGGTTCACTGGCGCAGGTGACGGCGCAGCTCGCTGGGCGCTTGGCGGTCCCGACAACACTCACCGTTGTGCCGGCGACCGAGCATCCGGTTCGGACCCGCGTGCAAACCGCAGAGGGGGAACTGGGTTTTCAGGAGTATTTCGTTAAGCATCGCTGCGAGCCCGTGCTCACGGGTATTCACTATCGCGGTATTGAGCAAGCTCTGCCCACTGCATCGCTCGCCGCACTGTTGGAGCAATACGGTGAGCGCGGCTTCGACGTCGTGCTCGGCCCCTCCAATCCGTTTCTGAGCTTGGCTCCCATCCTCGAAATTCCTCAGATGACGAAGGTGCTGCGTCAGCGCGCACGTTGCGTGATGGCTGTCTCGCCCATCATTGGTGGGAAAGCGCTCAAGGGACCGGCCGCAAAAATCATGACCGAACTAGGCCTAACCGTATCAGCCCAGGGATGGGTCGAATGGATGCGTCTGCGCTACCCGGATTTGATCGACACGTGGGTCTGCGATGAGACAGATCGCGCGTTATTTGAAGAGGGTGCGGCGGCGGATCTGGATGTGCGCCTGGCACAGACAGTGATGTCCACGCCCCAGCGTGCGCAGGCATTTGCACAGTGGCTTCTGGAGGCAGCGGGCGACAATGCTTGATGCAGTTGTGGCGCTGAAGTCACTCAATGAGGCCAAGCAACGACTGGCAACGGTTCTCGGTGAGCAGGCGCGCCGGGCGTTGGTCGAGGCCATGGCATTGGATGTGATGTCCAGCTTGTCGTCTTGCACAGTCATTGATGAAGTTCACGTGATTTGTGGGGCAGGCTGGTCTGATGCACTGCACTTGTCAGGTGGCATCACACTGTGGGATGAGGCCGATCTGGGAACTGCCGGTCTGAATGCCGCGCTTGAAGCAGTGGCGACTCGACTCGACACGCCCGCGCTCGTTTTTATTCATGCTGACTTACCGCTGCTGCAGGCCGCTGACATCGCACAGATGGAACAGGTCGCCGCAGGAGAGTATGCCGTGATCGCATCGGATGCGGCAGGCGTCGGCACCAATGCGTTGTTGCGGTGGCAGCATCAAGCTTTGCCGCTGTGCTTCGGGGAAGACAGCTACGCGCGACACGCTCAGGCGGCATCGGCAGCGGGGATGTCGCTCAAACCAGTTGCCCGTGCCGGTCTGTTGCGGGATATCGATGAGCCAGGCGACTTGGGCTACTTGCATAAGGATGCCGGAGATCTGGGGTATCACACTCAACAGTGGTGCAAGCTGCATGCGGCTGAGTTGTCTCCGACCGCTACCCAAAGCCCACCTTAAAGCGTTAGAGTGGCGGCGGTATGGGGGCAACACAAGAAGAATGGAGCAGCACGTCATTGCTGATGGCGCTGACTGACGGCGGTGATGTCGTGGAAATGAACGACACGCTGGGCACACGTGCCCGCGCGCTCCGCGATGCGCATTACGGCTCCGCAATCACCTATAGCCCCAAGGTTTTCATACCGGTGACGCAGCTATGCCGGGATGTCTGTCATTACTGCACCTTCGCTAAAACACCATCGCAGCTATCGCCCCTTTACCTCGGCATAGAGGAGATTCTAAAGACCGTCCGTGAGGGTGCTGCCGCCGGTTGTTGTGAGGTGCTCCTGACCTTGGGCGAAAAGCCGGAGCGTCGATACCGAGCGGCCAGAGAATGGTTGGCTGACCACGGGTTCGCAACGACGATCGACTATGTGGTTGCGGTGGCGGAGCAAATCATTGAGCACACGGGGCTGTTGCCGCATGTGAATGCGGGCACGCTCAGTCGCTCTGAGCTCAAGAGGTTGCGACCGGTCGCCGCGTCAATGGGCTTGATGCTGGAAAGCGGTGCATATCGACTGTGCGCTCAAGGCGGCCCGCATTATGGCTCGCCTGACAAAAATCCCTTCCGTCGTTGGCTCACGCTGGCGCGCGCGGGGGCGCTGCGGATCCCGATGACAACAGGCTTGTTGGTCGGCATTGGAGAGACGCGGCAGGAGCGCTTGCGTGATCTGCAGAATATCCGAAGGCTTCATGAGCGCTACGGCCACATTCAGGAAGTGATCATCCAGAACTTTTGCGCCAAGCCCGGTACGCGCATGGCAGACGTCGACAACGCGACGTTTGAGGAGTTGCTGTGGACGGTGACTCAGGCGCGGCTGCAGCTGCCAGCGGAAATCAGTGTTCAGGCGCCGCCGAATCTGAGTCCCGGACAGCTCGGGCATCTTATCGATGCGGGGATTAATGACTGGGGGGGTGTATCTCCGGTAACCCCCGACTTTGTGAATCCCGAAGCACCATGGCCCAGTCTTGAAGCGTTGCGCGCCGCAACGGCCACACGGCAGAAGCATTTAGTGCCCAGGCTGACCGTTTATCCCCAATATCTGCAATCCGACCTGTGGTTGGACGCCGCTGTAAGGAGCCGGGTGCTCGAGCAGGCTGACGCGACGGGGTTAGTCCGAGGCGATGACTGGCGCGCCGGTATCTCCGAGGCGCCGCCGGTCACCGCTCATGTTTGCAGCAGTGTTGCAGATCGTGCCCTTGCGCCGATTTTGGATGCCTGCCTAAGAGAGGAGGCTGTTGACGACGAGTCGATTGCGCGCCTGTTTACCGCGCGCGGCGCCGACATCGATACCCTCTGTGAGGCGGCGGATGAACTTCGCCAGCGGCAGGTCGGTGAGCAGGTTACCTACGTGATCAACCGCAATATCAATTACACCAACGTGTGCCAATACAGCTGCCAGTTCTGCGCTTTTTCCAAAGGCGGTGGTGAGGTTGCATCGGGACGTCAGGCTTATGACATCGATGGCGAGGAGCTGCGGCGCAGGGTGCTCGAAGCGGTTCAGCTCGGTGCCACGGAGGTCTGTCTGCAGGGCGGCATCCACCCTGATTACACGGGGCAGACGTACATCGATATTGTGCGCACCGTAAAACAAGTGGCGCCTGAGATTCATGTTCATGCTTTCTCGCCTCTGGAGATTGACCAGGGTGCGACGACACTGGGTATGGCAGTCGACGACTATCTGGGGCTTTTAAGAGACGTGGGTCTCGATTCGTTGCCGGGTACCGCGGCGGAAGTGTTGGACGCCGGTGTGCGGGACATCTTGTGTCCAGACAAGGTCTCGGCCGAGCGCTGGCTCGAGGTGATGGAAGCGGCACACGAGCAGGGTTTGTTTAGCACCGCCACGATCATGTTTGGCCATGTAGATACCCCAGATTCCTGGGTCACACATTGGCAGCGCGTCATCGCGTTGCAGGAGCGCACCGGCGGTTTTACCGAGGTGGTGCCGTTGCCGTTTGTCAGTGAGGGCGCACCCATCTATCGTCGAGGTCAGTCGCGCCCGGGGCCGACCTGGCGAGAGGCGCGCCTCATGCACGCGATCATCCGGCTGACGGTGGGCAGGGTCATTCCCAATCTCCAGGCGTCTTGGGTCAAGCTGGGCAGACAGGGCGCGCTACAGATGCTCAACGCCGGTGCCAATGATCTGGGCGGTGTTTTGATCAATGAGAGTATCACCCGTGCGGCGGGCGCATCGCATGGCCAGAGTTGGGCGGCGCGAGATATAGAGCAGGCAGTACAAAACCTCGGTCGTGTCCCGCAACAACGCAACACCCGCTACCACCCGGTCTGTGCCGCACACCCCGTTGACGCTGAGCTGCAGTGCATCCAGTTGGTCACGCAAACTCCCGCAGGGCGCCAGGCGACTAACAAGCTGATTTTCTCTGCTTGAGCGCCGTTAGGCCTTGACGGCCTAACGTGATTCTGGCTTGCTAGCGACAAGCAAGCGTGTTGCTCGTTCGATAATGATAGTGAAGAGCGGCGTTGCCGAAACGTCTTTTTAACCAACAGGTTGTCGCGACTCACCGGTCGCCCAAAAAAGACGCGGCACAGCGCTCAATATTGGTGTGAGAGAGGTTTACCAATGAGCGATGAACCGCTGACGCGGTTGGATCGTCTTGAGTCGAGGCATGAGATCGAGGCTCTGGTGAGCAATTACTGCCACGGTTTCGATAAGCGTGATTACGCGCGTTTCTTGGCTATTTGGTGGGACGATTGCCTATGGAAGATCGGTCCTCCGTTTGGTGACTTCTCTGGACATGATGGTATTCACGAGGCGATTCATGAAGTGCTGTGGCCTGCATGGAGCCAGTCGCAGCATGTGACCTCAAACCTGGTGATCGAATTCACCGATGCTGATAATGCGCAAGGACTATGCGACGTCGATTGCATGGGCCTTTTAAACGATAGCTCTGAGGCGACCTTTGTTGGTGCTACTTACCGTGACCGCTACCAGCGGCGAGAGGGCGTTTGGAAAATTCTTGAGCGCGAGGTCACGATTCACTATTTCAATCAGTTCGCGGGTACCACTTTGAGTGCGCCCGAGGGCTAACCCAATAAAAATAACGGCGGCTCCACATCAAGCCGTCACAGCAAAACAATAACGTTAAGACAACGAAAAGAGAGGTTCAAAACATGTGGGTCCATAACAAAAAATCGGTCTTGGGTGCAGCGGTGTTGGCGGCGGTGGTGTCGTTACCCGTTACGCCGGTTGTCGTGGCGCAAGAGGGTGTGTTGGAGGAGGTCGTGGTCACCTCAAGAAAGCGGACAGAGAACCTGCAGGACGTGGGTTTTGCGGTCAGCGCGCTGACCAAGTCGGAAATTGAGGGTCAGTTTGCGCGGGATATCACTGACCTCGCAAACATTTCCCCCAATATCGTGATTGACGATACCGCGCAGGGACCTGGTGGCGTCGCAGCGATTTTTATCCGCGGTATCGGTGTAGCGGACGTTGAGAAGAACTTTGACCCGGCGGTCGCGGTCGTCGTGGATAACATGTTCATCGGTTCCAACGCGGGCAGCCTGCTGCGCAGTATCGATCTTGAGAGCATGGAGGTCCTTCGCGGCCCTCAGGGGACGTTGTTTGGACGGAACACCATTGGCGGTGCGATCAATGTCACTCGGTCCCGGCCGACCGGTGAGCTCGGCGGTAAAGTGCGCGTGGGGTATGAAAAGTATGACACCTACTATGCCGACGGCATCGTGAATTTTGGGCTGGGTGAAAACCTGGCGATCAAACTGTCGGCAGCCAAACGGGATCAGCAAGAGGGCTACTACGACAATGATTACGTGGGCCGCGATGTGGGGCGTAATGACTATCAATCCCTTGGATTGAACGCGCTGTGGATGCCTACTGACTCCCTAGAACTTGAGTATACGGGTCAGTTTGAGGAGACCGATCAGGATACGCCGCCGCTATTGAACACCGGCCAGAATCGGCACTTGTTCTGCTCGGCGTACGGGTACTGCTCACCGAGTTTGAGTTCCACCATCACTGGCAGTCGCTACAAAACCGCGAACGTTGGTTACATTCCTCCCGATCCGGGTGGTGAAGCCTTCGCGGCGTCGACGCCTGATCAGGCGCGTGAGGCCGAGATGCTGGCCACCTTCGATGCGGATACCCATATTATTGAAGCCCGCTGGCAGGCCACCGACGCGATCAAGGTGGACTACATCTTTGGCTCGTATGAGTCAGACGAGACGATCATCTCCAACTGGGACGGCACTCCGGAGTTTTTATACGGTACCGACCGGCCGGCGACCTACGAGCAAACCACTCATGAAATTCGCGTTTCCTGGGACAACGATGGCCCCATCAACGCAGTGATTGGTGGCTATCTGTGGGATTCTGAATACGAGAGTCCGCTGCGCAGCTGGGTCGGCTTTGTGGTGCCCGGTACGATTCTCGATCTCCTGCAGAAGTCGCGACAGGAGAGTGAATCCTAGGCAGTTTTTGCAGACGTTGACTGGCGTTTGTCAGACAACCTGACCTTGAATTTCGGCGGTCGTTACACCAAGGATGATAAAGAG